>NZ_JBQQBR010000078.1:0-36015 GCF_052245935.1 Nonomuraea sp. 3N208 | reverse complement strand
CCAGCGGTACGCAGTACGCGGGGCGATCCCCTGTGCGCGTGCCCATTCCGTCAGGTTCATGCACAAGATCATACAGCACTCGTGACACCTAAAAGACACTCATGGACACTTATCCGAGAGCAGTTTCTAACCCCTCCCGTTACCGCCCGTCGGCCATGTGGAGAGTGAAGCCATACACGCCCGCGTCACCCACCGCGTACAGCCGGGTGCCGTCCAGGGACCAGGCGCAGTCGTTGAGTGAGGCGCCGAGGCGGATGCCGGCGAGCGGCTGCCTCGCCCCCACCGCGACGTCCCACAGCTGCAGCGCGGAGCCGTACGTCGCCGCCAGGAGCGTGCCCGACGGGCTGTAGGAGAGGGCGGCCGTGACCCCTGGGGATCCGGCGAAGTTCACCGACCGCTTCCGGCTGTGGTCCCATTCCCGGGTGACGCCGGAGGCGAGGGTGGCGGCCGTACGGGATCCGTCAGGTGAGAGGGCCAGGGCCACGACCGTGTCTCCAGAGCGGCGGGCCCTGCCGATCCGACGGCCCCGGCTCGTCCACCTCTGCACGACACCGCCGGACGCCGCGGCGAGGGTGGTGCCGTCGGCGGACACGGCCAGCAGGCACGGCCACCCGGGCTTCTGCCGGAGGCGGCCGATCTCGTTGCCGGCGCGGGACCACAGGGCGATCACGCCTTCTTCGCCGCAGGTGGCGAACCAGGTGCCGTCCGGCGCGACGACGAGCGACGGCTGCCCACCGTCGTGATCGGTGCGCACGCTCCCCCGTACGCCGCCGTCCCCGTCGATCAGCCAGACTTCGCCGTCGCGGCTGTGGGCCGCGAACCACGAGTCACAGCCGGAAAGGGCGTTGAAGGTGGGCAAGCCGGACAACGTGCGGACGGCGTGGCCCGCCTCGTCCCGGTAGGCCAGCTCCTGGCCTGCGGTCACCAGGCCGTAAGGGGCGACGATCAGCGCGTTCTGGAGGCCACGGCGTGACTCGTCATCGGCTTGGATGCGCGGCAGATCCTCGCGTTCCCAGATGCAGGCCGTGCCGTCGGTGGCGACCGAGGCCAGCCAGGTCCCGTCCGGGCTGATCGCTACACCGTAGACACCGCCGAGATGGCCGGAGAGCCGTTCGGTGGCGGGGCGGTCGAGCCGGGTCACGAGCACGTGGTCGCTGTTGCTTCCGGTGGCCAGCCAGCTGCCGTCGGGCGCCATGGCGACCGCGTCCCGGGGGTGGCCGTCGATCGGGATCGTCTCCAGGAGGTCCCCGTCGGGGCCGTAGACACATCCGTCGGTGGTCACCATCGCGTCGCGGACCGGATGTGCGGTCAGCTCGGCCAGCGCTGCCTCGTGCGGAAACGAGGCCCGGGGCGTCCCGTCGGCGTTCCAGACGTGGATCCGCCCGTCGGACAGGTGGGCCACCCAGGAGCCGTCGGAGGCGACGGCGATGCTCGACAGCACCGTGTCGCACTCGGTGTCCACCGTCCAGAACTCCTCGCCCTCCGGGCTCCAGACGGTCAGCGTCGTATCACTGCAGATGCAGGCCAGCCAGGTGCCGTCGGGCGAGACGGCCACGTCGTTGGCGGCGCGGATGGGAAGTTCCCTCAGGTGCTCGCCGTCGGCGGACCACAGGTGTACGGCGTCGCCGGCGGTCGCGGAGACCAGCCACGCGCCGGACGGGGCGATGGCCAGGGCATCGACCGAACCGACGTGCGCCTCCAACGTCGCCCGCGGGGTGCCGTCGCGGTTCCAGAGCCGCACCGGGCCGTCCATGCCCGCGGTGGCCAGCCATGTGCCGTCCGGGCTGATCGCGACGCTGGATGCCTCGTCCTCGTGCGCCGTCCACGTACGCCGCAACGACGGATGCGGCAGGTCGGGCGGCGTCCACATGCACTCCAGCCACGGCACCCCCAAGGCGTTGAGGAAGTCGCGCAGCTCCTGGCCGAGCCTGGGCAGGTGGTGCAGGCGGCCGGCGAGCGTGGCCAGCACGGAAAGGTCGGAGTAGGGCGGCTCGCCCAGCAGGTGCAGGCTCTGGGACAGGGTGCGGTGCAGTTGCTCCGCCTCCTCCGTGCCGGCTCTCTCCAGCTCCCGCTGGACCAGGGCCGGGCCGTTCTCCATGAGCTTCGCGGCCAGCCACGACGCCTGGAACACCAGCTCTTCGAGCCTGCGGCCGACCGCCTTGAGGTGGTCGGCGAAGTGCTCGAAGTAGTACGTCACGGCCTCGTCGGAGAAGGCGTCGCCCGGCAGGCCGATCTCCACCATGGCGCGGTTCGCGCGGCGGGCGCGGTCCGGCACCATGGCCGCCCGGAGGTGGGCGCGT
The DNA here is from genome assembly GCF_052245935.1 of Nonomuraea sp. 3N208. Lineage (NCBI taxonomy): Bacteria > Bacillati > Actinomycetota > Actinomycetes > Streptosporangiales > Streptosporangiaceae > Nonomuraea > Nonomuraea sp. 3N208. Next base: position 33,715 of record NZ_JBQQBR010000078.1, on the reverse strand, counting down.
ACGGCGTCGGGGATCAGGACCGCGTCCCGATCAGGGGCGCGGGCGAGCAGGCCGCGCTCGCCCAGCTCGGTCAGCGTGTGCTCGGCCTCCGCGCGCGACAGGCCGGCCGTCTCCCACCACAGGGCGGCCAGCAGGTCCAGCGGGATGGGCCGGACGCCGCCGAACACCCCCAGTTCGAGCAGGCGCTCCCGGAGGGCGGGAACGAGCGCCCCCGGCAGGCCGCGATCAAGCACCTGGTGCACGGCTCGCGCCCGGGAGGACGGATCCGCCAGGTCGAACACGTGGTCGGGGACGGCGTCGAGCGAGCGCGTCAGCGTCCGGAGGAGGGGCCAGCCCTGGCTGGGGTCGTCGTCTCCGCGGGGAATCGCGGGTAACCGGATCACGTGCCCGGTCCGGAGTGCCGTCCTGCTGGTGACGAGCGCCACGGCGTTGCCCACGGCCACCCGGGTCACCAGCTCGGCCGCGTGCGGTCGTACGTCGTCGAGCACCACCAGCCGCCTGGGCCGCCTCCACAGCGACAGGAGCTCCTTGACCTCGGGCTCCTTGACGCGGTGCCGGAACTGGTGCAGTGGCTCGTCCCCCAGCGTCAGCCACTCAATCCCGTCCGGGAACCGCTCCCGCACCTCCGGGTCGCGGCAGGCGGCCGCGGCCAGTGTGGTGGTGCCGAACCCCTCCGCGCCGTCGATCTCGGGGACGAGGCCGACCACGCGGTGCCTGCCCGAAGCGAGCACCGCCACCAGATCCCTCAGCAAGCCGCTGCGCTCCACCGTGCCCCCTACGTGTCGCTGTGCACAGCCGAACGCGGGGAGCGTTCGGAAAGTTTCACGAGCTCCGCGAGCAGCAGGGGCCGGGCTTCCGCGGCGGCCGGGCCGATCTCCGCCCAGAGCGAGGCGATAGCCGTCCGCCGGTACGGGTGCGGCTCCCACAGGGCGAACGACACCGGGAGGGAGGTGCCGGGATCGCCGGTCACGGTCGACGAAGCCCAGTCGGGATAGAACGGAAGTCACAGCGGGTCGCCTCACTGGACGGCGTCGGCCAGCAAGACGGTTGCCAGCGCGCCGTAGACGCTTGCCGCGAGTCGCTCCAGGAGCCGCCGGACCCCTGTGCGACGCAGCACGCGGTCGCGGATCGCGCCCGCGGCGTATCCGATCGCGAGATCCGTGAGAAGTCCCAGTATCTGCAGAATCAAGCCCAGCATGACGAGCTGGAGGACAGGGTTGTCGGTGGCATCGCCGAGGAACTGCGGCAGGAACGCCGTGAAGAAGAGCATGATCTTCGGGTTGGAGATGTTCACCACGAACCCACGCCGGAACATGTTTGCGGACCGGACGGTGGACGTCTCTAGCGGCGACCCGCTGGACCTCCAGGTCACCCATGCGAGATACACGAGATAGGCGGCACCGCCGAGCTGGATCGCGTCGGCGATATTCGGCGCGGCGGCGAGGAACACGCCGAGGCCGAGTGCCGTGAGAACGACGTAGACGCTGACTCCCGCGGTGACGCCCAAGGCGGCTCGGGTCGCGCCTTTCCGGCCGGCTCTCAACCCTGCGGCGACCATGAAGGCCATGTCAGGCCCCGGCACCAGCAAGAGGACGACGACGACGGCGATGAAAGTGGGCAGGACATCGAGGTCAACCCATGCGTAACCTGTAGACACGGTTCTGCAGGTTACCAGATGACGTAACCTGCAGGACAGCTTCCTCGGGTTACACTGTGCGTGTGCTTGCCGTCCCTGCGCTCGACGTGAGCCGCGTGGTCGAGTTCGTCAATGAGTACGCCCATCGCCCGCGCGCGGCTGCGGGTGAACAGGAGATGCCGTACCCCGATGCGGCCGATGTGTTGGTGTGGCCCGGCGCTCTGCCTGTTCCCGCCGTCGGGGACCTCGTCGCGGCGGCGAATGCAGCCTTCCGGGTGTTCTCCTCAGCGCACGACGGCCGTGCGTTCGAGGAGCTGAACGGCCTCCTGCGATCCGCCCGTCCTTCACCCGTCGCGACCGAATCGGGCCTGCGCTGGACGGTCGACACACCGGGCGAGGTTCTCCCCGCCGCCCTGGGTACGTGCCTGCTGGAGTGGCTCATGAACCATGGGCAGGCCCGCCTCGGAACGTGTCACGCCTCGAAGTGCGTCGACGCGTATACCGATGCCTCCCCAGCTGGTCAACGGCGTTTCTGCTCGTCGACCTGCCTGAACCGTCACAAGGTCGCCGCGTACCGTCAGCGCTCTTCTCGAAGCCGCGGCGGAACCGGTAAGCCGGTGACAAGCTGATCGTGTCCGACCGTCTCTCCATGGCCGAAGCAGATTCCCGCAGCGGCAACGACCTCCGTCGGGCTCGCGGCATGTCTCGCTGATCATGAGCTACGACGTGATCCTGGCTGGAAGCGGTGAGCAGGTGCTCGGCGGGCTGTTCCGTCGCGGTGCGAGACGGCCGGACGTCAACTGCTATCGCTCAGTTGCCCGGCTCTGTCCGGGGGATGTTCGCCGTTGTGGTGGGTCGGTACCGGACTCGGGCGGCCAGGGTGGGATCGTCACTGTCGAGCCGGTGGAGGCGGACCGGGGTCCTGCCGGGGTTGTGGTATAGCCGAATCCCTTCGCCGAGCAGGACCGGTGCGATGTGAATGTCGATCTCGTCGATCAGTCCCAGCTCCAGGAGCTGGGTGCCGATGTTCGGCGAGAACACCGCGAGATTCTTGCCTCCGGCTGCCTCCAGGCCAATCCGGACCGCCTCTTCCACGGGGCAGGACAGGAACGTGATATCCGGGGTGGGCAGTGCGTCCTCGGGATGGTGGGTCAGGACGAAGATCGGCCCTTCCCATGCCCCACCCCAGGGCCGTGAGTCGCCGATGGCGCTGTCGAAGCCGTCACGGCCTGCCAGCACGGCGCCGGTGGACTCCTTCAACTCGTCGATCACGCCCGGTCGGGCGGAGAAACCGGTCATCCAGTCCACCTCGTGGCGTGGTCCGGCCACGAACCCGTCGAGGGTCATCGTGAAGCACCAGAGCACTTTTCCGGTCGCGGGCGGCGGCTCGGTGTTGTTCATTGGTCATCTCCTGCGATCTGCTTGTGGATGGTTGGCCTCTGGCTGGCCGCGGTGGTGCGGCCTCGGGTTATCACGGCCTTACGGGAAGGTCGTAGTAGCGCAGCGAGCTGGATCCCAGGCGGGACAGGTCCGTGCCGTACACGTGGATCGAGATTGCGGTGCGGTCGCCGCTGGTGGCGACCCGGTGGATGTCGCCGGGTGGGGCGAAGCCGTTGACGGTGCCGGTCGCGTTCATCGTGCTTCCCGTTGGGATGAGGAACTCGCCGTTGCCGCTGAGTGTGAACAGTTCTTCGTGCACGGCGCCCTGGATGACGCCGAGCACGCACCAGGTCACGTGGTCGTGGATCCGCGTGACCCGGCCGGCCGGCCACACGACGGCCTGGATCGAGAACGTCCCGTCCGGCTCAACGTGCAATAGTCGACCGCGTAGCTCCTCCTGGTCGCCGGGATGGACCCCGGTCAGCAGCTCGGGTGAGGGTAGGTGGCGTCGCAGCGCGCTCGCGGCGCGTTGGGCGGTGCGCTGCCAGTCGCCGTGGTAGTTCAGCGCGGCGCGGATTCCGGCCACCAATTCGTCCAGTCGGGGCGTGGTGGGCGGGAGCTGGTTCACGAGTGTCATGGCTGTCCCTTCGCGGTTTCGGCCGGTGCGGCATCTCTGCCGTGCCGCGCCCCCAACGGTATGGATAGGGTGGCGCTGATAAGAGTTCCAATTCTGGATGAGTTATGAGTACCAGTTCGCCTGAGTTGTTCGTGGAGCTTGACCGCTCCCGTCCACGTGGCCTGCGCGCCCAGCTGGAGCGGAGCCTGCGGGATGCCATCAGGGCGGGCCGGCTGCGTCCCGGCGTTCGGTTGCCGTCGTCCCGGGCGCTCGCCGCGGATCTCCAGATCACCCGCGGTGTCGTCATCGCGGCCTATCACCAGCTCACCGCTGAGGGCTACCTGACCTCCCGACAGGGCTGGGGCACCGTCGTCAACGCGATCACCACGCCCGAGGGACCGCAGCGCCGCCGCCCGCAGCCGGCCGCCGTCCGCTACGACTTCCGGCCCGGAGCCCCGGACGTCGGCCTGTTCCCGCACGCGGCGTGGGCCCGCGCGACCCGCACGACGATGCGGTCCCTACCCGACCAGTCACTCGGCTACAGCGACCCGGCCGGTCTCCCGGCGCTACGCGAGACGCTGGCCGACTACCTGGGCAGGGTCCGCGGCGTGTCCTGCGAACCGGACAACATCGTGGTGTGCAACGGCTTCTCGCACGGGTTGAGCCTGCTGGCCCGGGTGCTCGCCGAGCGGGGCATCGCCGTTGAGGACCCCGGCCACCCCAGCTGGCGGGAGCAGATCGAATGGGCCGGCGCCAGCTGCCACCCCATCGAGGTCGACGACGAGGGCCTGCGAGTGGACCGGCTGACCGCATCGGGGGCCGGCGCGGTGCTCGTCACACCCGCCCACCAGTACCCGACCGGTGTGGTGCTCTCGGCCAGCCGGCGGATCGACCTGCTCGACTGGGCCCGCACCAGCGGCGGTTACGTCATCGAGGACGACTACGACGCCGAGTACCGCTACGACCGCCAACCCGTCGGCGCCCTCCAAGGGGTCGCGCCCGATCACGTCGTCCATGCCGGTAGCCTCTCCAAGAGCCTGGCCCCCGGGCTGCGGCTCGGCTGGCTGGTCGTCCCCCCGGCGCTACGCGACGAGGTGGTCGCCGCCCGCGCGCGCAGTGACCGGTTCACCACCTCGATCATCCAGGCCACCGTCGCCGAGTTCGTCCAGCGCGGCGACCTCGACCGGCACCTGCGGCGCACCCGTCGCAGCTACCGCCAGCGACGCGACGCGCTCATCGCGGCCCTGCGCCAACACCTGCCCGCCTGCCGTGCGACCGGCATCTCCGCGGGTCTGCATGTCCTGGTCAGGCTGCCCGACGGCATGGACGCGACCCACCTCGCCGCCACCGCCGCCCGGCACGGCATCCTCATACAGCCCCTGGACCGCTACCGGTCCAGCCCGGCGCCAGGCCGACACCCAGCCCTCGTGATGGGCTACAGCAGACTCACGCCCCACCACATCGAGGAAGGCATCCACCACCTCGCCGCCATCCTGAACTCAGACGGCGCCACCACTCGACCCGTTGAAGACAACAACGGGTGACGTCGCGATGTCAGTCAGCCAGTCGTCTCGTTCCACGAGGATCGTATGGGCCACACGTTCCGCAAAAGCCTATCCATGGCGCAGATCATCGGGCTGGCCCAAGCCGGCAGCGGCGTAGTCACCGTGGAGAACTGGACGGCCTGACGTTCGCCCGCCGAGGGGGCACCCAGACGCCGTTTGGCGGCTCATCGCATGGTTCTTAATCGAGGCGGTCCGCACCGTGACGAAGGGTAAGCCGGTGCTGTCCCCGAGTGTCACACGACAGGTGATCGCCGCCGCCACCGGCGGACGCGAACGCAATTCCCGGAGGCGCAGCGGGAGCTGGCCAGACTCACCGAACGCGAGCGAGAAGTTGCGATCGAGGTGGCCCAGGGCAACTCGAACGCCGAAATCGCCGAGCATCTCTACATGAGCATCGCCACCGTGAAGGCGAACATCACCCGGATCTTCGCAAAGCTGGGGACCGACAGCCGCGTCCAAGTCGCCATAAAGGTACGCAACGCCGGTCTCCTCTGAATGCGCACTGAGCTGGTCAGAAAGCCGCCGACGGCGTAGCTCTGCTGCTGGTCCGATTGAGGTCGCAGCGCCCCGCGGGAGCTGACCAATCGCCTGGCCAGGCCAAGCCGCGTGCGAACAGCTTCGGGCACGCGCACAAAGGTACGGCGTCCCACCGACACTCTCGGAATCGAACGCGGCTACCAGCCGGTACGCACACGGATGAGACAGCTGCGCGCTAGGGTGATCCCCGATAATACGGGGGCAAACGTAAGTAATCACATATACGGGGTGAGTGACGTATGCGTATCCCCGGGCTCCGGGGTGACCGGTCCACGGCGGTGATCGCCGGCGTGGCGGCGGTGATCCTGGTGGCCGCGGCGGCCTGGTTCGGCGTGGGCGTCTCCAGTGCCAATCCCAAGCTGGCCGACGTCGGCGCCTGGCTCCGGAGTGCGGCCAAGGGCAGGATCGTGCACGTCAACGGCCTGTCCGGCGAGGTCGACGGCTACCTCGACGACAAGTCCGGCCGCCACCTGCGCGTGGTGCAGGACGGCGCCAACGTGCTGCTCGTCGACGAGCGCACCGGCTTCGTCAGCCGGGTCGAGCCCAGCCAGCTCACTGTCGCCCAGACCCGCGACTTCGGCGCGGCCGGCCTGCAACTGGCGGTGTCCGGCACCACGGGGTACGCCGTGGACCCGGCGGCGGGCACGGTCCAGCGGATCGACCCGGCCACGCTCAACTCGGCCGGCGCTCCGATCACGCTGCCGGGGCCGCTCGGCGCGGCACGCATTGACGGCGGCGGCCGGCTGTGGGTGCCGGTGATCGCCAAGGGCGAGGTCGTACCGGTGTCGCAGGGGGTGCCCGCGAGCCCGCTCAAGGTCGGCGAGCCTGGCGAGGAGCTGTCGGTCACCATCGCCGGCGGCCTGCCGGTCGTCGTCAACACCCGGGCCGCCACCGCCACGATCGTCGGCGCCGACGGCGGCGTCGGCGAGATCACGCTCCCCAAGGGCGTGGCCCAGGCGGCCAAGGGCGGCGCGCTCGCCCCCGCCATGACGGAGGGCTCGCTGGTGCCGATCCTGACGGCCGGCGACTCGGGGCTGCTCGTGGTGATCGACACCGCGTCCAATTCGGTGCAGAGCACCAAATTCACCCCGGACGACCCGGCCAAGCTCGGCGTCCCGCAGGTGCTCGGGACCAAGGTGTACGTGCCCGACGAGGGCAGCGGCGCCCTCCTCGTCTGGGACAGCGCGGCTGGCGGCCGGCCCACCACGCTCCAGGTGGCCGATGGTCCCGGACCGGTGGATGTGTTCGTCAAGGACGGGCTGCTCTGGGCGAACGACGAGAACGGCGACCGGGCCGTCGTCATCGACCCCGAGGGCCGCAAGCACGACGTGGACAAGGACGACTCCGACGTGCCGGGCCCGACCAACACCCCCAAGCCTCGGCAGACGCCGCGCAACGAACCCACGAACACCGACGCCCCACCCGACCCGGATCCGGTCAAGACCTCCACCGCGCCCCGGCCCACGCAGACCGAGGAGCCGAGCGAGGAGCCGAGCGAGGAGCCCACGCGCGAACCCACCAGGAAGCCCAGTCCCACCGGCACCCCTACGCCCGAGCCCAGCGCGCCCTCGCCGCCCGGGGCCGTGGCCGCCAAGTCCGGTCCCGGCCGGGTGAGCGTGACCTTCAGCCCGTCCACTGGCGGCAAGGTCGAGCGGTACACGCTCAAGACGTCCGGCACGGGCCGGTCGGAGCCGCAGTCGGTAGACGCTGACGGCCCGTACCAGTTTGAGTTCACCGGCGGGGACTGCGCGAACGAGTACACATTCGTCGTGGTCGCCCACTGGTCGGGGGGCGAGGTCGAGTCGGAGCCGAGCGCAGGGGCCAAGCCGTGTGTGGCGCCGGGCGCGCCGACCGGCTTCGCGGCCAAGGCCAAGAACCGGGGCGCCGAGCTGACCTGGAACGCCCCCGAGAACGCCGGCGACGGCACCACGTACGAGCTGACCGGCGCGGCGACCGGCAACGCCATCAGGGGCACATCGTTCACCGTGGACGGGCTGAAGAACAACATGAAGCACACGTTCAAGCTGAAGGCCAAGAACGCGGCGGGGGAGAGCGCAGACGTGGCCACGGCCGAGGTCGACCTGGCGTACCCGAGGCAGCAGTACAAGAACGCCAGCAACGAGGACTACGACACGATCATCCGGCCGGGACCGTCCAAGTCTGGAGAAGCCGGAAGGATCACACGAAAGGTGTACATCACCCTGACGGTGATCTGCCAGGTCAAGGGCGAGAACTACACCGACACCTCGACCGGCAGGTCGAGCGACATCTGGAACCGGATCGAGAGCCAGTACGGCAACGGCTACCTGAACGACACTCTGGTGGCCACTCCGGACGGCGGCTTCCCCGAGGGGCCGCTCTTCGAGTGCACCGACTGAGAAGGGGACTCGGTTGACCCAGTACAACCACCAGGACCAGTTCGAGCAGACCAAGCAGCCGTACCAGCAGCCCGTCCAGCAGGCGCCGCAGGCGCTGGCGCAGCAGTTCGCGCAGCGCTTCCAGTTGCTGGCCGGCAACATCGAGCGGATCATCCGCGGCAAGCACGAGGCCATCGAGCTGGCCCTGATCTGCCTGTTCACCGAGGGGCACCTGCTCATTGAGGACGTTCCGGGCACCGGCAAGACCACGCTCGCCCGGTCGATCGCGGCCAGCGTGGACGCGGAGTGGCGGCGCATCCAGTTCACGCCCGACCTGCTGCCCAGCGACATCACCGGGGTGTCGATCTTCAATCAGGCGCAACAGAAGTTCGAGTTCCACCACGGTCCCGTCTTCGCCAACATCGTGCTCGCCGACGAGATCAACCGCGCCTCGCCGAAGACGCAGGCGGCGTTGCTGGAGGTCATGGAGGAGCAGCGGGTCACGGTGGACGCCGAGCCGCATCCGGTGCCGCGGCCGTTCCTGGTGGTGGCCACGCAGAACCCGGTGGACATGGACGGCACGTACCCGCTGCCCGAGGCGCAGCTCGACCGGTTCCTCATGAAGATCTCCGTCGGCTACCCCGACCACGTGTCGGAGGTCGAGGTGCTCAAGGGCATGCCGACGGGGCCGCAGGTCGAGCGGCTGCCGGTGGTGGCGCGGGCGTCGGACGTGGCCGGAATGATCGACTTCGCCGCGCGGATCCACGTGGCCGACCCGGTGTACGACTACATCGTGGCGTTGTGCGCGGCCACTCGCACCAGCCCGCATCTGCGGCTCGGCGCGAGCCCTCGGGGCAGCCTGGCGCTGCTGCGCGCAGCGCGGGTCAAGGCCGCCGCCGCGGGGCGGCACTACGTGGTGCCCGAAGACGTGAAGGCGCTGGCGGTGCCCGTGATCGCGCACCGCCTGATCCTCGCGCCCGAGGCCGAGCTGCGCGACATCAGCGCCGCGGCGGTGCTCGGCGAGATCCTCGCCGGGATGCCGGTGCCGCAGGCGGCATAGGTGCGGACCCCGCTGACGCCGTTCGGCTGGGGCACGCTCGCCGGGTCTCTCGTGTCGTACGCGGCGGGCTTCGCGCTCGGCTACCCCGAGCCCGCCGTGCTCGCCACCGGCGGCCTGCTCGCGCTGGCCGCCGCCCTCGCCTGGACCGCGCCGAGGCCAAGGTTGGAGGTCCAGCGCGAGGTCACGCCCCTCAAGGTAGCGCGCGGGGACGCGGCGGTGGCCGTGCTCACCGTCGCCAACCTGGGCCGCGGCGGCCTGTCCGGGTTGCGCGCCCACGACCGGATCGGCGCGTCCGAGCACACGATCGACCTGCCCAGGCTGCCGCGGAACGGGACGCGGACGGTGTCGTACCCGCTCCCGACGGACGTGCGCGGCGAGATCCCCGTGGGGCCGCTGACGCTCGTGCGGGCCGACCCGTTCGGGCTGACGCGCCGGATCAGGGAGTACGGCCGCCCCGCCACCCTCCTGGTACGGCCCCGCACCGTTCCGCTGCCCGTGCCCCCGTCCGGCAGGGCGCCTCACCTGGAAGGGCCCACCAGCGACAACGCGCCCAGCGGCACGGTCACCTTCCACACCCTGCGCGAGTACGTCGTCGGCGACGACCTGCGGCACGTCCATTGGCGATCGAGCGCTCGCACGGGGACGTTGATGGTCCGCCAGCTCATCGACGCCAGCCTGCCGACTACGACGGTGGTGCTCGACACCCGCGGACTCACTGAGCTGGCCGTGGACGCGGCCGCCTCGGTCGCGGTGGCCGCCGCCAGAGCCGGTTTCCCGGTACGTGTCCTCACCGGTGACGGGCCCCTTCCCGACACCAAGACCGACCCTGAGCGCGTTCTGGACCGTCTCGCCCTGGTGGAGGGCGGGACGGCGGGCGTCACGGAGGCGATGCGCCTGGCACGGGGCGGGGGCTCTCTGGTGCTGGTCACGGGGGATCCGGCGGAGGCCGGGCGGGCCGCCGCCGTCCGCCGCCGCTTCGACCGGGTCATCTGCGTCTATGTCGGTACGGGTCCGGTCTCGGTCCCCGGGGTCACGGTCATGCGGATCGACTCGCTGGATGCCCTGCCGCTCATCTGGGGGTCGTCCCGATGACCCACCACCGCGGCACTCCGCCCATGCCCGTCTCGCCGGGCGGCACGGCATTTCCGGGAACTGCCTCTCCGCAGACCGGCGATGCACCGAGCGCCGTTCCGGGAAACGCCCCTTGGCGCCATGGCGAGACACCGAGCGCCGCCCCATCGCGCCATGGCGGCTCACACCGCCGCGTGCAGGACGTACCCACGCCCGAGGGCGTCGGTGCCGGCGATGTCGGTCCTGGCGGTGTCGCTCAGGGCAGTGCCGGTTACGGACGTGGGGGTCACGGCGGTGCCGGTCGTATGGGCACGGGTCGCGATGATGGGCAGGACGGCATAGGCCCACCTGCCACGTCCGCGCCAGGCGGGCCGGCGGCAACTGGGCAGTGGCCTGCAGGACGACCCGAGCCCGGTGCGACCGGAGCGCGAGCCACCGACCAGCGGGTCGGCCGGATGCCCTGGCGAGCTGGGCAGCGGGGCGGCCAGACGGCCGGTGCAGCCGGGCAGCGGGGTGTGCGGGCGCCCGGAGGAGCCGGGAGGGCGGCTGGGGGAGACGCGCCGGCCGCGCTCGGGTGGCGGCGGGTGGCCGGGCTGGTGCTGGTCGCGGCAGTCGCCGGTGTCGCGGGCTGGGGTTTTCACCGTGTCTTCCCCGGTGGCGACCTCGTCCTCGCGATCATCCCCGCAGCCCTGGCCCCGGCGCTCGTCGCGGTGTTCACCGCCAATCGGCCCCTCTGGCTGGCCCTGGCGCTGGACCTGATCCTCTGGTTCGCCGGAACCATCCCCCTCTACAGGGGACTCGAGCCGACCCTCCTCGCCGACGTCGCGAACTCCTGGCACGCCCTCCTCACCACCCTCCTCCCCGCCCAGCCGGAACCCCACCTCCTCGTCCTGGTCCACACACTCGTCTGGGCCGCCGCCACCATCGGCGCCGAGACCCTCACCCGCACCAGGACGAGGATCATCGCCGCACTCCCCGCCCTCCTTGTCTACGGCGTCGCCCTCCTCCTGAGCGTCGACGGCGCGGGCTCGAACCTCCCGGTGGCCGCGGCGCTGATCGTGCTGATCGGCGCCCTGGCGACGCTTCGCGACGACCGTCCCCTCGGCTGGCTCCCGGCCGGCATCGCCGCCGGTACGGCGCTGGCGGCGCTGGCGCTGGTGGCGGCACCGCTGCTGCCCATCGCCGCCCACCCATACAACCCGCGCGAGCACGCCGACCTGCCCCCGCCCGTCCGGGTGGACAGCGTCAGCCCATTGGACCGCGTCTCGGCCTGGCTGCAGATCCCGGACAGGGAGTTGTTCACCGTCACGTCGGACAAGCCGCTCAACTGGCGCCTGGCCGTGCTCGACCGCTACGACGGCGTCCGGTGGACCTCCGCCGCCCGCTTCCAGCCGACCGGCGGCAGGGTGCCGGAGGGGGAGTGGACGGGCAAGGCGGACGTCGTACGGCAGAAGGTGACATTCGACGGACTGCCCGGCACCTGGTTGCCGGCGGCCGAGCGCCCGGAGGAGGTCATCGGCGTGCGCGGGCTCGCGGTGGATCTCGAGAGTGGGGTGCTGCTGGCCGCGGCCAAGCCCGGCAAGGGGTTCAGCTACGAGGTGACCTCCCGGGTGCCCAGGCCGTCCAAGGAGGACCTGCTCGCGGCCACGCCAGCCCACGACCCGAACCTCACCGCGTTCCCCGAAGGTCCGCAGCGCGCGCTGTTCGGCAAGCTGGCGCAGGAGGCCGTCAAGGGCGCCGACGAGCCGATGCGGCAGGCGTACCGGCTGCAGAGCTACCTGCGTGCGAACGCCCGATACGACGTCACCGCGCCGCCCGGGCACTCGCTCAAGGGCCTGGAGTTCTTCCTGCAGACCGCGCACCGGGGAACGTCAGAGCAGTTTGCGACCACGTTCGCGCTCATGGCCAGGACGCTCGGGCTGCCGTCGCGGGTGGTCGTGGGGTTCCGCCCAGGGCAGGCCTCCGGGGAGGTGTATCACGTCAAGTCGGGGCATGTGATGGCGTGGGCGGAGATCAAGTTCGAGGGGCTGGGCTGGCGGCCGTTCTACCCGACGCCCGGCCGCAGCGGGGCCAAGGACGACCACGAGGTCGCGTCGGCGGCGATCGAGGAGAGCGAGGAACTGCAGGGCGAGTTCGCGCGAGGCGGCGGCGAGCGTGCCAAGACCTCGCAGCCGCAGGGCGCAGGCGACGGGCAGGAGCAGGAGAGCGCGGGGCCGTCCCTGTGGGTGATCGGGGCCGTGGCGGGCGGCGGCGTGCTGGTCGCGTACGCGGTCGTGGCGGCGGCCCTGCCGTGGTGGCGCAGGCGCAACCGCCGCCGGGCCGGCGGGCCCGAGCAGCGGGTGCTCGGCGCGTGGCAGCAGACGTGCGAGGATCTGGGGCTAAGGGGTGATAAGGCGCTGACGGCCGAGGACATCGTCGCCAGACAGTCGGGCGATACTTCCACACATCTCAGGCCGTTGGCTGATATTTCCAACCTCGTCCGGTACGCCCCCGACGCTGTCACCGAAGAAGCCGCCACCGCCGCCTGGCACCACAGCGACGCCGTCCACCGAGCCGTACGCGCCCGCACCCCGCTCACCGTTCGCCTGCGCAGACGCCTACTCCTACGATGACCCACGCCATGAGAAGCATCGAGGCACAACTCCTGCACCGTCCCCGGGTCTGACCGCGGGCGAGATCGTCAGGACCTGGGGCCCACGCTCGAAAGGCATCCGCCTGCACTCCGACACCTCGGGCGTCACACTCACCAGGGGAAGGCCCACCGGATCCGGCCGATCATCGAGCTGCAGCAGAAGCGGCGCAGGCGGCAGGCCAGGGACTCCGACGCCGACCAAACGGCCAGGCTGACGTTCCTGCCGGGCGGCTTCTACCTGTTCTTCTTCTTCGTGGTTTCGGTCACCGCCGCGGGTATCCCATTAATCCTCTCTAGTCTCGAAAGTTCGCACTAAACTCACCTGCGACAGGGGGAGAAGTGTGCTGTGCAGCCAGCTGAGGACGCGCCCGGCTATCAAGTACTCGATCAGGCGGGCCAAGGCGGGTTCGCCGTCGTGTACCGCGCCTATCAGGAGCGACTCGATCGGGTCGTAGCGCTGAAGGTGTTGTCCGTCGACCGCGTCGACCAGCGCACCATGCGCAGGTTCCAGCGGGAGCTGCAGCTCACCGGCCGCCTCACCGGCCACCCGAACGTGGTCACCGTCTTCGACACCGGCGTGACGCGCTCCGGCAAGCCGTACATCGCGATGGACTTCTTCGAGAATGGCTCACTGCGCGACAAGGTCCGCAAGGAAGGGCCGCTGCCGGTGCCCGACGTGCTGCGGGGCGGGGTGAAACTGGCCGGCGCGCTCGCCGCCGTTCACGAGGCCGGGGTTCTGCACGGCGACATCAAGCCGCAGAACGTCCTCATCTCCCGGTACGGCGAGCTCGCGATCGCCGACTTCGGCGTGGCCAGGGTCGTGGACTCGTCGGAGATCTCCGCCACGTCGCAGGCGTTCACCCCGCTGCACGCCGCGCCCGAGGTGCTCACCGGCGCCCCGCACTCCGCCTCGACCGACATCTACTCGCTCGGCTCAACGCTCTATCACCTGCTGGCCGGGCAGCCCGCCTTCCACAACCCGGCGGAGCCGTCGATCGCGCCGCTGATGTACCGGGTGCTCAGCGTCGAGCCCCCGCCCATCAACCGCTCCGACGTGCCTGCGGTGGTCTTCGAGACGATCCTGCGGGCCATGGCCAAGCAGCCCGAGCAGCGATTCGGGTCCGCGCGGGAGCTGGCCAGGCACCTGCAGGCGGTGCAGGCGGAGCTGGGCTTGTCGGTGACGGACCTGGTGGGCCAGGACCCCGGCCCGGGTCCGGCCATGTCCACGGTCCCACGGTCCCGCCCCGACAACGGGGAGCGGTCTACCGGCAATCACGCGTCCCCTGCCGACTCCTTCCCGTTCACCGGCAGCCACCTGCCCGCCGGTGCTCAGCAGCACTCGCCTTTCGCGCCGGAATCGCAGCGCGGCACGCAGACCAGTGGCGGGAGTGGAGCGCCGGGGACAGGGGCGGGCAGCCTGCCCGCAGACGGCTGGCACGGGTTGCACGGCACCGGACAGCACGCTGCGCAACCGGCGGCCCCGTCATCGCCGCGCACCGTGCCGCCGACGCCATCGGCGGCAACGGTCCCACCTGGGTCGGCCCCGGTGCCCGACGGCCCCGCGGCCGGCAGGGCGGCGCGGTTGCCGAGAGGACTGATGATCGGCGGTGCGGTCGTGGCCGTGGCCATCGGCGGCACGGCGGCCGCTGTCTACCTGTCGCTCCATCAGACCTCTGCTTCCCAGAGCACCGCCACCGAGCGGCGAACGAGCCAGGCCCAGCAACCCCAGGACACCACCCCGATCGATCGGCAGGACATAGCCGCCCTGACCCCGCGCAACGTCAAGGTGACCGCCGACCAGGGCGCACTGGTGGAGCTCCGCTGGGCGCTCCCCGCCGGCGCCCGCCGCTACCCGGTGGTCCTGCAACGCTCCCCGGTCGGCAAGGGCGAGCAGCCCATCACCGCCCTCGGCCAGGGCACCACTTCGGCCCGTGTCGCGGGCCTGGACCCGGACACCGGCTACTGCTTCCTGGTAGGCGTACCGCTGCGCATCTCGGAACGGTCGACGGTCGCCTGGTCCAAGCCGACCTGCATCAGAGGCGCGGTGGCCCACCGGTAGACAACGGGGACAGGCCTCAGCCGAGGAGCTTGCGTGCCGCCTGCTCGATCTCCTCCTCCGACAGCAGCACGTGGTCGGCCGCCGTCCCCAGCGGGATGAAGCTGTCGGCCGAGGTCACACGGGCCACGGAACCGGTGAACCCGGCGTCGGTCAATGCACGTGCTAAGCACTAGCGACCGGGTACTCGAGGTCGGTCGCTGCTTACCAGAGCCCCCCACACGGCGCCCACAGGAATGGTGAGAAGGGCAAGCCACGGGCTCCAGACCAGAAGCAGCGAGAGCCCTACATCCACCACTATGTTCCTGCCGAACCCGAAGAAGCCGCGCCAGTAGGAAGACGAATATGACCGGCCCGGCATGGCGTGCTCCTGACCCGACGGAGAAGGCGCCAGGAGCACCGCAACACCGAACAGCACGAGAGCGAGCACCACGTTGAGGACGTGGACGCCGAGCCCCAGCCAAACAGCGTCACGAGGCTGCGCGTCCAGGAACGTCACCACGCCCAAACGGGCCAGCTCGATGAGGCCTCCGGCCGTCAAGTTAAGGATCGTGGTCGCGGGTCCGGCCACGGCAGGACGTGCCAGATCTGACGATACTCGCCACGGCAGGAAGACCAGCAGGGGCGGGATCGCCAAGCCAAAGACGGCTAACATCACGCCCCCTAACAGCGCGAGCCAAGAGATCCCAAGCAGGGCTGCAGCCACAACGCCGAGAACGAGGAACGAGGCCACCGAGGTAACCGCCGTCTCCTGCGACCGGGCGAGCGTCTGGCCCAATTTGCCCAAGTCGCGTGGTGGCTCATATCCCATGTGCGCGCCCCTTTAGAGCAGTCATTGATTACAGGGAAAGACGGTCGGCGTGAGAACAGCGTTCCCGCCAAGAACTTGTCCTTGGAACCACCCGGTGACAGCAGTCGGCCGGGACAGGTGGAATCGAGAGCCTTTCGGCCTGCCACCAGGAGAGTTGGCGATCCCCACCTGAGCGCCCCTCGGGGGGTGCCGCGTACGGGATGCCCTGAAAGAGCCGGTAGTCCTGGTGCAGCGTGCCTCGGACGAGGCCCGTTTCGGTACGGACGACCGCCGGAGCCTCGTCGACCTGGTGGCTCGCGGCCGTCGCCGGTGGGGCCGCCGTGAGGACGGTGGCAAGGCAGGCGAGGACGGTCATGGGTGCCCGGTGGGCTTTGCTCATGGATACCTCGGATGGAGCGGGTGGGAAGTTCAGGCGGTCGGGGAGCTGATCACTTCCATGGGGCCGCGTCCCATGGCCAGCCTGGACGAGACGAGCGTGACCGGCGCCACGATCACGACGATCGCCGCGATCACCGCGAGCAGCACCCAAATTGGGCCGGTGGGCAGGATCGAACCCACGGCAATGGCCATGGGAAGGACGGTGAAGGCCGCGATCACCGTGCCCAGCGCGATGCTGATCGTCGCGACGATGGCGCCCTCGATGAGCAGCATCCGCCGTACCTGACGGCGAGTCGCGCCGGCCAGGCGCTGCACGGCGAATTCCCGGCGCCTGGACAGCACCGAAACCGCCAGCGTATTGACGGCGGCGAGCGCGGCGTAGGCGATGGCCAGCCCGGCGAGCAGATAGCTGATCCAGGCTTGTACGCCCAACTGTGCGGAGAACATCGCCGACAACCGGCCCTGATCGCCGACGCCGACGCCGGGCCAGGCACGCGTCGCGCGTTCGAGCACACCGGCCAACGCGTCCGGGTTCGAGGCGGCGCGTACGAGGATCGCGGATGGCAGGCCCGCGGTCGTGTGCGGAGCGAGCAACGCGGCGGGCAGCACAACGGCTCCATAGTCGGCCGGGCTGTCGAGCAGGGCGACCACCTTCACCTCGGCGACCGCGCCGTCCCCGAGTCGCAGGGTGATCCGGTCGCCCAGTTTGATCCCGAGATCGTCCGCCTGCGTCTCGGGCAGGGCGACGGTGTCACCGGTCAGGTCGCGCAAGGATCCCGAGACCACCGGGGCCGTCAGGAACGCCTGGGCGTCGATGCCCAGGAAAGTGCCCGGATCGCTGCCGCGAGAGTCGTACGGCTTTTCGATCCAGCCCCTGCTCGACACCAGTGCGGAGGCGTTGGCGACCCCTGGCGTGTTGCGGATGTCCGTCAGGAGCTCGGCTGATACGCCGCCGGCCGCGGAGGTGATCACGGCGTCGGCCTGGAACTGCTCGACCTGGCCCCGCAGGGCGGCGTCGTCGTGCGTCGTCTGCGCGTAGACGTTGCTCAGCGCGATGGCCGTGGCCAGTGTCAGGGGTGTCAGCACGGAGGAGAACTGGACGGCTCTGGACCGGGTGTTGACGACCGCGAGCATGCCGTCCGTACCTCTGAAAAATCCGGACACCTTGGCGACGATCCGATTGAGGAGCTCTGGGCCGATCAGGGCGACGGCGACGCCCCCGGTGAGAACCGCCGGGCCGCCCACCGCCGACGCGGTCTCGGGATCCATGAACATCGTCGTGCTCGCCAGCACGACGGTGGCTCCCCCCAGCACGACGGCGAGCAGCCTGCGCATCGGCCCGACCGTCACCGGAGGGATCGCGGCATCGGCCAGCGCCTGGATGGGCCGGACCCGGGCGGCGGACAGCGCCGTGATGCCCGCGGTCAGCCAGGGGACCACCACAGCTACGAGCAGTCCGGCCGCGAACGCGATGACGCTCGGGTGGAACTCCAGCTCCGGGGGGACGATGCCGCGCTCCGCGCTGAGGGAGAAGAGCAGCCGTCCGAGCAGTCCGCCCGGCAGGAGCCCGACCAGAACCGCCAGCGCGGACACGACCATCGTTTCGCCCACCACCATGCGATGGACCTGCTTGGCGGTGGCACCGCTGGCTCTGAGCAGCGCGAGCTCCCGCAGGCGCACGCGAACGGTCAGGCTGATCGTCGCCGACACCACCAGGGCCATGACCACGATGACCAGGCCGCCGAAAATGCTCGACAGCAGGATCAGGGGAAGCCGGCTCGCGGCGATGCCGGTGAACTCCGCCGTGCCCCGATCGTTCCCGGTGAGGATCGTCGTGTCAGCGGAAAGCTGCTGGGCCAGCCGCTGCGCCAGTTCGTCGGCGGAGACGCCACGCGCGGAGATCACACCGATCGCGTCGGCCCTGCCGGGGCTTGGGGAGAACCGCTTCACGTCAGGGGTGGAGAAGAACATCGCGGACGTGTCGACTTGGCGGCGTGTCTGCGCGATGCCGACCACGGTGAAGGATCGCGGCTGTCCGCCGACCACGATGTCGACCTTGTCGCCAGGCTGCTTGCCCGCGCGGCCGGCCAGCGTGGCGTCGAGCACTACCTGGCCGCTGGAGCGCGGCTCCTCGCCGCTGCTCAACGCGTACGGCGTGAGCGCGGCGGACTCCCAGCCATGCCCCGACAGGGGATGGCCCAGCAGCCGGTCTCCCGCGACGACGACGGCTGAAAACGACACGTCCGGTATCGCCCGGCCGACGCCGGGAACCTTGGCGACCTTGGCGGCCAGTCCCTCGTCGACGCGGGGCCGTTCGGCATAAGGGACCGTCTCCGACTCCTCGTCCGGCAGGTGGAAGCCGGCCGATCCCGCGACGACAACGCCAGCCTCGCTTAACCGCTGCGGTGGCGCGTCGAGCCGGATGGCCGACTCGAAGAGCCCGGCGCAGGCGATGAGAATCGAGCAGCCCAGCAGCACGGCCGCGAAGGTCGCGAGGGAGGCCGCCGCACGGGAGCGCAGGCTCGCCAGCGAGAGCCTGATCACCGCTGCCCCTGCTTCGCCAGGGATCCGAGGTGGGCTAGGCGCTCGGCCACTTCCGCGGCCGTGGGCGTGGCGATCTCCGCGACGAATTGGCCGTCGAGGAGGAAGACCACGTTGTCGGCGTACGAGGCGGCGACCGGATCGTGGGTCACCATCACGATCGTCTGCCCCTTGTCGGTAAGGTCGCGGATCAGTGTGAGCACCTCTGCCGCCGTGTGGCTGTCGAGCGCGCCGGTCGGTTCGTCGGCGAAGATCACCGACGCGTCGCTCGCCAGAGCCCGGGCGATGGCCACCCGTTGCTGCTGTCCCCCGGACAGCTCGCCAGGGCGGTGCGTGATGCGGTTTTCGAGGCCCACCCGGCGGATGACCTCCGACACGCGGGCCGGATCGGCCCGGCGCCCGGCCAGCAACGCGGGCAGCATGACGTTCTCGCGTACGGTGAGAGCGGGCATGAGATTGAACGCTTGGAAGATGAAGGCGACGTGGTCCCGGCGAAGGATGGTCAGGTCGGTCTCGCTCATTCCCGCCAGCGATCGGCCGACCAGGCTGACCGTGCCGGACGTGGGCTCGTCGAGACCGGCGGCGCAGTGCAGCAGCGTGCTCTTGCCAGAACCGGACGGTCCCATGACCGCGGTGAAGCTCCCGGCCGGGAAGCCGATGGACAGTCCGGTCAGCGCCGTCACCACGTTGGGGCCGCTCCCATACGTCTTGCGCACCTCATGAAGCTGAATCGGCGCCGTCATCGCAGGTCCCCTGACATCCACGCCCGGTACTGCCCCTCGGCGAGCAGCCACAGCATGCCCACCACCGCGCCGCCGGCCACGACCGTCCACAGCCACCACACATCGGCGAGCTCTCCGCCGATCAGGCAGATCATCAGCCAGACGACGATCTGCACGAGGCACGCCCCCAGCCACACCAGCGTGACCACGCTCAGCAGCCGCGGCAGCGTCGTCGCCTCCGCCCCGGGCAGGCCGGTCAGGGCCACCCGCAGATCTGCGCGCGTCTTGGCGGCCGACAGCCGCGCACGCCGTTCCTCCGCCTGCTCGTCGGTGATCTGCCCGCCGAACTTCGCGCGGTCGATCCAGCCGTCCGCCGCCTGCCGCTCCGCCTGGGTCACCGGCGTCTGTTCGGGTCTGAGCAGGCGATTCAGCACCATCCCCGCGCTTTCTGAGCCACTCACTTGTAGCCTCCCCGTAGTGATCAATATAAATTAGTGTAAGGCATGAACAGTTTCTGTGTCGATAGGACGGTGCTCTGTGGCTGACGACAAGGGACAGGCGGACCTGCCGCCTGGCATCGCACTGGCGTGGGGACTCAACCCGGCCGGACCCAACAAGGGCACGCGACGACGCGGCCCCAAACCGGCCCACAGCGTGGAACGGATCGTCGAGGTCGCGATCGAGGTCGCCGACACCGAAGGCTTCGCCGGGCTGTCGATGCCCAAGATCGCCGGATGTCTCGGCATCACCGCCAACGCCCTTTACCGCTATGTCCGCTCCAAGGAGGAACTGCTCGTGCTTCTCGCCGAAGCCGGCTGGGGCCCGCCCCCGGAATCAGTACGGCAGGCCCCGACCTGGCGAGCCGCCGCAGCCGAGTGGACGCGTGCCATGATCGACCGCTACCGGATCCACCCGTGGTTGCTGGACCTGCCCGTCCAGGCGGCTCCCATGACGCCCCATCTGGTGGGCTGGCTTGAGGTCTTCATGGAGGGCATGGCCGACTCCGCCCTGAACGACCAGGACACCCTCGGCTGCGCGCTCCTTCTCGACGGGTACGCGCGCAGCACCGCACGCCTGGCTCACAGCCTCAGCGAATCCGAGGAATCGGCGGCTATGGCGGCAGCGATCGGCTTCCTGCAGCCGCTACTGAGGGAGCGCGGCTTTCCCAGAGCGGCCGCGCTGATGGCCAACCTGGAGTACGTCGAAGACGAACTGCCCCCGAGCGACGTCGAGTTCGGGCTGGACCGGATCCTGGCCGGCATCGAGGCCCTGATCGCCGACCGGAACGACTCCCTCAGCGGCTGACCTGCGACGAAGCGGCACATGAGCTAGCCACCCTGCTGACACTGCATGACCAGCAGTGCGAAGCGCACCTGGACAAGCGGCGCGGCCACCGCCCGCGCATGGCCGCTCCCGCACCGGACGCCGTCCCATCCTCACCCTCGCCGACCGGCTGCTGAGCGCCCTTGCCCACTATGGTCGTCGTCTTCGGCTGTCGTATCCCTTTCCCCGGAGATCCCGCTAGTGGGTTAGCCAGCGGCGTATCCGAGACGGCCCTCGTTTGTCCTGGCCGTGCGCCGGGTGATCTTGTCGGTCGGTGAAGATGCGATCAGCAGGCTGGTGTTGTCCTGCCGGACCACCTGCGGGCCGACCTTATCGATGCCGGCGACGGTTCCGGATGGCGTTGTCACATCCCGGGCTGCCGCACCCGGGTGACGGACTCGGGGCGATGCCGTGGTCGGCGGCAGGGGTCACGGCGCGTGGAGGGCCTTGTCGAGGCCGTCGAGGATCAGATCGAGGCCGAAGGTGAACTCCTCGCCGTAGTCGTAGCCGGGCTGCAGGACATGCTCAACGGCCATCTCGGTCAGGTGGGGATACTCGCCGGAGGTGAAACGAGCCATGATCGCTTGCGTGACCTGCGCTGTCTTCTCCGTGGCGTGAAACGGCAGGTTCTTCTCCTGCAGGGCGAATCCATAGATGTAGCTGTCCAGAGCAGAGAGCGCGTGGGCGGCCAGCACGATGGAGAAGCCCGCGCGCCGCAGCATCCCGATCACGGCATCGTGGTGGCGTAGCGTCGCGGGACCCGGGGTGGCTCGCGACTCCATGCGCCCGATCGCCCAGGGGTGCCGCGACAGGGCCACGCGGGCCGAGATCGCCCGGCGGCGCATGGCCGTCCTCCAGTCGCCTTCATCGGCCGGCAGGTCGATCTCGCCGAAGACGGTGTCGATCATCCCGTCCATCAGGTCGTTCTTGTTGGCGACGTGGTTGTACAACGACATCGCCTCGATCCCGAGCTTGTCGCCCAGTTTGCGCATCGTGAGCGACTCGATCCCGTGCGCGTCGGCCAGAGCGATCGCCGCCTCCAGCACTCGCTGCCGGTTCAGCCGGCTCCGGGGCTGAGCGCCTGGATCGATCATCCGGATCCTCCCATGGCTCCACCTTGACTTACTTACCATGTAAGCGTATTACTTACAACATAAGCTTACAACGTAGGTGAGGCTGATGGGAACCGAACAGCACATCACACCGGCACAGGCCCAGCCCACCAAGGCGACGATGAAGGCGATCCTGCAGGACGAGTACGGCCCAGCCGACCGCGTCCTGCGCCTGGCCGACATCGACCGGCCCACGATCGGAGACGACGAAGTCCTGGTCGAGGTGCGAGCCGCCGGCGTGGACCCGGGCACCTGGCACCTCGTCACCGGCCTGCCCTACGCGATCCGCCTGGCAGGCTTCGGAGTCCGTGCCCCGAAGACCCGCGTCCGCGGCCTGGACCTGGCCGGGCGCATCGTGGCCGTCGGCAAGGACGTGACCAGGCTGCGGCCCGGCGATGAGGTTTACGGCATCGGCGAGGGAGCATTCGCCGAATACGCCCGCGCCAACCAGGACAAGCTCGCCCCCCGGCCGAAGAACCTCACCGCCGAGCAGGCGGCCGCCACCCCTATCTCGGCCCTGTCCGCGCTCCAGGCCGTCCGCGACCGCGCAGGCGTGCAGCCCGGTCACAAGGTGCTGGTCATCGGCGCCTCCGGAGGCGTCGGCAGCTTCGCCGTGCAGATCGCCAAAGCCTTCGGAGCCGACGTCACCGGCGTGTGCGGCACGACCAAGGTTGACCTGGTCCGCTCCCTCGGCGCCGACCATGTCATCGACTACACGCTCAACGACATCGGCGACACCGGGCAGCGCTACGACGTCATCCTCGACATGGGAGGCAACCGTTCGCTCACCCGGCTGCGGCGCGCCCTCACCCCGCGCGGGACCCTCGTCATCATCGGCGCCGAAGCGGACGGACGATGGGTCGGCGGCGCCGCCCGCATGCTCCGGGCACCCCTGCTATCGCGGTTCGTCGGCCAGAAGCTGGTCACGCTCGTCAGCTCGGAGAACGCACGCGACCTGCTCGTCCTCACCGAACTCATCGAATCCGGCACGGTGACGCCCGTCCTCGACCGGACCTTCCCGCTGCACGAAACCCGCGCGGCCATCCGGTACGTACGCGAAGGCCGCGCCCGGGGCAAGGTCGTCATCACCCTGTGAGGCGCACGCCCATCCGGCTCCTCCGAAAACAACCCCGCCGACCCCCAGAGCCGGTGTCGGCCTGAGAGGAAATCATCGTGAGCTCCACGACTCCACTGAGCCCCCGCGCCCCCACCCACGGGGAACGGCCGTACCCCATCCGGGTGCACGCCCACCCGGACAGCCCTCCATCGCGATGGCTGTGGCTGGTGAAGTGGCTGCTGATCCTGCCCCACGCGCTGGTGCTGGTCCCGTTATGGATCGCCTTCCTGCTGCTCAGCCTCGTCGCGCTGGTCGCGATCGTGGCCACCGGCCGATACCCTCGGCCGATCTTCGACTTCAACGTCGGCGTGCTGCGCTGGAGCTGGCGGGTGGGCTACTACGCCTACAGCGCGCTGGCGACCGACCGCTACCCGCCCTTCACCCTCGCGGAGGTCCCCGGCTACCCGGCCGGCCTCACCGTCGACTACCCGGCGCGGCTGCACCGCGGTCTCGTCCTGGTGAAATGGCTCCTGGCCATCCCGCACCTGCTGATCGTCGGCGTTCTGTTCGGCGGTGGCGGCTGGCTCACCTGGCAGGCCGGCGACCAGGCCTGGCTCTGGGGCGGCGGCGGAGTGACCGGACTCCTCGTCCTGGTCGCCGCGATCCTGCTCGCGGTCACCGGCACCTACCCGCGCCCCCTGTTCGACCTCATTCTCGGCCTGAACCGCTGGGCGCTGCGCGTCGGCGGCTACACCGCGCTGATGACCGACCGCTACCCGCCCTTCCGGCTCGATCTCGGCGGCGACGACCCCAGCACCTCCCCCAGCGAGCCCACCACCCCCAGCGAGGACCCCGCCCTCCGCTCGATCCCCGCCGGAGGCTGACCTTCTCCCGCGCATGAGGCAGCCCACCGCGCGTGATCGGCATCCTGCTGTGATCGCCGGGCTCGACCTGGCGCTGATCCAGGGCCATTCGCTCAACATCGCTCTGCTCACCTCCGGTGAAGTGGCGCTGATCTTCTGGCTGCCCATCAGCGGCCGTCGGCTGATCACCGAACCAGAGGCGGCAGAGCATGCCGAACCTCCCCCAGAAAGGACAGCCCAGTCATGACACCCCGGAAAATCGCAGTCACGGTAGGAGCCCTGTTCATCTTCCAGATGATCTCCGCCATGATCGGCACCACCCTCACCCAGGCCTTCATCGACGGCAACCCCGACAAAACAGCGCTGACGACCGGCGTCACGCTCATGATCTGCTCGGGCCTGGCCGTGGTAGGCATCGGCCTGCTCATGTACCGAATCCTGAAGGGCTTCAACCAGAAGCTGGCCCTGTGGTACCCCGTCATGAGGGTCATCGAGCTCGCGGTCTCTGCCACCTGCGGCCTCTACCTGCTGACGCAGCTGCAAGCCGTCCCCAACACGATGTTGTGGGTGTACATCCCCACAGCCATCGGCGGCCTGGTGTTCACCTACCTGCTGTTCGTTTCCCGCATCGTCCCCCAGCCGATCGCGGTCCTCGGCCTCATCGGCTACGCCCTGCTGCTGCTGGGAGTGCCGCTGGACCTGCTCGGCGTCCTGGACATGGACGCGGGGGCGGGCATGCTCTTGCTGGTGCCGGGCGGGTTGTTCGAAGTCCTGGTCCTGCCCGTATGGTTGTTCGCCAAAGGCTTCACGCTGCCGCAGCCGTATCACCTGGCACGGGTCCGCGTGGCGTAGCCAACCGGCTCGTAGCTCAGGCCCCCGGAGGGGTACACCACCTCGTCAGCGGCGCAGGCCGGGACCGCGGTCGACGCCACGTCCGGGTGGCGCGCCGATACGCCTCGGGGCGCTCACGTTCGCGTTCCCGGGCGGACGGCGAGCGGGCTACCGTCAGACTGGTCAGCCGAACGTCTACGTGGGTGTGGCGCAGGTTGAGCGTCTTGGGCAAACTCTGCGCGGCAACATGGACTTCGGGCTGCGGGCGCCGGGCACAACACTGCCCCCCGAAGGACGATCACAACGCGACCTGCCTCAACACAGTGGTCTTCTGGGGAACGACGTGGGAGAGGGCCATCCACGTCAGTACATGCGGGTCGTGGACCTGCGGACATGCCGGCGAACATCGATTGGGGCTGCTCAGTCAAGCACCGCGAGGTGGTCGGCGGCGCCCCCGTGCCACTCGATCATGAAAAGGGTGGCGTCGTCGCTGGTGCGCCGGCCCCGTTCCCCCTTCAGGGTGTGGGAGAGCTGGCGCAGATCCGCCCGCACCCCCGCCGGCGGCTCTTCCCCCAGACGGTTGACGCAGCGGATGAGGCGTTCCTCGCCGAACGGCTCCCCGCCGGCGATGTGCTCCTCGATGATGCCGTCGGTGTAGCACAGCACCCGGTCGCCCCGCTGGAGCAGGTGCTCTGCGATCCGGGGCTCCTCACCGCCGAAGCCGACGGGCAACGTCGTCGCGCTCTCCAGCTTGCACACGACCCGGCCATCGCGGATCAGCAGCGGCGCGGGGTGGCCCGCGTTGACCAGCTCCAGCTCACCGGTGGTGATGTTCAGGTGCATCAGTTGCGCCGTGACGAAGTGGTCGGGCCCGAACTGCCGGGAGACGGCATCGTCCATGAAGGCGTACTTCTCGGCCAGGCTGACGAACACGCGCCGGGCATGCCGGTAGGCGCCGATGGCGATGGTCGCCATCGAGGCGGCGTCCAGGCCATGGCCCATCGCGTCGATCACAGCCACGTGCAGGATGTCGTCGTTCAGGGCGTAGTCGAAGCTGTCGCCGGCGACGCGGTAGGCGGGCTCCAGCATGCCGGCCACCTCGACCTGCGGCACGCACATCGACAGCGGCGGCAGCAGGCTCCATTGGATCTCCGCGGACACGCTCATCGGCTCCCGGCGCCGGGTCAGGAAGAACTGGTCGGTGTAGGAGTTCTTGGTGACCAGCATGTCCGCGACCAGCCCGGCGAGCCGGCGCAGCAGGCGCCGGTCGTCATCGGTGACGGCGTCCATGGTCAGCGCTATCACCCCCACCTGATCGCTTCCGTCCAGCAGGGGCAGGTACATCCGTACCCCGCGGGCCTGGGGCACCTCGACGACATCCACGCGCAGGAAGGCCCGGCCGGCGGGGGAATCGGCGATCGGCTCGGGCTGGCCCACGTGCAGTTTCCTGCCCGGAAGTGGCACCAGCAGCTCTTGGGCGTAGTCCTGGAGCAGGATGGAGACGTCACGGCCGCCGATCCTGGCCACTTCCTCCGCGACCAGCGGAGCGACCAGCTGCGGCGGAATCAAGCGCGCCCTGTCCAGCAGCAGGCCGAGCAGGCGCTCGCCGAAACCCTCCGACCGGTCCACGATCTCCTCGCCCATGGCCGGGCCCACCCCCTCTTCCCGCACCCACGCGCCGGAGCGGCCCATGAACCATGCGCAGCCTGTCGGCCGGGCCGGGCTTCCACCCCGTCGTTGATCTCCCTGGGGTGAGATCCACGCTACGATCGCTGGCCTGCTCATCGTCATCACCATGGCGGGCGTGCCAGGCAAAGGTCCCGCCAACGGAAGACAGTCCTCAGCGGGGACCGGGGCCACCGGCGGGCAAACCGATCAATGAGCGCCTGGACAGGAATGGCGCTTTGGCTGGGGTGACGCAGGCGCCGGCCCGGAACGATGGCATAGCGGTTGCGGCGGCCCTCCCGGCTTCCGCTTCAGATACACCCGGCGATGTCCCGGATCCGCACTTGCCTTACGTGCCTTTACGACCTTCAAGCGGCTGACCAGCTAGTTCGCTTGACTACCCCAGATAAGCGCGGCCGTCCTGGCGGCTGCCGCAGAGCTGGAGGTGGACTCGGCGGCAGCGCTGAAACTGGCGGCCCTGGCCGGGGAGACGTTCGATTAATGCGCACCCCTGGGTGCCTGCCGAAGATCCCTTAGGGGATTGATGGCCGCTTCTGAGTCCCTCGATTTTGGGGACGCATTGGGGACGATCAACCGCTAACGATCGGTGACGGCCGGACTCAGTCGGACAGACGACGAAGCCGACACCCTGATCGCCGCGGCGTACCTGCATGACATCGGGTACGCCCCGGACCTGGTGGACACCGGATTTCATCCGCTCGACGGGGCGCGCTATCTGCGTGATGTCGTCAAGGCCGATGACACGCTGTGCCGCTTGGTCGCGCACCACTCCTGCGCGGTCAACGAGGCGCTCAACCGCAACCTGCTCGATGCGCTCACGTCCGAATTCGACGAGGAACGCCCGGAGTTGGCCGAGGCGCTGACCTACTGCGACATGACCACCGGCCCGGACGGCACGCACCTTGACGTCACTGAGCGGCTAGCCGAGATCCCATTCCCGCTACGGCCCCGAACATGTGGTCAGCCGCTCGATCACCGCGTCGACCCCGTGCATCATGGCCGCCGTGCATTCGATCCAGTCCGCTCTCGAGGGCTGACCGACGATCATCTCTGCGGCGCCTCGAAGTCGAGGAGGTACTCCGCGCTGACCGCACGCAGCCTGGTGCCCACGGCAAGGGCCTCGTCAGGACTCAGAGCGGTCGAGTCCACCTCGACGAGTAGGCGCCCCACCTTGGCGAACAGCACCCTTCTGCCATTCGCCTCCGTCTCGGACAGCCATCGATCCGCCGACAACCGCTGGCAGGATCCAGAATCTCGTTCCCACGCCGCGCACTCCTTGCGTGGATCACCACTGCCGCTGATACGGACCATGACATCGGGCTCGCTCTGCCGGTCCTTGGCGTAGTCGAGCGCCAAGACGTCGTCGGCGATGGTCCACACACCGACCAGTGTGCGTCCAGGGACCTCATCAGGCACTGCCAGCGGAAGAGATTCGTTGTAGGAGGCGATCAAGTCCTCACGATGCTGCTGGTTCCTGGCCTCCATCCGTCTCTGCTCGATCGTCGCCGTCATGATCACGCATGTGCACACGACCACAGCCGCGATGAGCCGGGGCAACGGCGACGCCGTACTCAACACTCCGGCGGCGCTCGCATAACTCACCACGGCCAGCACGGTGAATCCGAACCAGGCCAGATGGGGACGGGGACTCGGCACAGCCAGATCCACCGCGTTGTTCAACACCAGCAACAACAGGGGCGCGAGCAACGCGCTACGGATCGGATGCACGATCCTCAGCGCCACGGAGAGCAGCACACCGGCGGGGATGGCCAGCAATACTCCCACAAGCACCCCGGGCAGGACGGTGTACGCCTCTATGTCCTCCTTGTACAGCCGCGACACCGGATACCCGAGTCCGAGGCCTACCACCAGCCCCACACCAGCGCCCCGGACAAGATCCTTCCCCATGAGCCAACGATGACATCAACCGATGTAGGGCACAGTCGAACCGCTCAAATAGTGCTTTATCCGCATGCGCATCGACCGATCCATGGGCAACGACAGAACCTTGTCACGTGGCGCCCACCGGACTTCGCGGGATTCGTCGCTGGGGTCGGCGCGCCGCTGATGCTCGGGCGGTGAGAACGATGGAGAACCCTTGGCGGGCCTCGCCGTTGCTGGTGTAGAGGATGACATGGTCGCTGGTAGGTCCCGACGAGGCCGATGATCTAGCAGGTGATGCGGCCTGGCGTCCCACGGTGGTCGTTGGTCCGCGACCGGGTTTCGTGGCGATGGTCGGCGCGGCAGGGCGACGCCCACCAGGGGGCGCCGCCGAGTGAAGAGTCAGGAGGCGAGCGCGTCCGCGTGGCGCCGGAGCACCTCCCGCCATCGTGGGCGGGTTCGTTCCTCTTCCTCCAGTGCCAGCTCCACGGGTGCGCCCGCGGTGCAGACCCCGTAAATCTGCGCCGCTATCTCCGGGGTCAGCAAGTGGTCGAAGTGGAAGGAGCCTTCGAAGCCCAACCAAGCCACCGGGCAGACCCGTACCCCGGGCGCTGCCTACGGCGATGCCACGTTCAAGTCCTGAGGTGGCGAAGCGCGAGGCGATATCGCCAGAGAACCGTCAGCGATCGGCGGCGTCGGCGTGGACTGTGCCGCGCCAGCTTCATAAGAACGCACCCGCGCCGCCGCGCAGGAAGACCGCAATTCCCACTGATCGGGCGACCTCAACCAGAAGTCAAGAGCCCAGTGGCAATGCAAGGAAGCGGTCAGTCTCATTGATCGGCGTGAAGTGCGACGAGTTGTTACCGCCTTCTCGCCCTGAGTTTCGCATTCGTAACCAAGCCTGCCATCAGCTCTACGAGTAGTGTCGAAGTTCTAGTTCGGGCCCTATGAGTACGACTTCAGCTATGGCTGAAGTCGTATGCATGCACGAATGCTAGGAATCTCGATCGCCTAATCGAAGCTGGCGATCCAATCATCGATGAACTTCTTCGCCTCGTCGGCGAGTACGACATCCTTCCTAAGCGCGGGCGCGAGACTCTCGACAATCAATTCAGGTGATACGGGCTGCCCAGCAACGACGAGGTAGCAGCCCAGGCCGTCACTCATTTGACGTGCCATCGAGGAGACGAACGCATTGCGGCGGAATCTGTTACAGAGCAGCAGTAGGTTCTGTTGTTCTAGCTCTGATCTCAGCTGTTTCAAGGCGTCTTCGAAGTCGATCGACGAATAGATTGCGATAGGCGAAGCATTCGTTCGATTCAGCCGCAGCTCGTACCTCTCCCCATCGGTACGTGTCGTCACCTGGCATGGCTGAAGGGATTCGTCGGCGAGATTGACCAATTCGAGATTATGCATGCTCACCTCGGCGCGTAGTTAGGGTTCGGGATCCAGACGTCGTCGGCGCTGCCGTACTTGCCCGGCTTCCAGGCTCCTCTGATCTGCGATGGTTCGATCCGTTTGAACACGACCTCCTGCTCGCCTACGAGGTGTTTGAAGCCCGGGCCGTATTTCACCTCCATGCCGTTTCCGCGGTCGTCGATTTCAAAGATGTATCCCTTGTTCCTGATTGCGAACCCTCTGGACACCATCTTGCTCTTCGAAGCGGCGATCAGGCCGTTCTCGCCGGAGAGGTGATCTTCGATGCTCATGTCCGGGTTGCGTGCAGTCATACCGTTCTCGAAGATTCTGTTCAATGTCCGGCCGTCTCCCCGGAACAACGGTGGCACCTCCTTCCCCTTAAGTTCGAAGCGCTGCCCGTAGGGTGAGAGGCTGGCCGTCGGCTTGGGGTTTATCACGTTCTTGGCTGCCTTGCCCAGGGCTCCCATTGCCTTGGTGGCGCCTGAGACTGCGCCGCTGGAGCCGCCCGTGGTGATGGCTGCCACGATGTCCGGGCTGAGGCGGCCGAACGCTCGCTCGGGATTGGACGTCCATGTATCCCAGTCCAGCGCCGACTTGAAGAATTCAGTGGGGTTCTGGACACCGTAGATGAGGGACTGGGCCAGATCGCTCATGTTGCGTTGCCAGCCCCAGAAGTCGACGATTGCCCGGTTGGGGGAGAAGTCGATCACCATCTTCCCCAAGCCGGCCACGCTCTCCACCGCGCCCTTGGCCGCTTCCGTCAGGCCGTCGCCGGAGTTCAGGTTCGGGTCGAAGGTGGCCTGGATCTGCTGGCCGACACGGTCCCAGAAGCCGCCGGTCGTGGGGAGAACCGCTCCGGGGGCGAAGTGGGAGTCGTCGACAGATCGGCGGCTTACCTGCGCCGAAGAGTTCCGGCTTCTCCAGCTCCATGCGTTCCAGGAGCACCAGCCGCTTATTGATCTCAGGGCCCTGGGTTCCAGCCCACGCCGCTACTCGACGGATGGTGTCGGCCGAGGTGGGTAAGAGCCACGCACCGCGCAGTAAGTTCCACAACTCGTTGCCGATGGAGTCCAGCGACGATTCAGCCTGGCGCAGTGCGTCCTTCAGGCTGCGGACTCCCTCGGGGACCATGCCCTCCAGTTGGCCCATGGCTTAACCGGGGCTATCGGCTGGTGTACGGGCTAACAGCGCCCGGAGTTCGTCTACCGCACCGGCGCATGCCCCGAGCGGCTTGGCGCTGAGCGGCCGGGCCGGTCCAGATGTTCTGCGCCATGAGCCCGATTGCGCGGTCGAGACCGGGCCTGGGCTCGGCGTAACGCCTGTTCCACTTGCTCCCGGGTCATACGTGACTCCTTCGGGTGCGACGATCAAGTTTGAGACCAAGACGTGAGGCCCATTGGACGTCGCTCTACCTACCGC
The DNA here is from genome assembly GCF_052245935.1 of Nonomuraea sp. 3N208. Taxonomy (NCBI): domain Bacteria; kingdom Bacillati; phylum Actinomycetota; class Actinomycetes; order Streptosporangiales; family Streptosporangiaceae; genus Nonomuraea; species Nonomuraea sp. 3N208. Next base: position 2,762 of record NZ_JBQQBR010000078.1, on the reverse strand, counting down.
AGCAACCGCATCGCCGGGATTGGTCTGAAGTGTCGGATGGTGCGCTGTCGTACCTTGAAGCCCTTCGCGCTGATCATTGGTGTCCGATGTCGTGTCGACAGCCGAGGCGCTGGCTGGTGCACCAAATCGGTCGCGAATGGGTGGCCGCTCCGTCACACCTCGTAATATGGATGACGTTCCCGTCCCATCACGCCGGTCGGACCCGAGTTCGTGGAGGAATATCGTCGCCGCCATGGCAGCAAGCTCCCACAGGGGCGGGCTCTCACATATGAGAATGCCGTGAACGACGAGTTCTCGGAACGCCGGGACTGGCTGGACGAGCAGCTATGTCAGCTGGCTACGAATCAAGTTGAGCGCCTCACGCGCAGCGTATGGTTGGACGAGCATTACTGGTCCGTCCACTTTGAAATGGCGGTTGGTGCCGCGTGTGGGCGCTCACGTAATTGACCCGGGGTCGGCTCACGCTATGGATCCGACCTGGGTCGAGTTCCTGGGTGTGGTGTAACCGTTGAGCTTGTGAGTCGACTTGGCTAGTGCTGTGTTCGGTTAACGTTTGCCCTGTAGTCGGTGGCGCGTCGGCCGGAATCGCTGCGCCGTAGGCGTGACCGCGGCTAGCGGCGGAAGTGGGCATGGCACTGGCGGCGGACCGCGCGTCGGCGTGGTGCCGGTGGTGTCAGGAACTGCTCGCGGTGCCAGGGCTACCAAGGTGCCGGGCGAAGAATCGGATCGAGCTGTCGATTTCGAAGGACGGGACTCGAAAGTGGCTGCCGGGGTTGGCGTGCAGGGTCTTCTCAGCGGAGCCGAGTGCGTCGAACAGCTTCATGACTGAGTCCCGCGGATTGCCTTCATCGTCCCACTGCAGCACGAACTCGACCGGGATCGTGATCCGCGCCGCGGTGTCGATGAGCCAGTCGCTTCCGATGAGGCCGAGGACCGCAGCTGTGATCCGAGGTTCGGCCGCGACGAGGCGGATGCCCATCTCACCGGCCTGGGACAGGCCGTAGTACCCGACGGGCTGGCTGTCACCGACGGAGTCCAGGTTCTGGAGCGCGTCCAGAGTGGTCTGCCAGTCGGGTATGAGCTGCGCCGCCACGGTTTCGTTGAGGGCGGGCCACGCCGGGCCGAAGGGCTCGCCCGCGGCCTCTCGTTCCTGGATGAGCGCGACGAGCCGCCGGATCTGGGGGTGCTCCGGCCTGTCGCCGGTACCTGGCGCGTCGATCGCGGCGACCGCGAAGCCGCAGGAGGTGACGTAGGGGAAGGCCCGGGAGACGACCTCCCATCCCTTCTTGTGCTGGCCGCCGCCGTGCCCGATCAAGACCAGCGGACGGGGACCGGAGCCCTCGGCGGGCGTCCAGAGCACCCCGGGGATGTCTCCGATAGTGAAGAGCTGTTCGCGGATGCCGTCAGCGATCGTTTCTGAGGTGATGCGCATGGCGGGATTACATCGGCATTCCCGCTGACGAGGCGAGTCAATTATCCGGGCGGCCGGGCCGGCGACGGTGATGCCCGCCGCCGGTTGATCTCCCGCCGCCCGGCCACGATCGGCCATGCCGCCATGCCGGCCAGCTTGTGAGCGACCGAAATGATCATTGACCGCGTCGCTGGTCGGGTGGCATCGGCGATGTCGTGGAGTGGTACGACTGGTACGCCTACACGTTCCTCCCGAGGCCCTAAGTGCATGCTGTAGCGGGCGGCGGGGCCATCATGACCTGGGAAACACCTCCAAGATCATCCCCCGTATGTCCCCAGATCAAGGTCCTACGGCTGCATGCGGGTGCCTTCGGCGGCCTACCAAGGGTCTGGAAGGCAAACGACCTGCGGCAGAGAAACCGCAGGTCAGAGGGCAAAATGCCTGGTGGAGATGAGTGCCCCGGCAGGATTCGAACCTGCGGCACCCGCTTTAGGAGTCCGATGAGCGACAGAATTCAATCATGCCTTATACCTGCGGCTTTGTGGTCGACGCTGTGTCGCAAGACTTAGAGTGGGAAGGCATTGGGAAATGATCATGATCCGCGTTGTGGTCTCGGCCGGTCTGTACTGGGCCACGCCACACACCAAGATCACCACCTGGCAGCGACACAAACCTCCAGTCGCCTGGGCCCGCGACCTGCCACGCTTCAAAGTCCGCGTCAGCCCGACAGTTCACATGCAGCGCGTTGCTGAACACAAGCCTCAACGACCCGGTCTTGAACGCCACCGCCGATAGAACCTGGGCGCCGAACAGAGCCAGCGCACCCGCCACATCCTGCCGCTCAGGGAGGAGTTGGACAATCTCAACCCCAGGTCCCCTCATCGGCCCCCGCGACAGCGCCGCCGCGGTCTCCACCACGACCTCAACATCCGGTCCCAGCGCGAGCGACAGACGATGATCAACTCCGATCCGAGTGACCGCTAGTCCGCGAAGACCCAGAACCCACCGATCTTCATGTTCCACCGGCACCAAAGACTCCATTGCCGAAGCCTGGCAGACCATGAGGCAGCGCCGAAACTCCTCGGTGATCAAGGAAAGCTCCGGCTCCTACCTCGGCCGGGGATCGTCAGCCGGTCACTAACCGCAACCATCAACTGTCCACTTGCTGGTCCGAGTGGCTCTCTAAGCCGACGATATTTTCCGGCTCCTGACCACCAACTGGCTCTCAGAGGGCGGTTCGCGAGTTGATGCCCCTTTGATCGCTTGCGCTGCATGAGGAGTGCTGGTCACGGGCTCGTTGCCGGGCTATGGACGCGGCTGAGCGAACAATCCTGGCTCGATCTCCACGAGA
>NZ_JBQQBR010000077.1:0-36950 GCF_052245935.1 Nonomuraea sp. 3N208 | reverse complement strand
GAAAACCCAAAACCAAAACCGATGCCCGGGCGCAGGTCCTGCCGTCAGCCGCCGAAGCGGCGCTGCCTGGCCGCGAAGCTGCGCAGCGCCCGCAGGAAGTCGATTTCGCGGAACGCCGGCCAGTAGGCCTCGCAGAAGTACAGCTCCGAGTAGGCCGACTGCCAGAGCAGGAAGTTCGACATGCGTTGCTCGCCGCTGGTGCGGATCACCAGGTCAGGGTCCGGCTGCCCGGCCGTGTAGAGGTGCTTGGCGATGTCGTCCGCGCTCAGCGTGGCGGCCAGGTCCAGCATGGACTGCCCGGACTCGGCCCGCTCGTACAGCAGCTCGCGCAGGGCGTCGATGACCTCCTGGCGGCCGCCGTACCCGATGGCCAGCGTGAGGTGGAAGCCGGTGGCGCAGGTACGGGTCGCCTCGACGGCGCTCTTGAGCGCGCGAGCGGTGGTGTCGGGCAGCATGTCGAGCAGGCCGGCGACGTGGACGCGCCAGCGGGCGTCCGGCCGGTCGAGCCGGTCGGCGACCATCTGCTCGATCACCCGCAGCAGGAACGCGACCTCCTCGTCGCCGCGCCGCTGCAGGTTCTCCGTCGAGCACAGGAATATCGTCAGGTGCCGGATGCCGAGTCCTTCGCACCAGGTCATCACGTGCTCGATGTGGTCGGCGCCGTACTTGTGGCCGATGCTCGGGTTGGCCAGCCCCATCTGCCTGGCCCAGCGCCGGTTGCCGTCGATGATCAGGCCGACGTGCCGCGGCAGCGGGCCCGACATGACCTGGCGGCGCAGCCGGCGGGCGTACAGGGCGTGAGGAAGATCAGTAATGTGCACCCTACTAGGATGGCGCGCCCGGCGAGCGGCGAAACCCTCCTCAATCGCCGGCAGAGGCCGCTTCGACACCGTCGAGCAGCACGGCCAAGCCCACCTTGAACGTCTGCCGGGCCCGGTGCCGCAGCCACGGCTCGCCCTCGCCGGGCGTGTCGTCCTCGGACTCGACCCACCTCACCAGCGGGTAGCGCGCGGCGAAGCCGGGCGCCACCCGCTCCAGCAGGGCCGAGCGCGCCTTCCACCACTCCTCGTCCGAGACCCCGGTCTCCGACGGGGCCTGGCGCGACTCGGCGACCGTTCTGGCCGCCCCGCGTACGAAGTCGAACAGCAGCGCCACCACACCACGCAGCCTGGCGGGCGGCAGGCCGGTCGGGCGCAGGATGCCGACCAGGGTCTCCAACGCTTCAGTTGGCGGATTGAGCACTTAGGTGGCGGGGTCCGCCAGACCGGGCGCCAAGGTGCTGCGACCCCTCTGGCGTCAGGGACAAGCGCCACGAGATGATCATCCAATGGCGGATGTGATTTTCTTCGATCTGGACGGCACCCTGGTCGATCATCGAAGCGCGGTCTTGGAAACGATCGGCCAGATCGTTCAGGCCGCGCCGAACGCGACGGCTCCACCGGAGGAGCTGGTGACGTTGTGGTGGACGCTGGAGGGGCGCCACATGCGGGAATATCTGGCCGGTCAGTGCTCCTTCGTTGAGCACCACCGGCGCAGGCTCCGTTCCTTCCTGCCGATGCTCGGCGAGCCGGTTCCTGAAAGTCCCGGCCTTCTGGACGCCTGGATCGCCGACCGCTACCTCACCGTGTTCGAGGAGTCCTGGCGGAGCTATCCCGATGTCCAGCCATGCCTGGAGACCCTGAAACGGCTTCCCCGAGGACCGCGTCTGGCCGTTCTCACCAACGGGGACCCCGAGCAGCAGCGCGCCAAGCTCGCCCGCTTCGGCCTCCTCGAATACTTCGAAGCTGTCCTGACCCCGACCGAGCTCGGTGCGGCCAAGCCCGTCGCCTACGCCAACGCCTGTCGGTGGATGCGGACGGACCCCGCGCAGGCGGTCAACGTGGGCGACATGCTGGAAAGCGACGTGAACGCAGCCGCCCTCGCCGGGCTCACCGGCATCTGGCTGGACCGCGGCATCGACTTCGTCACCGGTGGACCATCGCCGACGGCAGACGAGACGGTGCTCCGCATCGAACGGCTCACCGACCTCCCCGACCACCTATCACGCACGAACGCCTGACCGGCTCTCACGAACCCGTCTGAAGATCGGCTTGGGCCGATAAGCGACCGCCCTTCCGCTGGTGGCGGGTGCGCTGGCGGTTGTGGCCGCGGCCCGGCGGCACGCGTTCCCGCCTGCGCCGGACCTCAGAGGCCGTGCCTGGCCAGGGGCTCGACGAGCTCGCGCTCCTCGTACGACAGATGCGACAGCAGGCTGTCGGTGAGCAGGTCCACGGCCGCACGCAGGTCGCCCAGGCGGCCGGCCGGGTCCCCGACGAACGCCACCAGCGCCCGGTCGATCCGTTCGAGGATTTTGTGGATGGCCTGGTGCTCCTCCTTGAGCCGGTCGAGCACCGGGGCGAGCGCGGGTTCGGCGCGGCGCAGGTGGGGGAACACGACGGCGTCCTCGCCGGTGTGGTGCATGGTGACGAGCCGGCAGTAGGACTCGCAGTAGGCGCCGAGCGTCCAGTTGTTCTGCCGCATGGTCATGGCGTTGATGTGCGAGCGTGCGGCGTCCGCGTCGAGCGTTCCCGCCGCTACCTGGTCGATCAGGTCGCGCAGCTGGGTGAGCTCGGCGCGCAGGTGGTCGTGCACGTCGATGAGATGCCGGCCGTTGGCCTGCTCCCTGGGGGTGTAGCGCCTGGCGGGGTCGGGGCGCAGGGCGGTGGGCCGGGTGCTCTCGTCCCAGACGCGGACGTCGCTCAGGCGCACGCCGTCGTCCGGAGTCGGGGTGAAACCCAGCAGCGGCTCGGCCGCCGGCGGCGTGCCCTGCGGGGCACCCGGCTGGGCCGCTCCCGCCTCGGTTTCCCGGGCGGCTTCTCCCAGGGTTTCCGCTGGGGCGGTGCGGCGTGCGGCGGCGACGAGCTCGCGGACGGCCGGCGCCGTCTCCGCGGCGAAACGCTGGATCTGACCCGGATCGCCGGTCATGAGTGTGAAGACGCTGATCCCGTGCTCCAGCGCTAGCTCGGCGAGCTGGGCGGGCGGTAGGTCCTCGCCGAGGTTGAGCAGGCGCCGGATGCCTCCCGGCGCGCGGCCGGCCTCGGCGGCCGCCTCGTCGATGATGGCGTTCCCCTCGGCGATCTTGGCCGTGGTCCGGAGGTGCGGGAGGGAGGGCAGCCATCCGTCGGCGAGCCGCCCGGTGAGGCGGAGCATCCGGGGCTTGTACGCGCCGAGCCAGATGCCGATGTCATGGGCGGGACGCGGCCCGCGCGGCGTGCCCTCCACCCGGTGGTGCACGCCGTGGAAGTGGACTCCGCCGGGCGCGTCGGTGTCCCATGCGGCGCGGATGATCTGGATGCCTTCCTCGAGCGCGGCCACGGCGTCGCCCGGGGTCAGGCGCGGGGCGCCCATGGCGGCGATGGCGTCCCAGTAGCCGCCCGTGCCGAGACCGAGCTCGAACCTGCCGCCGCTGAGAATATCCAGGCTCGCGGCGGCCTGGGCGAGCATGGCGGGCGGCCGCAGGGGCAGCGGGTGCACGTTGCCCGCCAGCCTGATCGTCTCGGTGGCGGCGGCCACGTAGCCGAGCAGCGTCCAGGTGTCCAGGAGCGCCGGCTGGTACGGGTGGTCCTGGAAGGTGACGAGGTCGAGGCCCGCGCGTTCGGCGAGCTGGGCCAGGGCTACGACGGTGCCGGGATGCTGGGCGTACGGCACGATGTTGGCGCTGAAGAGCAGGTCGTGGCCGTAGTCGGGCATGAAGGGCTCCTTGGGGCGGGCCGCGCATTAGTTGGTGATACGAACAGTTGCTATGCGGAAAAAGTAGTTCGTATCGCAAACTACTGTCAACTAGACTCGGTTGCGTGGTCATGACGAAGGAGCCGCTCCTGCGGTTCACCGAGGCGCTCGTCCGCCTGGCGCATCTGGTGCAGGAGGTGTTCGACGAGGTCGCCAAGGAGCACGACCTGACGCCGCAGCAGGCCCAGCTGCTCTGCCTGCTCATCGACGGGCCCGTCGGGATGACGGAGCTGACCCGGGCCCTGCATCTGGAGAAGTCGAGCCTGACGGGACTGGTGGACCGGGCCGGGAAACGCGGCCTGGTGGCCCGCGTCCGCGACTCGAACGATCGGCGGGCCTGCCGGATCGTGCTGACCCGGGAGGGGGAACGGCTCGGGGCGATGGCGCACGACGCGATGACCGATCGGCTGGAGGTGCTGGCGGGGAAACTGCCGCAGGAGCACCGGGGCCTGCTGGCGTCGGCGATCGGCGGGATCCTCGCCGAGCACACCGCCCAGACCGGCCGCGCCTGGAACGCCTCCGGGAGCTGACGGGCCCGCTCCATAGGCCTATCGGCTTCGCTCATCGGTGTATACCGTCCGATTCATGGCCGAACTTGAGCAATACCCGTTCATGCCCGGTCCACGGGGCGTCCCGGCGGAGACGTACGCGAAACGGCGGGAGGAGGCCCCGCTGGGCGAGGTCCTGCTGCCCAGCGGCGACACCGCCTACCTGACCACGACCTATCGCGACGCGGCCGCCGTGATGAGCGACCCGCGCTTCAGCCGGGACCTGAGCCGTCCCGGCTCGCCCAGGATGTTCGCCGGGTTCTCCCTCGCCGAAGGGCCTGGATCACTCATCAGCATGGACCCGCCCGATCACACGCGGCTGCGCAGGCTGCTGTCCGGGGTGTTCACGCCGCGCCAGGTCAACGGCTGGCGGCCGAGGCTGCGTACGCTCGCCGCCGAGCTCCTCGACGCGCTGCCCGACGAGTTCGACTTCCTGCACGACTTCGCCTTCCCGCTGCCCGTGCAGATCATGTGCGACGTGATGGGTGTGCCGGAGATCGACGCCGTGCCGGTGCGCGCCTGGTCGGACGCGATGCTGTCCACCTCCCGCCTGACGGAGGAGGAGAAGGTCACGGCGGCGATGGAGTTCTACGCCTACATCGCCGAGCTGATCGCCGCCCATCGTGAGAACCCCGGCGACGGCCTGCTCGCCACGATGATCCACGCCCGCGACGGCGAGGACCGGCTGACCGAGGACGAGCTGGTACGCAACACGCTCGGCCTGTTCCTCGCCGGGCACGAGACGACCGGATCAGTCCTGGCGAGATCGATGCTCAGGCTGCTCGACCCGCGCGACGCATACGCGCGACTGGTCGCCGCGCCGGAGCTGGTCCCGAGCACGGTCGAGGAGTTGCTGAGGCTCGAGCAGCCGGGCGACAGCCCGCTCCTGCGGGTGGCCACCGAGGACGTCGAGCTTCCGTCGGGCACCGTGCGCAAGGGCGAGGGCGTGATCGCCTCCTTCGCGGGCGCCAACCTCGACCCGTCGGTCTTCCCCGACCCGCAGGTCATGGATCCGCGGCGCGGCACGGGGCAGCAGCACCTGGCGTTCGGCCGTGGCCCCCACTACTGCCTGGGCGCGAACCTGGCCAGAATGGAGCTGCAGGAGATCCTCGGCGTGCTCGTCGAGCGGCTCCCCGAGCTCGCGCTCGCCGTGCCCGCCGACGACATGCCATGGACGGAGGGCGCCATCATCATCCGGCCAGAACGGGTGCCCGTACGCAAGAGGTCAGGCGCGGGCGGGGTGGTCCACGACCTCTGAGAGCAACGTCGTCAGCGCCCGCCGCCAGCAGCCCGGACACCTCCTGGATGCCGCGCACGTCCGACAGGCCGTTGATCGCCAGGGTGGATGGCGGGCCAGGCGGTCGGCGGGCACCGAGCTGGGCCTGTTCGCCAGGGACACAGCCCTTGGTTGATAATGTCGGCGATTGGCATCACACGAGAGTTGGGGGTTTCGCATGCGCCTCGGCAAGGTCACCGTCACCGCTTCCAGGCGAGGGCGTCTCACGCTCTAGCCGGTCGCCGTCGGGCTCGCACCGACGGGCGATGCTCCTCGCCTGAAGCGGTCGCTCGCGTCAACGACCGTTTCCCTTTCCTGTCCGAGGAGCTCTTTTGCGTGCCTCCACGTCCGCGCGTCTGGGCGCGGACTTCTCCAAGCTGTGGACCGCATCCGCGCAGTTGCCCTGGCTGCTGTTCGGGCTGGTCAGCGGCGCGTACGTGGACCGGCTCGACCGCCGGCGGCTCATTGTCCCGCGGCGGCGCTCCTGCCCGCCATCGTGCCGCCTGACCGGCTGGCCGCGGCCAACGCCCGGTTGGTGGCGACGTTCACGGTGGCCAAGCGACGTGGCTGCGGGCCCGGTTCGGGGCGACGGCGCTGTTGCGGGCGGGGCTGCTCGTCGAGGCGGGCCGCCTGGCGTCCCCTCGCCCAGACCAGGACCCTCTGACCGCCTTCGATGAAAGCGAATGGACTCATGCTGCCCGACGTACTCAGATCCGCTCTGGACAAGGCCCTGGCCCGCTACTCGCCGCAGGAGCTGTCCCGGTCGGTCGCCCAGCTCACCGAGCGTTACCGCACCCCGTCAGCCGGCGGCAGGCACCTGCGCGGCGAGGCCGACGTCGCCGCCTACGCCGCGTACCGCATGCCCGCCACCTACGCAGCCGCCGGCACTGCGATGCGCCAGGCCGCGGCGCTGGCGCCGCACTTCCAGCCGAAGACGCATCTCGACGCCGGCGGCGGCACCGGGGCGGCCATCTGGGCGGCGGGCACGATCTGGCCGTCGCTGCGGCAGGTCACGGTCATCGAGCACGACCCGCACGTCATCGACCTGGGCAGGCGTCTGGCCCGAGCGTCGGAGGCGGCCGCCGTGCGTGACACCACCTGGCGGCACGCCGCCATCCGCCCCGGCCTCGACCGGCCCCCTGCCGACCTGGCGACCATGTCGTACGCGCTGGGCGAGCTCCCCGAACGGGACCGCCCGGACGTCGTGCGCTGGCTCGCCGACGGCGCCGCCATGGTGGTCATCATCGAGCCCGGCACCCCCGCCGGGTACGCCACCATCGCCGCCGCCCGGGAGGTGCTGACCGGGCAGGGCATGACCATCGTCGCCCCCTGCCCGCACGACGGCCGCTGCCCGATCCAGCCGGGCCGCGACTGGTGCCACTTCTCCGTCAGGGTGCCCAGAAGCTCACTGCACCGCCAGGTCAAGGCGGGCACGCTGAGCTTCGAGGACGAGAAGTTCTCCTACGTGGCGGCCACGGCCGGCCCGTCACCGCGGGCCGAGGCCAGGGTGCTGCGTCACCCGCAGAAACGCAAGGGCGTGGTGTTCATGCGGCTGTGCACCGGCGACGAGGGCGTCCGCGACGTGATCGTCTCCAAGCGGCAGGGTGAGCTCTACCGGCGCGCCAGGGACGTGGGCTGGGGTGACGCGTGGCCGGGCAGTAGGGGCTGACGTCAGGAGCGCCGGGCCGCCAGTTCCTCCAGGTCGCGGACGAACCAGATGTGGTTGCCCCGGTTCGACTCCAGCACCCAGGCGCGCAGGGCTTCGCTTGCGGCGGTGAAGCGGGAGATGTCCCCCACGACCGCCAGCCCCAGCCGGTAGTTGACGAACTTCTGCGCGATCTCCCCCGCCACGCCGGTGCGCAAGGAGAAGAAGTCCTCGTGCAGCCGCTCGGCCGGCACGGCGACCCAGGTGGCGCCGTGCCAGCCGGCCTCGCCGATAAGGTCGAGCACGTCGCGCTCGTCACGCAGCGGCGGGCCGTCAGGCGGGTAGACGTGAACGCTGTCGTCAGGCATGGGCGGTCTCCAGGAAGTCCATGATCTCTCGGGTGTGGGCGGGGAGCAGGTGCCCGGCGTCGGGCAGGAGGCGTACCTCGGCGTGCGGGACGCTGCGCTGGAGGCGGCGGCGCGTGTCCTGGGAGTCGAGCAGGGCGTCGCGACCTCCGACGATCGCCAGCACCGGCACGGCCAGCCCGCGCAACGCGTCCTCGCCGAAGACCGGCACCTTGCCGCGGCGTGGCCGGAAACTCTTCTGGATCAGCAACGAGAACGCGCCGAGATCACCGCCGCCGTCCGAGGCGGAAGCGTTCGCGGCCAAACCGTCCGCGGCGGGGCCGAGGAGGCGGCGCATGGCGCGGCGCAGGCCCCGGTCGCCCAGCAGCATCAGCGGCAGCGCGCCCAGCAGCGGCAGCCACCGCTGGCGGCCGATGCCGCTGGGGCAGAGCAGCGCGAGCCGTTCGACCCGCCCGGCCCTGCGCGTGGCGTAGTCGACCGCCAGCCATCCGCCGAGCGAGACGCCCACCATCGAGGCCCGCTCCACGCCCAGACCGTCCAGCACGTCGTCGAGCCACGCGGCATACGCGCCGGAGCCGAGCGGCGGCCGCGACGGCGCGCTCAGCCCCGGCTCGCCGATCACATCGACCGCGTACACCCGCAACCGCCGCGCCCAAGCGGCAACGTCACCCATCCACATGGCGCTGGTGGCCCCCGACCCGTGCAGGAGCACCACCGCGGGCGCGCCGTCCGGCCCGGACGCCAGCACGAACGTCTCGCCCTGCGTGGTGGGCACGCGCACGTGCTCGCCCGGCACCGGCCAGCGGCCGAGCAGCTCCCGGTAGCGCCGCTCGACCGCCCGCGCCCCCTCCGGCGAAGAGTAGATGCCGCTCACTGCCGCACCAGCGCGTCGACGATCCGCAGCACCTGGGCGCTCTCCTCGAGCCCGCCCAGCACGATGATCTTCAAGTGGGCACGCTCCTCGTCGTACACGAACTCCACGCGCAGCCCGTGCGGCTGTCCCGCAAGCGATCCCATGACCATCGTGCTGATCCGGTCCAGCTCGCGCCGCTCGACCCCGTCGACCTGCACGATGCTGGACACCTCGGCGTGCCGCGGCACCTCCGGGCGGTCGTCGGGCAGCCCGGCGAACGCCGCGAGGTCCTCCCTGGCGATCCGGTATTGCCTGCCGACGCGCACGGCGGGCAGCCGCCCGTCCCGCACGTAGTTACGCACGGTCTTGACGTGCAACCCCAGTCGCCTGGCTGCCTGCTCCACGGTGTATTGCTCCATAACACTCCCTACAATAGGGCATATCAGGGAGGAATAGGGAGTCAGGCATGGGCTCCCACTGCCACGGGGCCGATGGTCAGGCGCGGTCGTCCCTCCAGCACCTCCCCCACCCGCTCCACCTGCTCGTCGAGCTCGCGCAGCTGGGCCGGAGTGAGATCGCGGAGCGTCTCCACGGTGACGTCGATCTTGCTGCCGGAGCGCCGCTGGTGCCACACTCCGCGCACCTCCCCGTCCACCAGCAGCACGGGAAAGTTCCCCGCCTGCCCCCCGGCCAGCGCCCGCTGGGCCACCGCGCCCGGGTAGAGCAGCTCGCGCGGCCGCCCGGCCACCACGTACGCGTCGAAGTACGGCAGGAGCCGCACCCCCCGCGGCGGATCCTCGGGGAACACCGTGTCACCCGCGACGACCCAGGCCCGCTGCCCCTCGAACAGCACCTCCTCCAGCCCGGCCCCCTCGAACCCCCGCGCCGCCCACCGCACCGGCCCGCCGGCCCACTGCGCGAACTGGGCGGGCGTGGCGGGCCCGTACGCCGTCACATAGCTCCTCACCAGGCCGCCGAGCCCGTCCGCGACCGGCCCGGTGACGGACAGGGCGGCGGGCGGGGCGGTGTAGGTGACCTTGCGGCCCCGCGCGGGGCCGAAGACGACCGCGCCCCGGTGCCCGGCCAGCGCCATCGCCTGCCGCCAGCGCGGCCACATGACCTGGAACGCCGGCATGACCAGGTCCCCGGCCCACGGTCCCGTGGCGGCCACGACGGCTTCGCTCAGCTCGTCGATCGTCATCTCGGCCCCGACGAGCACCTCGCGGACAGCCTCCACCACCTCGTCGGTCTGCTCGGGCGTCATCCGCACGCCGTCGGGAAAGGGGGTGTGCCCGGGTGGCACCGACGACAGCGCGCTCACCCACATGGGCAGGTCGGTGGCGGGCAGCAGGTGCACGGTGCCGCGCGGCCCGAACGCCTTGACCAGGCTGCGCCGGCTCCACAGCGCCTCGCGCACGTGCGCCCGCGTGGCGCCGTCCAGCCGCAGGGCGACGGACGCCTCGCCGGCAGACATCACCTGGGCGTGCGCCCCGCACATGGCCGCCACGGCCTGCGCCGCGTCCGCCTCGACCAGGGGCGCGGCCAGCCCGGCCCGTTCCAGCCGCCGCGCGCTCACCTGCGGCCACGACACTTCGATCATCACGTCCTCCTCCGTCCGCACGCTCACGGTAGAGGCAAATGCGGAAGAATTCCTGCCGCAATCGGACGGCAGCCGTGCCGAAAAGGGCGCGCAATCAACGGCAACCATGCCGAAGTAAGTGTTCGTAAAGTCATCTTCAATCCGGAATCAGTAATGTCACCCCTCATGATCCGCCTCAGTCCCGTCCTCGGGCCGCTCACCCCCCGCCAGCGCTGGCGGCGGGTCCGGCTCCAGGCCTACTCCTGGGCCCTGACCGGCGCCTACCGGCTCGGCGCGATGCATCCGGCCATCTGGCGGATGGTGGCCCGTGGCTACCATCCCGCGCTGGACCGGGTCGCCGCCAGGCATGCCAGAGTGGCCTGCCAGTTCGCGGCCGTGGACGTGCCGGCGTACCGCCATTTCCTGCGGGCGAACGGCGCCGAGCACGCCAGGCGACTGGCGGACTTCCCCGAGACCACCAAACAGAACTACGCCGGCGTCTACGACGAGGAGAGCCGCTGCCAGGAGGGCAGGCTGCACCGGCCCGGCGTGATCGTGGACGAGTCGTCGGGGTCGAGCGGCAAGCCGTACAACTGGGTACGCGGGCCGCGCGAGCTCAAAGGCATCTACCGCAACGCGGCCGGGTACATCGAGCTGGTCTTCCCCGGCGAGCGGCTGTTCGTGATCAACGCGTACTCGATGGGCGCCTGGGCCACCGGCACGACCACGGGCGCCGCCATGGCGCGCATCGCGATGGTCAAGAACACCGGGCCCGACCTGGAGAAGATCACCGACACGCTGGAGCACTTCGGGCCGGGCTACGACTACGTGGTGGCCGCGTACCCGCCGTTCCTCAAGCACCTGCGCGACCGCCTCGACGAGGCCGGGTTCCCGTGGCGGGACTACCGCATCCGCGGCATGGTCGGCGGCGAGGGCATGACCGAGGCGCTCCGCGACTACCTGCAGGAACGCTTCGAGGAGGTGCGCTCCGGCTACGGCGCCAGCGACCTGACCATCGGCATGGGCGCGGAGAGCGGTTTCAGCGTGTGGCTGCGCAAGCGCCTGGCCACCGACCAGGCGCTGCGCGACCGGCTGCTCGGCCCGGGCGAGCAGCGGCTGCCGATGATCTTCCACTACAACCCGCTGGAGACGTTCCTGGAGGTCAACGGGAACGGCGAGCTGCTGTGCACCATCAACACCAAGAGCTGCCTGCAGCCCAAGCTCCGCTACAACGTCGGCGACGAGGCCCGCCTGCATACCCTGCCGGACGTACGGGAAGCGCTGGGCGCGCATGAGTACGAGCGGGCGTGGACCGACGAGCGGCTGAACCTGCCGCTGCTGTTCCTGTTCGGCCGCAAGGACTCGACGATCTCCTACATGGGCGCGAACCTCTATCCGCAGGACGTCGAGTACGGCCTCTACCAGGGCAATCCGTACGCCGCCGCGATCAACAGGTTCTGTCTGTCGCTGGAGGAGCTGCCGGGCCTGGAGTACCGCCCGGTGATCAACCTCGAGGTACGCGGCGACGCCGACCGCGAGGAGCTGGCCGCCATCTGCCGCAAGGGCGTCGTCGCCCACCTGAGCGCGGTCTCGCGCGACTTCGCCGAGTCGCTCAAGGAGGACCCGACGGCCGCCGACCTGCGGGTCAAGGTCTACGACCTGGGCGCGGGCCCGTTCGCCGGGCTCACCAAAATGAAGAACGTCTATCTGGTGAAGGACTCATGAGGACCACGGATTTCAGCAAGGCGCCGCCGCAGGGGCAGGCGACGGCGATGTTCGTCGGGGCCACCCGCTACCGGGGACCGTTGTCGATCCTCACGCTCACGCTGACCTGGTTCCGCCTGGTGCGCGACATGAAGCGGATGCGCGGATACCGCTGGCACAAGGTCTACTGGGAGTTCCCGTACACGCTCGGCACGCTGGCGTTCTTCGAGGACCGCGACGCGTTGCTGCGTTTCGCCCGCAGCCGGCACCACCGCAAGCTCATGCAGTGGGTGACGGACGGCACAAAGAACGCCACCGGCGGCTACATCCGGCTCTACAACGCCGAGCCCGAGGGCTACAGCAACGGCGTCTGGCGGGCGGAGGGCGGCCCGATGGCACACATCGAGACGTTCACGCCACTGTCGGCGGAGGACGGCGACGGCCCGCCGGTGAAGCGCGCGTGACGGAGCCCGCGGAGCTCGCGGCGCTGCGGCCCGTCGAGACCCACCGCGACCTGCGCGACTTCCTCTCCCTCACCGACCGCGTCTACGCCGGGGAGCCGCGGTTCGTCCCGCCGCTGCACGCGCAGGTCCGCACGTGGTTCCGCCAGGGCGTGCGGATGTACGTGCTGCGTCGGCGCGGTCAGGTCGTGGCGCGCACCACCCTGCATGCCGACGCCGCGCTGGACGCCAAGCTGGGCGGGCGTACGCAGCTGTTCGGGCTGACGGAGTTCGCCGAGGAGGCGGCGGAGGAGCTGTTCGACGGCATCTGCGCAGCCGGCCGGCTGGACGGCAGGCAGAGCGCGTTCGGGCCGGTGTCGCTGCTGCCGAACCAGGCGGGCGGGGTCATCACCTCGGGCTTCGGCGAGCGCGGCTTCATCGACAGCGCGTGGAACCATCCGTACTACCCCGCCGCGTACGAGGCGTACGGGTTCGCCCGCCGCTTCGAGTCCGACACCTGGATCTGCCCGGTGCCGGACAAGGAGGTGTTCGCGTTCGACGACCGGAGGATCGAGGCCGAGCGGCTGCGGGTGCACCGGGGTGACCGCCGGCGGGTGGCGGAGCAGCTGCCGATCCTGCGGGAGATGCTCAACGCCAGCTTCGCGCAGCTCGGGTACTACACCGAGATCTCCGCGGAGCAACTGGCGGCGCAGACGGACGGGCTGGCGTACCTGCTGGACGAGGCGCTGCTGCTGTACCTGACGAAGGCGGATCGGCCGGTGGCGTTCGTGTTATGCCTGCCCGATATTTCAGAATTTGTTGCGAAATGTCGGGGGAATCTTCACCTCCTGCGGCAGCTCCGGCTGCTCGCCACCCGCTCCCGCTACCGCCGCGAGGCGGTGCTCATCATCAAGGGTACGGTCCCCGGCGAGCAGGGTCACGGCTACATGCGGCTGCTCTCGCGCGAGCTGCACGAGGGGCTGCGCCGCGGCGGCTACCACACGCTGCGCAGCACGTACGTCGAGCGCACCAACCCCGGCTCCGCCGCCCAGTACGTCGCGATGGGCGGCCGCCCGCTGCACGGCTACACCTTCTACGCCAAGGATCTCCTCTCGTGAACGAGTTGCGGGCGCTGGAGCCCGACTTCTGGCGTGCACCCAGCGCGCACAACACCCAGCCGTGGACGCTCACCTATGGGGACGAGGAGGTCGCCGTCGGCTGGGACCCGGCCAGGGCGCTGCCCGTCAGCGACCCCACCGGGCGCGACCTGCGCCTCAGCCTGGGGGCGTTCGTGGAGTGCTGCCTGATCGTGTGCGCGGACGCGGGCCACGCCATCGCCTTCCGCCCCGACGCCGGGCCGCTGCGGGCAGGCTTCCTGCACGGGGCGGCGCAGCCGTACCGTACGCCGTTCACGACGGCGGACGTGCGGGCGCGCGGCGCGAACCGCGGCGAGTACCACCCGGGACGGCTGCCCGACGACGTGGCCGCCGAGCTGGCCGGGATGCGACGCGTCGCCTGCCGGGACGTGGCGGATCTGCTGCATGCCGCGGACCTGCACCAGTTCGGGGACCGGGAGGCGACGCGGGAGTTGCGTGCCTGGCTGCGCCTGACCCGCCGGCACCGCCGATACCTGCTGGACGGCCTCAGCGACCGGGCGCTGGCGCTCAGCCGGTTCGAGGCGCTCGCCCTGCGCGCCTCACTCGCCCTCTACCCGGCGCTGCGCCCGCTCGGGCTGCCCCGGGTGCTGGCCGGTGCGTCACGAGCGCTGCTGGACTACGACGGGGACGTGCTGGTGCTGGTCGGGACGGCCGGCGACGAGGTGGCGCAGGGCCGCCTGCTCATGCGGCACTGGCTGACGTTGTCCGGCCTCGGCTACACCACGCATCCGCTGAGCCAGATCATCGACTGCGAGCCCACACGGGAGGAGCTGGCGCGGCGGCTGGGGGTGGACGATCCCGCGCCCCTGCTCCATGTGGCCCGCGTGGGCCGTCCGAAGGCCCCTGCCGCACCGTCGGCCCGGGTCAAGGAGGGGTAGCGGCCGGATGCGTTGACGTGGCCGCGCCCGGCGCCGGGATCGCGGCCGGTGATGTACCCGTACCCGAAGTTCCCTGAGGGAACCCAAATTGCTAGACTGATTCCATGCAGCGCACGAACTTCAGCGAGATGGCGTGCTCGATCGCGCGCACGCTCGACGTCATCGGAGAGCCCTGGTCGCCGCTGGTCCTGCGCGACGTGTGGGCCGGGTTCACCCGGTTCGAGCAGATCCAGGCGGACCTCGGCATCTCGCGCAAGGTCCTGACCGAGCGGCTGAACCACCTCGTCGAGCGCGGAGTGCTCGAGCGCCGGCCCTACGACAGGCGGCCACGCTACGAGTACGTCCTGACGGAGAAGGGCGCTGAGCTCGTCGACCTGCTCATGGTCATGGCCGGCTGGGGAGACAGGTGGCTCGCGGGCGAGGCCGGCCCGCCAGTGCTCTACCGCCATCACGCGTGCGGTGAGATCAGCAGCGTCGACCTGCGCTGCGCCCACTGCGGCGAGCCGATGCACGCAGGCGACGTCGACCTGCTGCCAGGCCCTGGCGCGGCCGCATGATCGAGACTGGCTCCACAGCTCCTTCCGGTTGCCGGAAAGTCTCGCGGCACCGCTGCACGATCAACAGGCGCCGATATGGACAACCAGCGGTCATCGACTCCATCGCGAGTCTTGCGACATTGGCGCCTGTTCATCGGAGGCCCGCCGGTGCAGGGTGAAGAACCGTGCTCGCTCACGAGGACGGGTCCTGCTGCGCGCAGGGCCCGTCGGCGGCGAGGTAGATGGCGTGCTGCTGGAGATCGGCGGCGAACTCCTCGGCCCGGCTCAGCTGGATGCGCAGTGCCGCGCACCGCTCCTGGGTGGCCTGCTCGAACCGCTCCAGCCGCGCCCGCAGGTCGGCGCGCTCGGCCGCGCCGAGCGGCGCAGGGCCGGCTGCCGAGCCCGCTGCTGGGCCTGCCTGGTCGAGCCGGTCGGTGATGGCCAGCAACTCACCCATCTCTTCCAGGGTGAAACCCAGCGGCTTCATCCGGCGGATCACCATCAGCCGGGTCACATCCGCCTCGGTGTACAGGCGGAACCCGCCCTGGCTGCGCGCCGACGGCCGCACCAAGCCCACCTCGTCGTAGTGCCGGATGGTGCGCAGCGACAGCCCGGTCCGCGCGGCCACCAGACCGATGTGCATGTGATCTCCACCACCCCCGGGCATGGCCGGAGCGTCATCGGGGGCGGCAGAAACGGCCGATGTGTCCATCTGTGGCGTGACCTCACTGTGTGGCTGGCAGGGCGGGTGCGCACCGGCGCCCCCGACCCCACCGAATCTCTACCCTAACGTTAAGGTAGAGTTTCGGTTGATCCGACCTGGCCCGGCCGCATGCTGCCAGCCCGCCGGCTCCCGCCCACCGGCACCCCGAGGTGCCGCTCCGCATCCGAGGTAAGGAACATCGACGCGCGCATGCCCGTGACCACTACCGCCAGCTGCCCGCCGTGACCTCCTCGCAGTAGGCCTGGCACGCCCGTGCCGCCTGCCGCCTTGCCTTCCACGGGGACCGTCATAGACGCGCCCCGGCGCCCCGCCAGCCCACCTGGCCACCCTTTGTCTTGATGCTCGCCTGCGCTCGTGCGCTGCCGATCGTGGCCCTCGCACGTAGGACGGGCTTTGTTCACGTTAGGACGTTGTGATGCCCCGTTTGTCTCCCCGCGCCCTCCCGCGCGCCCGCCGGACGGGCCGGCCCGCCTGGCTGAGCCCGTCGGTAGGCCGCACCGAGATCCTGTCCGGGCTGGTCGTCGCCCTCGCCCTCATCCCTGAGGCGATCTCGTTCTCCATCATCGCGGGCGTCGACCCCAGCATCGGCTTGTTCGCCTCCTTCACCATGGCCGTGGTGATCGCGATCGTCGGCGGCCGTCCGGCGATGATCTCAGCTGCCACCGGCGCCATCGCCCTGGTGGTGGCTCCGCTGGCGCGCGAGCACGGCCTCGGCTATTTGATCGCCACTGTCATCCTCGGCGGCCTTATCCAGGTGGCGCTCGGCGCGCTCGGGGTGGCCAAGCTGATGCGGTTCGTGCCGCGCAGCGTGATGGTCGGTTTCGTCAACGCCCTCGCCATCCTGATCTTCATGGCGCAGGTGCCCGAACTCGTCGATGTGCCGTGGATGGTGTATCCGCTGGTGGTCGCCGGGCTGGCGCTGATGGTGTTCTTCCCCCGCCTGACCAAGGCGGTGCCCGCGCCGCTGGTGTCCATCGCCGCCCTGACCGCCATCACCGTGGGCGCCGCCCTGGCCGTGCCCACCGTCGGCGACCGCGGCGCGCTGCCGTCCGCGCTGCCCGTCCCCGGCCTGCCCGACGTTCCCTACACCCTGGACACGCTCGCCCTCATCGCCCCGTACGCACTGGCCTTCGCCCTGGTAGGGCTGATGGAATCGCTGATGACCGCCAAGCTCGTGGACGACCTGACCGACACCCGCTCCTCCAAGACCCGCGAATCCATCG
Organism: Nonomuraea sp. 3N208; assembly: GCF_052245935.1. Taxonomy (NCBI): domain Bacteria; kingdom Bacillati; phylum Actinomycetota; class Actinomycetes; order Streptosporangiales; family Streptosporangiaceae; genus Nonomuraea; species Nonomuraea sp. 3N208. Next base: position 20,254 of record NZ_JBQQBR010000077.1, on the reverse strand, counting down.
GCCAGGGCATCGCCAACATCGTCACCGGCTTCTTCGGCGGCATGGGCGGCTGCGCCATGATCGGCCAGACCATGATCAACGTCAAGAACGGCGCCCGCACCCGCCTGTCCACCTTCTGCGCCGGCGCCTTCCTCATGGTCTTGTGCATCGTCTTCGGCCCCTGGGTGTCGCAGATCCCCATGGCTGCCCTGGTCGCCGTGATGATCCTGGTCTCGGTCGGCACCTTCGACTGGCACTCCATCGCCCCGGCCACACTCAAGCGCATGCCCGCCGGCGAGATCACCGTCATGGTCGTCACCGTCGCCATGGTGGTCGCCACCCACAACCTGGCCATCGGCGTCGTGCTCGGCTCGCTCACCGCGCTGGTCATCTTCGCCCGCCGGGTCGCCCACCTGGCCGAGGTCTCCGCCGTCATCGACCCCGACGGCACCCAGGCCATCTACGCCGTCACCGGCCAGCTGTTCTTCGCCTCCAGCAATGACCTGGTGGGCCGGTTCGACTACGCCGGCGACCCCGACCACGTCATCATCGATCTGTCCGACGCCCACATCTGGGACGCCTCCAGCGTCGCCGCCCTGGACGCCGTCCAGGCCAAGTACGCCGCCCGCGGCAAGACCGTACAGATCATCGGCCTCAACGAGCCCAGTGCCAAGATGCACGCCACGTTGTCCGGCGAACTGTCCGGCAGTCACTAGCCAGGCAGTCCTATGACTATGACCACGCTCAACCGCTCAACGAACGCAGGGGTTATTTCACATACGGGCCGCAGGCGGCCCGTACCTCCGCGATGAGCCGCGCCGCGTCGCCGACGGTGCGGCCGATCTCCTCCGGCGTCCGCCCGACCGCCCCGAGCAACGCCTGGGCCCGCTCGCCGAACCCGCTCGGCGCCGACGGCAGCCGGTCCGCCGATCCCACCATGCCCTTCTCATTGATCAGCCAGGCCCCGTCGTTGGCGTGCAGCGCCTGGCAGGCGACCCCGATCGCGCGGAACAACGCCCCCGCCGTGTACACCGGGTCCCACCCCGCGGCCCCGTACTTGGCGATCATGAGGGCGAAGTCCGCCTCCCGCAGTCCCGTGATCAGCGCCTCGCGCAGCGCCGGCGGGTACTGCGCGGCTTCTTCCCGCAGCGCGGCCAGCTCCCCGCCCGGGTCGGCCAGCACCCGGCACAGAGCCACCTCCCCCACGTAGGCGTGGGAGTAGAAGCCCAGCGGGTGCCCGGTCTGGACGCCGACCTCGTACCGGCCTTCCCGGCAGTCCCGCCAGATCCGGTGGACCCGGTCGAGGTCGCGGTAGATCCAGTCGACGCGCCACCCGTCCACGGTCAGCCAGCCTCCGCCGTCCACCCACGGACCCCACCCGCCCGGCTCCGTGACGTCGACCGGCTCGCCGGTCACCTCCCGCGCGAGCGCCCGCAGCCGGTCCACGTCGAGCCGCCCCCGGTAGTAGAGGCCCAGGTCGATGTCCGAGTCCGGCCGGTGGGTGCCCCGCGCCCGGCTGCCGCCCAGCACCACGGCCACCACACCCGGCACCTCGGTCAGCCGGGCGGCGATGGCGTGAAGATCCTCATCCTGCACGTGACGAGCCTACGGGTGTCGCACGCCGGCGGCGGCCCTCACTGCCCGAGCCAGATGCGCCGGTAGGCCTCGCGGTAGCCGCGCGGCTCCCATGAGGTGGAGTCGCCCACGTTCCCGGTCGTGGTCAGGTGCACCGGCGTCACGTACCCGCTGGGCGGCCGGCCGGCGAACGCGCGGTTGAGCTCGTCGATGATCTGGCTGCCCTGAGCGTTCAGGGGCTCAGGGACCGTCGCCTGCTGGAACTGCCGGTCGCGGATTCGCTGGAACGCCGAAGGATCGCCGTCCCCGGCGCCGATGGCGTAGGGAGGCCCCTCCCCTTTCCGGCCGGCGGCCCGCAGCGCCGGGGCGGCGTCGGCGAAGTAGACGTCGTTGATGGCGACCGAGTGCGTCCACCGCTCGCGGAAGCGTGACACCAGCGAGGAGGTCACCACCGGCATCCGGCTGCCGGTGTCGGGCAGTGGGATGTTCTCGTACTCGAGCAGCTTCACTCCGGAACAGCTCTGCAGCGTCTTCCTGATCAGCTGGGACTTGTTCTCCGCGAAGGGGATCGAGGAGTCAGTGAAGATCACGACGCCGGCGTCGCCGTTGGACGTCGCGATGATCCAGTACGCGCTGATCCTCGCCACGTCCGCCACCCGGCTCGTCACGTTGGTGAAGAGCTTGGGATTCGCGCTGGGGCCAGGCGACCGGGTCGCGTGCCAGCCGACGAGCGTAATGCCGGCGTCGTCGGCCTGCTTGACCTGCTGAGCCACGGATTCCGGGTCGAACCCCCCGATGACGATCCCGGATGGCCGCAGGGCGATCGCCTGCCCCAGAGCCGACCGTATCCCGGTCGGAGTGCCTTGGCCGTCGATCACGCGAACGCGCCATCCTATGGTCCTGGCGGCCTCCCGCACCCCGTTGGCGGTGCCGGCCACGCCGGGGTTCGTCATGGTCGACGCGACGAAGACCACGCTCTTGCCGGCGACCGCGCGCGGCCCGGTCGTGGGGCCGTCCCACGGGGTGTTCACCGCTTCGGCCCGCGCAACCGCCCGCGCGGCCGTGTCCGTCACGTCAGGGCACGGACTGGCCGCCCGGTCTGGGGAGGGCGTGCCCTCCGGCGCGGGACGGGGTGCGCCGCGCGAGCAGCCGCCGGCCACCACACCGCTCACCACGGCGGCCAGCGCCAGCGCGGTCGCACTGCGCCGGAATCCGCGGCGGGTGAGATCCATGCCTGCTCCTCACTCAGGGCTCCTCACTCAGGCTGCCCACTCAGGGCTGCCCACTCAGGGCTCCTCACTCAGCGGAGGCGGAAGCGGCGGCGGGGCTGGCGCGCGTCCGGCGTCGTGCGGAATAGCCGGCCAATCCGACCGCGATGAGCAGCGTGATCCCGTTGAACAGAGGGGTCACCCAGAAGTCCGCCCCAAGCTGGCTGATGCCCGACAATCCGATGGCCAGGACGGCGACGGCGACGACGGTGCCCCACGGGTTGGCCCGCCCGGGCTTGATCGTGGTGGAGCCGAGGAGGGCGGCGACGAACGCCGGCAGCAGGTGGTCAAGCCCGACGCTGGGGTTGCCGATCTGCTGCTGGGCGGCGAGCAGGATCCCCGCGAAGCCGGTCACCAGGCCGGAGCCCGCGAAGGCGAGGATGACGTACCGGCGGACGGGGATCCCGACGAGTTCCGCCGCCCGCGGGTTGGAGCCGATGACGTAGAGGTAGCGGCCCAGCGCGAGACGCTCGAGCAAGATCCAGAGCACAGCGGTCAGGACGAGGACGTAGAACGCCGCTATCGGCAGGTTGAGAAAGGTCGACTCGTACAGCTCGGTGAGACCGGGGGGCAGGCCTTGCGGACCGGCGAAGATCCGGGCGCCACCCGTCACCCAGCCCGTGACGGCGTACAGGATGCTGCCCGTGCCGAGCGTCGCGATGAAGGAGTCGATGCGCGCGAACTCCACCAGGAAACCGTTGATCACGCCAACCGCGATGCCGCCGCCGAGCACCGCCAGGCAGCTCTGCGGCCATGGCCAGCCGGCGTTGACGACGAGGTGCAGCGTCATGACATGGCCCAGGCCGAGGCCGTAGCCGATGGACAGGTCGAAGTTGCCCGTGACGATGGGGATCATCGCGCCCTGCGCGAGGATCGCGATGATCGAATAAGCGGAGATGATCGCCGTCAGGTTGGCCATCGTGGGGAACGTGTCCGGCAGGGCGAGCGCGAACACGACGAACAGCAAGAAAGCCAGCGCCGGCAGCCCGTAGCCGCCGATGAGATTGCCGGCCGCGAGCCGCCTCCGGATGAGCTCGCTGGTCAGCAACGGTCCGCCCGGCGGCCGGCGGGCGCGGCCGTGGCCGCGTGGGTGAGGGCGACGACGGTGAGGGCGTCACCGCTGAGCTCGGTGGTCACCGTTCCGCGGGTGAACACGAGCGCGCGGTCGCACATGTTCACGACTTCCTCGAAGTCCGCGGAGACGAGCAGGGCGGCCAGCCCGCTCGCCAAGGCCTCGCCCAGCAGCCGGTAGATCTCGGACTTCGCGCCGACGTCGACGCCGGCCGTGGGCTCCTCGAGGATCAGGAGCCGGCGGCGGGCGCCGAACCAGCGCCCCATCAGCATCTTCTGCTGGTTCCCACCCGACAGGGCGGCGAAAGGCGCCTCGGTGTCGGTGGGGCTGACCTGCAGTCGCGTGATGACCGCCGCAGTCTCGGCGCGCTCCCGCCGCGCTCCCACCGGGCTCAGCGGCGATCGGCCGCGGGTCGCGGGGTTGGCCAGGAGGTTCTCCCGTACGCTCAGCTCTCCGGCGGCCTCTTCCTGCCGGTCGCCGCTCACGAGACCGACGCCCGCGCCGACGGCGGCCGACACCGAACCCGGCCGGTACCGCCGCCCGGCCAGGTGCATGCTGCCCGACAGGACGGGGCACGCGCCGGCCAGCGCACGTCCGATGTCCACGTGCCCGGCGCCCGCGAGTCCGACCAGGCCGAGCACCTCGCCTGCGCGCAGGTCGAACCCGACCGGTCCCGCCTGCCCGGCACGCACGCCGGCGACGCGCAGCAGGACCTCTCCTGGTCCGCGGACCCGGTGCCGGTAGATCCTGTGCTCCCGGCCGACGATGTCGCGTACGAGATCGGCCGGTCGGCGGCCCGCGAGCGGTCCGCGGCTGACGACGCGTCCGTCGCGAAGGACGGCGACGCTGCCGGCGATCCGGTAGACCTCGTCGATCCGGTGGGTGACGTACAGGATTCCGTGGCCGCGATCACGGAGCCTACGCAGCACGTCGAACAGGACGACGCAGTCGGCGGCGGGAAGGGCGGCGGTCGGCTCGTCGAACACGAGGATCGTCGCATCGGTGGCCAGCGCCCGGGCGATGGCCACGAGCGAACGCTCCGCGTGCGTCAGCTGCGCGATCCGCAGGTCCGGGTCGAGGTGGGAGGCGATCGTCCGCAGGGCGTCCACGCCGCGCCGCCGCACCGCGCGCCAGGATATGAGGCCGCCGCGCCGGGCATATCCCGCGCCGAGCGCGATGTTCTCCGCGACGCTCATCCATTCCACGAGGCCGAGATCCTGATGGATGAAGGCCATACTGCCGGATGCGGCCGGGCTTCCCAGGGGATGGCCGGCCACCTCGACCTCTCCCCCGTCGGCGTGATGGATCCCGGCCAGGATCTTGATCAGCGTCGATTTGCCGGCCCCGTTCGCGCCGAGCAGGGCGAGGATGTCGCCGCCGTGGAGGTCGAGATCCACTCCGCGCAGCGCGTGGACGCCGCCGAAGTGTTTGCGGAGTCCCCGGATCCGGATGAGCGGATCGGGGATGGTCCTTGATCCCGGCCTGGCCGGACGGTGATTCGGGATGTCGTTGTGCACAGCTGTCTCCGCGGGACTTCACCACCCGGCGGACAGGCCCTCGAGCTCGCACGAGCTCGCCGGAGCTCGGAATATCGATTTCATCGTACAGAACCCATGGTCAAAGGCTCGGGGTCACTCTTGATCGGACCTGCGCGAGTCCCAGGTTTTGACGATCTGGGACCTGGACGTGAAGTTCAGCTTGCGGAGGATGTTCTCGACATGGCACTCCGCGGTGCGTTGCGCTATGACCAGGGCGTCCGCGATCTCCTTGTTGCTCATGCCCTTCGCGACGTATTCGGCGATCTCCCGCTCCCTGCGGGTGAGGACGGAGGCCACGTCGGGTCCGGGTTGCCGTGCGGGCCGCTCAGCCAGGGCATAGGCGGCGGCCTGGTCGAGGGCGAACTCAGCGCCGCGGTCGAAGGCCGCCTGGAACCGATCGTCTCTCAGGTGCCGCCGGAGGGTGGACTCGCACCGGTCGTGCGCGCCGGCCAGGTGCCCGAGCCCGGACAGGGACGTTCCGATCGACTTCCAGGCCACGTGAGCGCCGCCGAGCATCTGGGCGGCCTGTTCGTACTGCTTGTCATCGGCCAGGACCCAGGCCAGTCCCTCGATGCACTGGGCCAGGCCCAGATGGTCGTTGCAGCGCAGCTTCAGCCGCACGGAGTCACGCATCATGGTCACGGCGTCCGGGAGAGCGCCCCGTCGCCACCGCTCGAGAGCCGTGACCCACAGTGCGTAGGACACCGACCACTCGGCGTTCGCGCGCCTGGCCGTCTCCAGCACCTCCTCACAGAGCTTGGTGGAACGCGGGTCGTCCATGAGGACGGCCGTCAGGGCGAGCTGGAAGAGCGCGACCCACTCATGACCCGGATGGCCGAGGACGCGGCGCCGGCCCAGGGCCTCTTCCAGCAGCGTGAAGGCCCGGGGGAAGTCTGCGGCCAGCAACGCGGAGAACCCCGTGATGTGGAGGGCGCCGGCGAGCTGGGCCTCGTCGCCGAGCCGCGCCGCCAGCGTCCGGCACTCTTCCAGCAACGGCTTGGCCGCTTCGGGGTCGCCCCGGAGCAGCACGAGCCACGCGTCCACCCACAAGGCCTTGGCCCTGGCCGCCCCGGCGCCGGGCTCCTTGGCCAGCGCCCGCTGCAGCCAATGGTGTCCTTCGCTCGGTGAGCTCCACGAGAGCCGGTGACTCCACATCGCTGCGGCGATCTCGAGCGCGGCCCAGGCTTCACCGGGCTCGCTCAGGCAGAACTCCAGCGCGGCCCGGACGTTCCCCTGCTCCCGGGAGAGACGGCCGAGCCATTCCATCTGATGCTCGCCGAACCATTCCGCCTCAGCTTGCGCCGCCAGGTCGCGGCACCAGTCGCGGTGCCGCAGCCGCAGGGTCTTGTCCTGGCCGGAGGCGACCAGCCGCTCCCATCCGTACTGGCACAGCGTGTCCAGCATCTCGAAACGTACGGCGGAGCCCTGCCCGCGGCGCAGCACGATCGACTTGCCCACCAGCTGAGCCACCAGGTCCGGCATGCTTTCCCGGGCGATGCCGCCGTCCGAGCACACCTGCTCGATCGTTTCCAGGTCGCAGCCGCCCGAGAAGACCGACAACCGCCCCCACAGCGCCTGCTCCTCATGGGAGCAAAGGTCGTAACTCCAGTCCAACAGCGCTCGCAGCGTCTTCTGCCGCGCCGGTGCGGTGGTGGGTCCGGTCGTCAGCAGCCGGAAACGGTCGTCGAGGCGCTCCAGGATCTGCTCCGCGGAGAGGATCAGCATGCGTGCCGCCGCGAGCTCGATGGCCAGGGGGATGCCGTCCAGTCGCCGGCACAGCCGCGCCACCGCCAGAATGTTGGTGTCGTTGACCTTGAACTCGGGCACGACGGACGAGGCACGGTCCTCGAACAACCGCACCGCCTCGTTCCGCAGAACGTCCTCCATGGACGCCTCGGCCGCCTCCGGCACCGTGAACGGCGCAACATCCAGCACCTGCTCACCCGCGATGTGCAGCGCCTGCCTGCTGGTGGCGAGGATGCGCAGCCCGGGAGCAGTGGACAGAAGGTCGGCCGCCAGCGCGGCGCACTGGGCGAGCAGGTGCTCACAGTTGTCCAGCACCACGAGTGTCTTCTTGTCGTGCAGGTACTCGGCCAGAGAAGCCATGTTCGCCTGAGGGCATCCGACGACGGCGGCGACGGTTTCGGCGAGAAGGTCCCCGGCCCCCAGCGGCGCCAGGTCGATCAGCCAGGCGCCGTCCTCGAACTCCCGTGACATCTCCGCGGCGATCCGCAGCGCCAGCCGTGTCTTGCCCACGCCTCCCGCACCGGTGAGGGTGAGCATCCGGCCGGCGGACAGGACGCGCTTGCCCTCCGCCAGCTCGCGCCTGCGGCCGACGAAGCTGGTGAGCTCGAGTGGCAGGTTCCCGGCGCGCGGTCGCGTTGTCGCCCCCATAGCACCTCCGCTACCCTTGCCGGGCCATGCCATGACAGGGCGAGCGCAAACCTGTCACCCGCCCGCCGGCCGGGGCCGGCAGTCGTTCAGCGCATAGGCGATCGCCTGCTCGACGGTACGGCAGTTCCGCTCGGCCTCGTGCCGCGCCGCCCGGCACCCCTCTTGCCCAAGGACGTGGCGTACCGTCCGTACACAGCGGTCATGGAGTTCGGACGTCTGAGGAGAGCGGAAGGCGGCGCTCGCCCCGATCGAGCGCCAGATCACCCCGGCGGCGGCCATCAGCCGCGCGGCCCGGACGTGCTCGCTCCGCGACTCAGCGATCCACGCCAGCAGCTCGATCGTCAGCGAGGCGCCCACGGCGTCGTTGAACTCCCACTGGATCGACAGCCCCCGGCGGGCCAGGTCGTCGGCCCGCTCGGTGTCCCCTTCTGCCCAGGCCTCCACCCCGTACGACCACAGAGCGTAGGCGTGCCAGCAACGCTCGCCGAGCTCGTCGCTGAGGGCCAGGGTCCGCTCGGTCAGCGCCTTGCACCGATCGGTGTCGCCCACGTTGGAGTAGCACCTGGCCTGAACGACCATCGACAGCAGGGTGCCGTTGGCCTCCCCCAGGCGCTGATGAGCGGCAGTCGCCTCCTGGAGGTGGCCGATGGCCTCCCTCACGCGTCCCCGGTACATCGCGTCGACGCCGCGCATCGTGCGCGCGTAGGCCTTGGAGACCTCGTCATGCTGCTGCTCGGCCAGCCTCTCGCACTCGCCGAGATATCGGGCCACCGCGTGATGATCTCCTAGGTTCACCGCCGTCCACGCCGCCACCCACAGCGCGGTCGTGCGCGCCGGGCCGGCCTCGCCGGACAGGGCCAGCGCCCGCTCCAGCCACCAGCGCCCTTCGGTGACGTATCCGCCGACGCACCAGTGGTACCGCAACGCCGCCGTGAGGGCCAGCGCCGGCCCAGGGCCGTCCGGATCGCGCATGCACCACTCCAGCGCGGCCCGCAGATTGTCGTGATCGGTGCGCAACCGGGCCAGAGCCGCCACCTGCCCCGGGCCGCTCCACCCGGCGTTCATCCGCTCGGCCAGGCCGAGAAAGTGGTCACGGTGCCGGCTCGACAACTGGTCCATCTCGCCCTGCTCGGCCAGCCGCTCCCGGCCGTAGTCGCGGATCGTCTCGAGCATCCGGTAGCGGACGGAGCCCTCCCCGTCCACCCGCATGATGATCGACTGCTTCACCAGTGCATCGAGGAGATCGAGGATCTCCTCCCGGCCCACCTCGCCGTCCACGCAGACGCTTTCGGCGGCGTCCAGGTCGAAACCGCCGGCGAACACCGACAGCCGCGCCCACAGCAACCGCTCCTGCGGGGTGCACAGCGCGTGGCTCCAGTCGATCGTGCCGCGCAGGGTCTGCTGCCGGGGCAGCGCGGCCGCTCTCTCGCTGGTCAGCAGCGCCAAGCGGTCGTCCAGCCGGCCGGCCACCTGCTCGATCGGCAAGGACGTCAACCGGGCCGCGGCGAGCTCGATCGCCAGCGGGATCCCCTCCAGCCGCGTGCAGACTGCCGCCACGGCACGACGGTTCTCTCTGGTCACCGAGAACCCCGGCGTGCCGTTCGTCGCCCGGTCCACCAGCAGGCGCACCGACTCGCGGCGCATCAGCGCGGCCGTGGGCGGAAGGCGATCGGGATCGGGCACCGACAGCGGCGGCACCGTCAGGACGTGCTCGCCCGCGATGCCCAGAATCTGCCGGCTCGTGGCCAGGATCCGCAGTCCAGGGACGCTGCGCAACATCGTCTCGGCGAACAACGCGCACGCGTGGCACAGATGCTCGCAGTTGTCCAAGACGATCAGCAGCCGCCGGTCGGCGAGGTAGCCGACCAGCTGTTCCTCCGGCGGCCTGCCGGAACGGTCCGGAATCCCGAGCGTATCGGCCACGGTCCTGGCCACCAGGGTGCCGTCCCGCAACCCCGCCAGATCGACCGCCCACACGCCATCGCGGAAGACGCGCTCGCACCGTGCCGCCACCTCGAGCGCCAGCCGCGTCTTGCCCACGCCTCCCACGCCCGTCAGCGTGACCATACGGGCGCGCGACAGGGCTCTGGAGACCTGAGTGATCTCGCGTCGCCTGCCGACGAAGCTGCTGTCCGCGACGGGGAGGCTCCCCATCGCCCCCTCCCAGGCAAGACGGTCACATCACTCCAAGCTTAGTTCACGCAGGTCAAGGCACCCGGAGGTGCCTTGCCGACCCGGCGGCCATCGCGCACGCGGCGAGTCGGCGAACGGCCGCGCCACTACCATGTGCCCGTGAAATACATGCTGATGATCTACACCAACGCCGAATCGCAGCAGGTCGTGGCCGAGCACGGTGACGAGGTGATGGCCGAGGTCGACGCGTTGATGAACGAGCTGAGCGAAAGCGGCGAGTTCGTCGGCGGACAGGCACTGGACGGACCCGGCGCTGCCAGGACGGTGACGGTGCGCGGCGGCGTGCCGGCGGTCACCGATGGGCCGTTCCTGGAGGCCAAGGAGTTCCTGGCCGGCTATCTGATCGTCGAGTGCGAGAGCGTCGACCGGGCCACGGCGATCGCGGCCCGCTGGCCGGACGCGCGGCTGTGCGCGATGGAGGTACGCCCGATCATCGACGAGGTGTAGTGGCCGTGGCCGGCGTCGAGAGCCTGCTGCGGGAGCTGGCGCCGCAGGTGCTGGGCGTGCTCGTACGCCGCTACGAGCAGTTCGGCACCTGCGAGGACGCCGTGCAGGAAGCGCTGCTCGACGCGGCCGTGCAGTGGCCGGAGCAGGGCCTGCCGGACAACCCGCGGGCGTGGCTGATCACCGTGGCCTCGCGCCGGGTCGTCGACCACATGCGCAGCGAGCACGCGCGCCGGCGGCGGGAGGAGAGCGTGGCGGTCAGCGTGCCCGCCGACGCGTTCGTGGCGCCGGCGCCGGGCGAGGAGCGGCCCGGCGACCAGGACGACACGCTGACGCTGCTGTTCCTGTGTTGTCATCCCGCACTGTCGCAGCCCTCGCAGCTGGCGCTCACGCTGCGGGCGGTGGGCGGGTTGACGACGGCGCAGATCGCCAGCGCGTTCCTGGTGCCCGAGGCGACGATGGCGCAGCGCATCAGCCGGGCCAAGCAGCGCATCAAGGCCACCGGCGTGCCGTTCGCGATGCCGCCGGAGGCCGAGCGGGCCGACCGGCTGCGCGTGGTGCTGCACGTGCTGTACTTGATCTTCAACGAAGGTTACACCGCCACCTCCGGCCCCGAGTTGCACAGGACCGAGCTGACCAGCGAGGCGATCAGGCTCGCCAGGGCCGTGCGCCGGCTGCTGCCCGGCGACGGGGAGGTGGCCGGGCTGCTGGCGCTCATGCTGCTCACCGAGGCGCGGCGGCCGGCGCGAACCGGGCCGGGTGGGAGGCTGATCCCGCTCGCCGAGCAGGATCGGAGCCTGTGGGATCGACGGCTCGTCGACGAGGGCGTCGAGCTGGTGACGAAGGCGCTGTCGACGACCCCGCTCGGGCCGTACCAGCTGCAGGCGGCCATCGCGGCCGTGCACGACGAGGCGCCCACCGCCGAGGAGACCGACTGGCCGCAGATCCTCGCGCTGTACGGGGTGTTGTCCGGCCTGGACGACAACCCGGTCGTCAAGCTCAACCACGCGATCGCCGTGGCCATGGTGCGCGGCCCGCGGGCCGGACTCGACCTGCTCGACCGCCTGGCGGCCGACGAGCGGATGACGCGGCACCACCGGCTGGCCGCGGTACGCGCCCACCTGCTGGAGATGGCGGGCGACCGTGCGGCGGCGCTGGACGGATACCGGGAGGCGGCCCGGCTGACGACCAGCCTGCCGGAGCGGCGCTATCTCGAAGACCGAGCAGATCGCCTGTCTTGACGATGATTTTTTTCGGTGCCATCGTTCAACCATGCATGAAGTGGCGGTGATCGAGGATCCCGCGGCGGCCGAGGCGTCGCTCGATCCCATGCGCTCGAAATTGCTGGCTGAGCTGGTCGAGCCGGGCTCGGCCACCTCGCTGGCCGCCAAGGTGGGCCTGGCCCGGCAGAAGGTCAACTACCATCTGCGGACCCTGGAGCGGCACGGCCTGGTCGAGCTGGTGGAGGAACGCAGGAAGGGCAACGTCACCGAGCGGGTGATGCAGGCCACCGCCGCCTCCTTCGTGATCTCCCCGAACGCGCTGGCCGCCGTCCAGCCCGATCCGGGCCGCTCGCCCGACCGGCTGTCGGCGCGGTGGCTGCTGGCGCTGGCCGCGCGGCTCGTACGGGATGTCGGCACCCTCATCACGGGAGCCGCGAAGGTGCAGCAGCGCGTGGCGACGTTCGCGATCGACGGCGAGGTGCGCTTCGCGTCGGCGGCGGACCGGGCGGCGTTCGCCGAGGAACTGGCGAACTGCGTAACGTCGCTGGTCAGCAAATATCACGACGAGAGCGCCGAAGGCGGGCGCGAGCATCGCCTGGTCGTCGCCGTACATCCTGCCGTGAAGCAGGAGCGCTGACGCAGGGCCGCGACGATCAGGGGCCGGCGTGGCGGGACTGGCTGGCACGTTCGCCCGCGGACGGGGCATGAGCGAGGCATGAAGGTCGTCGCGCTGTCCGACACCCACGCGCCCAGGCGCTGGCGCTCCTGCCCGCCCAGGGTCGCCGAGCATCTGCGTGACGCGGACGTCATCCTGCACGCGGGAGACGTCTGCGTCGCCTCGGTGCTGGCCGAGCTGGCCGCGTACGCGCCGGTTCACGTGGTGAAGGGCAACAACGACGGCCCCGACGTGGCGGCGCCGGAGACGCTGGAGCTGACCCTGGACGGGCTGCGGATCGGCATGATCCACGACAGCGGCCCGGCCAAGGGCCGGCTGGCGCGGATGCGGCGCCGCTTCCCGGAGGCGGACCTGGTGTTGTTCGGGCACTCGCACATCCCGCTCGACGAGTCGGGCGAGGGCCTGCGGATCTTCAACCCGGGCTCCCCCACCGATCGCCGCCGCCAGCCGCACGGCACGCTCGGCCTGCTCACCGTCGAGGACGGCGTGCTGACCAGGGCCGAGATCGTGGCCGTCACGTGACGACGTCGTCGCGGGCCTTGTCCAGGTTGGTCTTGAGCTCCTCCAGGACCTTGGCGTAGCCCAGGTAGCTGTAGCGCTCGGCGGCGCGCCACGGGTAGAGCTGGCCGGCCTTGACCGCGGGCAGCTTGGCCCAGGTCGGCTTCTTCGCCATCTCCCCGATCGTCATCGACTGGGCGCGGGCGTCCACGAGGATCACGTCGGCCAGGTATTTGTCGGCGTTCTCCCAGCTCACGAGCTCCCAGAAGCCGCCTTCTGAGGGCTTGGGCGGGGAGACGATGTTCAGGCCCAGCTCACCCCAGTACTTGATGTCGGGGTGGTCGGGCTGGTAGGTGACGTACAGGCCGTCGGGCGCCCCGGCGACGATCATGATCTTCAGGTCGGGCTTGGCCGCGGCGAGGGTCTTGAGCGCGGCGCTCGCGGCGTCGAAGCGGTTCTTGGCCTCGACCACGGGGGCCGCCCTCGGGTCCGCGCCGAGCGCGGCGGCGAGCCGGCCGTACCTCTCGATGATCTCCAGCAGGGGCTTGCCGCTGTGCATCACGCCCACGGACGGCGCGATCTGGTCGACGGCTTCGGCGGACTCCGCAGGGACGTACCAGAGCTTGTTCTTCTCGTACATGCCCGCCACGAGCACGTCGGGCTGGAGCGAGGCGTACTTCTCGACGTTGAACTCGCCGAAGGCGTTCCCGATCGACTCCACCTTCGTGATGTCGACCTCGCCCACCGCTCGGTCACGGCTGCCGTCCTTGAGCCTGTGCGGGCCGTACACCGCGACGGGGCGTACGCCGAAGTCCCACAGCGCGGCCGCCGAGTCGAACTGGGCCACGATGCGCTGTGGCCGCTGCGGCAGGGAGATGTTCTTGCCCCGGTCGTCGGTCCAGGTCCAGGGGCCTTGTCCTGCGGCGGAGGCCGGGGCCGACGAGGCAGGGGCGGCGGGTGGGGAGGCCGTGCCGCCACAGGCGCTGATGCCCAGCACGGCGGCGACGCCGAATGCGGAGGCAAGGGTGCGTCGCGGGACGATGGCCATGAATTCTCCCTCATTGCGCGGTTTACCCTTATGGGCGGCATATTAGATTAGCCTTACCTAACCGGAAAGATCTCGCCGGGTCCATACACCTCCGGCTGGACCGGCCGGCGCCGCTCGTACGACCGCCGGCGTAGCACCGGCGGCGACCGCCGGCGGATTCTTTTCCCCGGCGGCGGCAAGATCCTGGAGTCCTTCAAGGCTTAAGGGGCGCGGTAAGGCGACAAGAACGCAACCGTAAGCGCCCTCCAGCACAGTGATCACACATCACCGCAGAGAAGGGCAGAAAGATGAGCCGGCCGTACACCGCCACCCTCCAGGACGAGATCACCCTCCCGGGCTTCACCGGCCCCGTGCACCTGCCTGGCCAGGACGCCTACGACGAGCTGCGCCGCTCGCTCAACCCCGCCGTCGACGCCCGCCCGGTCCTCGTGGCCGAGGCGTACGGGGCGGCGGACCTGCGGGCAGCCCTGCTCGCGGCGCGGGCGCACGGGGTGCCGTTCGCGGTGCAGTCGACCGGGCATGGCACGCACGCCGCGTGCGACGGCGGCGTGCTGGTCAGGACGTCGCCGATGGCGTCAGTGCTGGTGGACCCCGTCCGCCGGACCGCGCGGGTGGGCCCGGGCGCACGCTGGAGCGCGGTGCTGGCCGCCGCCGCGCCGTTCGGCCTGGCGCCGCTGTCGGGGTCGGCGCCGTCGGTCGGCGTCACCGGGTACACCCTGGGCGGCGGCCTCGGCTGGCTGGCCCGCAAGCACGGGTTCGCCGCCGACAGCGTGGTGCGGGCCGAGGTGCTGCTGGCCGACGGCAGGCACGTCACTGCGAGCGCGAGCAGCCATCCCGAGCTGTTCTGGGCGCTGCGCGGGGGCGGCGGCGGGTTCGGCGTGGTGACCTCGCTGGAGTTCCGGCTCTACCCGGTCTCGCAGGTGTACGCGGGGTTCGCGTACTTCCCGATCGAGGCGGCGGCCGGCCTCCTGCACGCGTACCGGAGCTGGATCGACGACGCGCCCGACGAGATCAGCACCGCCGTCGTGCTCAAGCGCATGCCCGCCGGCGGGCCGCTGCCCGGCCGGCACGTGGCGATGCTGAAGGTCATGCACGCCGGGGAGGCCGCCGAGGGCAGGCGGCTGCTGGCCCCGCTGTGGCGGGCGACGGGCCCGGCGCTGCTGGACGAGACCCGGATGATCACGTACGCGGACGCGGCGATGGGCGGCACCCCGAACCGGCACATGGACATGTTCGACACCGTCCCCGGCGAGGTCGCCGACATCCTGGTGGGGGCCGCCGAGCAGGCGCAGACCGTGGAGATCCGGCACTGGGGCGGCGCGCTGGGGCGGCCAGGCCCGGATGCGGGCCCGGTCAGCCACCGGAGCACCAAGCTGTCGGTCATCGTGGACACGCCGGTGCCGGGCCTGGCCGGGGAGCTGCGGCCGTACGCCAACGGGGGTACGTTCCTCAACTTCCTGTCCGACCCGCGGCGTACGGCGGCCGCCTACAACGCGGCGGATTACGGACGACTGCGGGACGTCAAGCGGGCCTACGACCCGGACGGTTTCTTCCGCGTCGGCCACGTCGTCCCCGCGTGAGCGCCGCGGGTGTCAACCTCCCGGAGGTCCTAGCTCCGGGAGGCCCTGGCCAGGGACCTCGGGAGGCTCGGGGCTCCCAGGGCGCCGGTCCCGTGCGTGTGGTCCAGCACGTGCGTGCGGATCCGAGCCTCGGCCAGCACGGCCAGTGCCGCCCGGTCGGCGGCTGCGGGCCGTATCGGGTCGAGGAGCGTCACCTCGACGGCGAGGCCCCGGGTGGCGGCCACCCGCAACAGCGAGGCCAGCAGCGAGTCGTCGCCGACGTAGCAGGCGCGGGTGGAGGTCGCCGCGCCCTCGTGGTACCACAGTGCCGCCGGGACCACCGCGGCACCGGCGTCGATGGCGGCCTGGAACACCGCCGGCCGGAACCGGCCCATCCCGCGCCCGCACCAGGTGGTGCCCTCGGGGAAGGCGACGACGGTGTCGCCGGCCCGCAGCGCGCCCGCGACCGCCGCGACGGTGGCCGGCAGCGCGTACAGGCGCTCCCGGTCGATGAACAGCGCCCCTGAGCCGGCCACCAGCCGTCCGACGACCGGCCAGCCGGCGATCTCCCGCTTGGCGAGCGGCCGCGACGGCACCATCGCGGCGAGCACCAGCGGGTCGAGCCAGGAGATGTGGTTGGCCACGACGAGGCCCTCCGCGCCTGGCGTTCCCGGCGCGACCACCACCCGGATGCCGAGCGCCCGGAGCAGCAGCCTGGCCCACGCCCTCGTGATCGCCGCCCGCAGGCGGGCGGGCGTCCGGCAGGCCGCCAGGGACACCGGTATGCCGGCGAGGATCACGAGCAGGGCCGCCGACAGCCGCGCCGCCCGGCGCAGCGGCCCCGCGGCGACGGCCGGACCCGTCACGCAGGCGGCGGTCGAGCACGGGCCGACCGGCCGCCAGGGGTTGGCCTGGGCGGCACCGTTCACCGTGCCGCTCCCGGCGTGGTCTGTCCGAGGAAGTAGCGCAGGTAGCGGTGGTTGACGCGGGCCATGGACAGCAGCACGAAGAAGTCGGCGGTGCCGAAGTCTCGGTCATGCGCGGGCGCCCCGCACACCCAGGACCCCAGCCGCAGGTAGCCGCGCAGGAGCGCCGGAGGGACGAACCGGTCACCGCTGGCCCCGCCCCGGCGGGCGCGCCAGGGGTTGCGCGGCATGACGCGGTACTCCTCCGGCCCGAGCGGCACCTGATCGACGATGGCCGCCGCGACCGCGCCCTGGTCGTCGAGCGGCACCGAGCAGCAGCCGGCCAGCCACTGGTGGCCGCCGTCCGTCATGTAGCGGGCGATGCCGGCCCACATCAGGGCCATCACCGCGCCGTCCCGGTGGTCGGGGTGCACGCAGGTGCGGCCGGCCTCGACCAGGCCCTTCCTGATCGGGGCGAGATTGCGCAGGTCGAACTCGCCGTCGGAGTAGAGCCGGTCGGTCCGGCCCGCAGGCAGCAGCCGGTACGTGCCGACGACCTCGGCGCCGTCGCGGACGAGGAGGTGGTCGCAGTAGGCGTCGAACCGGTCCGCGTCGAGGCCGGAGACGGGGCTGTCCAGGCGCGCCCCCATCTCCTCGGCGAAGACCGCGTACCGCAGTCGTTGCGCGGCCCGCAGGTCGGCTGCGCTGGTGGCCATGTCGACCGTGTACCGACCGGTGTCAAGAGAGATCGTCATGGGCGGGGCGTCCTTCCCTGAAGGGGTCTCGCGCCTATGTCGACATGCGGAAATGACGGCGGCGTCGCGCTGCGGGGGCAGACAGGCGTCCGCGCGGTGAACCTCGGGGCGAAAACCTGTTTCGGGAGTCGTGCCGGTGTCACTACGCTCGACACACCATGATCGACGAGGGAGAGGAGCCGGCCGTGCGCCACCGCAGCGCTGCCGTCGTCCCCTCGTCGCGGTACGAGGTGATCCTGGTGTCTTCGCCGCCCCGGTGCCGGCTGCGCGGCCGTCGCTGGATGCCCTGACGAGCGTTTCCCGCTCGCCGGGGAATCGCGCTGACCTTTTCACCCCTGCGTACCGAAGGGCCATGGGCCATGCGCACTCGTGTTTCCACTCCCCTGACCGCTGTCCGCAATCTGGGCATCCTCGCCCACGTCGACGCCGGCAAGACGACGGTCACCGAGCGGATCCTGTTCCTGACCGGCGCCACGTACAAGCGCGGCGAGGTGCACGACGGGACGACCGTCACCGACTTCGACCCGCAGGAGCGCGACCGCGGCATCACGATCTTCGCCGCGGCCGTGAGCTGCGTCTGGGAGGGCCACCGGATCAACCTCATCGATACGCCCGGCCACGTCGACTTCTCCGACGAGGTGGAGCGGTCGCTTCGCGTCCTGGACGGGGCGGTGGCGGTGTTCGACGGCGTCGCCGGGGTCGAGCCGCAAACAGAGTCGGTGTGGCGGCGGGCCGATCGGCACGGCGTGCCGCGCATTGCCTTCGTCAACAAGCTGGATCGGGCCGGCGCCGACCTCGACGCCGCGGTGGCGTCGATCCGCGCGCGGCTGCACCCGGCGCCGCTGGTGGTGCAGCTGCCGATCGGCCGTGAAGACGGCTTCGCCGGTGTCGTGGACCTGATCCGGATGCGGTCGCTGGTATGGGCGGGCGGTGTCATGGAGGAGGGCCCGGTGCCCGACGCGCTGCTGGACGAGGCGTGGCGGCGGCGCAGGCTGCTGGAGGAGGCGGTGGCCGAGCTGCATCCGGGCGCTCTCGAGGAGTTCTGCGCGGAGCCGGCGATCTCCGAGCGGACTCTGGCGGGCGCGCTGCGAGATCTGACGCTCAGCGGGGCGGGCCTGGTCGTGCTGTGCGGGGCGGCGTACCGCGATCGCGGGATCGAGCCGCTGCTCGACGCCGTGGTGGCGTATCTGCCGTCGCCCGCCGACGGGCCGGCGGCGCGGGCCGCGGGTACGGCGGTGCCGCCCACTGACCCGGCAGCGCGGGCCGCGGATGCGTCGGTGCCGGCCGCTGACCCGGCGGCGCCGCTGGCGGCGTTGGTGTTCAAGGTGAGCACCACCACGACCGGGCGGCTGACGTACCTGCGGGTCTACGCGGGAACGATGCGGAAGGGAGACACGGTGCTGGACACGGGTGCGGGCCGCACTGAGCGGATCAGCCGGATTCTGCGGGTGCAGGCCGACCGGCACACAGAGGTGGATCGGGCGGTGGCCGGGGACATCGTCGCCGTGGCCGGGCCGAAGGCCGCCCGCGCCGGCGCGACGCTGTGCGCGCCCGGAGCGCCGGTGGTCCTGGAGCCGCCGAGCGTGACCGAGCCGGTGGTGTCGGTAGCGGTCGAGCCGCGCAGGAGCACCGACGCCGATCGGCTGGCGGCGGCGCTGGCCCGGCTGGCCGAGGAGGACCCGTCGCTGACGGTGCGATCCGACGCCGAGACCGGCCAGACGCTGCTGTCCGGCATGGGCGAACTCCACCTGGAGGTGGCGGTGGAGAAGCTCCGCCGCGACCACGGCCTCGACGTCGCCGTCGGCCGGCCGCAGGTGGCGTACCGGGAGACGGTGGCCGGCGGGGTGTCGGGGCTGCTGTACCGGCACGTCAAGCAGGACGGGGGCGCGGGCCAGTTCGCGCACGTCGTGCTCGACGTGGAGCCACTGGACGGCGAGGGCATCGAGTTCCGCTCGACGGTGACCGGCGGCCGGGTGCCGCGCGAGTACGTGCGGGCGGTGGAGACCGGCTACCGGGACGCGCTGGCCGCGGGACCGCTCGGCGGACACCCGGTGACCGGGCTGCGGGTCACACTGACCGACGGGGCCACCCATGTGAAGGACTCGTCCGAGCAGGCCTTCCGCACGGCCGGCCGGCTGGCGCTGCGCGAGGCGCTGCGGGCCTGCCGGATGCTGCTGCTTGAGCCGGTGGCCGAGGTCACGGTGACGGTGCCGGACGATGCAGCCGGCGCCGTGCTGGGCGACCTGGCGGCCCGACGCGGCCGGGTCTCCGGGTCCACGGCCCGGTCCGGCACGGTGACGATCACGGCGATGGTGCCGCTGGCCGAGGTGTTCGGGTACGCGACCGGGCTGCGTAGCCGAACCCAGGGCCGGGGCGCGTTCACCACCCGGCCGGGCGGGTACACCCCGGCGCCGTGACGCCGAGGGCTGAGCGGCCCGTTTCCAAGCGGGGCCGCTCAGCCCTCGTAGCGCGTCAGGGGACGATGATCTGGCCCTGAGCGGTGCCCTCGACGGCCGCCACATAGGCGCGGGCCACGTCGGCGGCCGGCGTGCCGTCAGCGCCGTCGAGCCCCATGCTCTCCAGCGTCTCCCTGATCCAACCAGGGCTGATCAGGTTGATGCGGAGTCCGCGTGGGAGCTCGGCGGCCGCGTTCCTGACGAATCCCTCCAGCCCGGCGTTGATCAGCGCGCCCAGCGAGCCGCCGGCCAGCGGCGCGGCGAACGTGCCGCCGGTGAGCGTGATGGAGCCGCCGTCACGCAGGTGATGGAGCGCCCGCCGGGCCAGCGCGACCTGGCCCAGCAGCTTGCCCCGCAGACCGGCGGCGAACTCCTCGTCCCCCACCGACTCCAACCGCACCAGCGGGCCGCTGGCCGCGCAGCACACCACCGCGTCGGCGTCCGGCACCGCCGCGAACAACTCCTCCAGCGTCGCCGGCTCCTCCAGGTCCACCCGCACGGGGCCGCGCCGCGAGGCCGCCACGACCTCATGACGCGGCTCCAGAGCGGCCACGACGGCCTGGCCCACCGTTCCCGACGCCCCGATCACGATCGTCTTCATGCTCTCGATCATGCCGTCTGCCCGCTGGATCCGCCCAGCGGATGCAGGTTCCGCTCCCAGTGCTGGAAGG
>NZ_JBQQBR010000076.1:0-37798 GCF_052245935.1 Nonomuraea sp. 3N208 | reverse complement strand
CCTGGGCCGCCGACCGCAGCCCGCCGAGCAGCGCGTACGGCGAGCGCGACGACCACCCCGCCAGCACCACGCCGTAGACCGACACGGCGCCCATGGCCAGCATGAACAGCACCGCCACCGGCAGGTCCACCAGCTGCAGCGGCGTCTGCACGCCGAACAGGTTGACCATCGGCGCGAACGGCACGATCGAGAAGGCCAGGAACGCCGGCACCACCATGATGACCGGAGCCAGCAGGTAGAGCACCTTGTCCACGGTCCGCGGGAAGAGGTCCTCCTTCAAGCCCATTTTGATCGCGTCGGCGACCGACTGCAGCAGGCCGAACTTGCCGGCCCGGTTGGGGCCGTAGCGGTTCTGCATGCGGCTGATCAGCTTGCGCTCGAACCAGACACCGAACATGACGCCCAGCATCAGGAAGAGGAACAACATCACGGCCTTGACGATGGTGATCCACAGCGGGTCCTTGCCGAAGTCGGCGAGGGTGGGATCGGCCGCGAGAACGCCTGCCATGACGTGTTGCCCCTTCCTGTCCCCCGGCCCTCCTTCGGTCCGGAGCGGAAGGTCACGCTAGCCGGTGAGCCGATCGGTGTATTGAACAAATGCGAACAGCTGCTTCGGTGTCATCTGCGTCATCGCCCGGATCTCGCGGGTGAGGTGAGGCTGGTCGGCGTAACCGCAGGCGACAGCCTCGTCCAGAGTGGCCGAGGGCCGTCTCCACGTGTCCACGGTCCGCTGGAATCGGGCGATCCGGGCTACCGTCTTGGGCGACAAGCCCACCACCCGGCGGAATCCGAGCTCGACATAACGACGGCTGACGCCCAGCTCACCGGCGAGGGACCCGATGGTGGGCGGGCCGGTCGGCTCCTGCAGCCGCCACCAGGCGTGCATGATCAGGTCGTTGGAGCCGGCGTCGGGGCGCAACCACGCCGTCAGCCGCTCCTCCAGCAGGCTGAAGCGGTCCGACCAGCTCGCCGACGCGATCAGCCGGTCGGTCAGCTCCTCGGCACGGGTGCCGAGGAGGTCTTCCAGACGCACGGTCGTGCCGGCCACCTCGCGTATGGGCGTCCCCGTCAGCGCCGACATCCCGGCGGGGGTGAGCCCGGCCGCCACCCCGTGACGCCACGGCGTATGGACCGAGAACGTCGCGGTGGCGCGGGGACCGGTGACGATCGGGCCCATGCCGGTGAAGTCGATGATCAGGGTGGCCGCGTTGAGCGGCAGCATCCGGCTGGGGTGGGCGGGCTCTCCCGCCCGGGTGCGAAAGCCGGCCCACCCCAGCACGTACGCACGCAGGTGCGGCGGTGACATGCGGGTGATCATCTGGTACGGCTCTGCCTGTGGCTGCGTGGGCAGCGAATGAATCGCCATCACCCAGCAAGCCTGCCCTAGTCTCACCGGTCCCGTGGTCCTGGAGAGAAACTTCACTGGAGTGTCCGGCTCCCCAAGTTCGCCTCGTCCGGGAGGACCGTCCAGCCAGCTCATCCATCCCTTACGGCTGAGGCTCCAACCTCGCTGACCCGCAATTCGGCAAGATCGTGGTCACGGTCTGATCAGCAGCGGGCGGGTGGCGTCGCCGGAGGTAGGGGAGTGGCGCCGTCCGGGCGGAGGGCGTCCAGTAGGAGCACCAGGGAGCGGCGCCAGCCCTCATCCGGGCCCTTGGCCGGTCGCAGCGTGCTGAGCAGCATGTTGAGGATCTGCTTCAGGTCACCCGGCTCCAGATCGGCACGGACCTGGCCGGTGGCCTGGGCGTTCCGCATGAGCTGGGTGAGCGGCTGGATGAACCGGGGGGCCATGTCGGCGGTGAGTGCCCCGGCGTCCTTGGCCGTGGCGAGAATGCCCGGTTGGCCCGACGCCAGGGCCAGCACCGTCTCGAGCATGACCGACATGCCGCGCAGCGGGTCCTGCTCGGCAAGCGCACGAGTGATCGCCGGCTCGATCTCCTCGCGCATCAGCTCCTCGACGACGTCGCGGACGAGCCGGTCCTTGCTCGGGAAGTGGCGGTAGAGCGTGGCCAGCCCCACTCCGGCCCGCTGGGCGATCTCCTCCAGCGTGATGCCGCCGCCGGCCTCGGCGAACGCCGCCCGGGCCGCGCGCATGATCCGCTCCGCGTTGCGAGCGGCGTCGGCGCGCTGGCGGCGAGGCGCGTCGGTACTGCGCATCCACCCAGCGTAACAGGTGAGAGTCGACTCTCATTTCGTATGTTACGGTGGGAAGTGAGAGGTTGGTATCAGTTAAGCGGAGAAGGAGCCGGCTGATGACCGAGATCCCCACCATTCCGTTGCCGCCGCTGCACGGCGACCCGACCCCATACCACGCCGAGGACTATCGGCGGCTGCGCACCGAAGGGCCGGTCATCCGGCTGCCCATCGCCACGGGCGGCCCGGATGTGTGGCTCGTCACCCAGTACGCCGAAGTCCGCAAGCTGCTCAGCGACCCGGCGCACTTCAGCACCGCCGCCCGCGGCCCGCACGGCCGGCTGGCCGACCGCTCCGATGAGTCGTTGAAGGGCTTCATCATCGGCAACCCGCTGATGTACGACCCTCCGGAGCACACCCGGCTGCGCCGCCTGCTGACCGGCCAGTTCACGGTGGCCAGGATGCGGCACCTGCGGCCGCGCATCGAGCAGATCGTGACCGAGCACCTGGACGCCATGGAGGCCGCCGGGCCGCCCGCCGACCTGGTGCAGGCGTTCTCGTTGCCGGTCCCCTCACTGGTGATCTGCGAGCTGCTCGGTGTGCCGTACGCCGACCGGGAGGACTTCCAGCGGCGCAGCAACCGGCTCCTGGACATGACGCTGGACGGGGAGGCGCACGCCGCCAACACCGCCGAGATGAACGCGTACATGTCGGAGCTGATCCGCCGCGAGCGGGCCGAGCCGGGGGAGGAGCTGCTCGGCCTGCTCGTGCGTGAGCACGGCGACGAGCTGACCGACGACGAGCTGCTCGGCATCGGCAACACGCTGCTGGTGGCCGGGCACGAGACGACCGCCAACATGCTCAGCCTGGGCACGTTGCTGCTGCTGCACCGGCCGGACCAGGCCGCCGTCATCCGCGACGAGCCCGACGCCGTCACTCCGGCCGTGGAGGAACTGCTGCGATACCTCTCCGTGGCGCACCGTGCCGGGCCACCCCGGCACGCGACCGAGGACATCACGCTCGGCGGCCGCCAGATCAAGGCCGGTGACCTGGTGATCCCCTCGCTGCTGGCGGCCAACCGCGACGAGACGTTCGTCAAGGAGCCCGACGAACTCGACGTCACCCGCGACGCCGGCGGGCACATCGCCTTCGGGCACGGCGTCCACCACTGCCTGGGCGCGCCGCTGGCCAGGGTGGAGATGCAGGTGGCCTTCCCCGCGCTGCTGCAGCGGTTCCCC
The DNA here is from genome assembly GCF_052245935.1 of Nonomuraea sp. 3N208. NCBI lineage: Bacteria > Bacillati > Actinomycetota > Actinomycetes > Streptosporangiales > Streptosporangiaceae > Nonomuraea > Nonomuraea sp. 3N208. The sequence continues at coordinate 34,427 of NZ_JBQQBR010000076.1, read as the reverse complement.
GGGCTGAAGCTCGCGGCGCCGTTCGAGAGTCTCCGTTTCCGGCTCCAGTCGACCGTCTACGGGGTGGAGTCACTTCCTGTGACCTGGTGATCAGCGCGCGTTAGGAGGACAGGCCGCCGACGCCCCTGTCGATGCACTCCTGACCGTCCCACGACGGATGCCGGGCGATCATCATGGCCTCTTGGGGCGGACCGGGCAGCGTTGTCGCCGGGGGACAAGCGCGGGATCGAGCTTCTGGGTGGGGGAGCACCAGCCACCGCACTACCTTTGTCCCGCTGCTGACCCCGTAGTCCCCGGCCGCGTGCGATGGGCGACCCAGGGGCGTACTGATCCGGTAGGTCAGCCCGTCACCGCTGACGTCAAACTCCCTGCGGTCCGCTGCTTCCGGGGTGACCGTAGGGAGACCGGCAGTCCTGGACGATCCCGATCCGGCCCGGCATTCGCGACACCATTCGACTTGGCCCCATGGCCTCTACCTTGTGGGGGCGCATTCCCTTCGAAGTGCCGCCGGCGCCGGAACGCGCCGCGCGCCTCGCCTCGGTGCTCGAAGTCGTCTACCTGGTCTTCAACGAGGGCTACTCGGCCACGGTGGGCGACGACTGGCTGCGGCCCGAGCTGTGCCGGGAGGCGCTGCGGCTGGGCCGCATGCTCGCCGAACTTGCACCGGACGATCCCGAGGTGCACGGCCTGGTGGCGCTCATGGAGATCCAGGCATCCCGATTCCGGGCTCGGGTAGATCCGGTCGGCCGGCCCGTCACGCTGACGGACCAGAACCGCGGCCGCTGGGACCAGCTGCTCATCCGCCGCGGCTTCACCGCCCTGCTGCGGGCCGGCAATCTGGACCGCCCAGTCGGGCCGTATGTGCGGCGTTGCGGGACTACCATTTGCTGCCCGCGGTGCGCGGCGACCTGCTCGCCAAGCTCGGGCGGATGGACGAGGCCCGGGTCGAATTCGAGCGGGCCGCGCAGCTGACCCGGAATGCGCCGGAGCGCGAGGTGCTGCTCCGAAGGGCGCACGCGTGCGCGGGGGGCGGGGTATGAGGTGCGGGCTCTGGTAGCGGGCGGCACGCTGCGATGGACACGAACTGGGTGCCGCTTCGTTGCGAGATCGTCAAATGGACCGATCTGAACTTCTGTGTCACACGACCACTGGCTCGACAATCGGCTCATCCCCCTGCAAGCCGGCCACGGCACCCTTCCTGCTTCCACATCAGCGGGTGGCGGTGACGAAGAAGGCGTACGCGCAAGCGGCCATCGGCCGCAGCCCGGCCGGTGGCCGCTACTTGCGGTGCATGTCCGGCACCGTAATCCCGCTGTGCGACACCGCGGTCAATCGGCGTGCTTGTCGCTGCCGAACTCGATGTCGAGGATGGCCAGGAACGCCGCATAGGCTTGGGGGGACCAGTCGGTGTTCACGTGACTGGCGACCATGTGCGTGCCGTCGCGGTTGCCCATGACAAGGGTGAACGTGCCGTAGTCCGCGCCGCCGTTGCCCCACACGGGCACGCCGCTCTCGAGCTTCTGCTCGACCCACACACCGAGCCCGTAGCGGGTGTTGGGCAGCCACCCGGAGCCGTCAGTGGACACGGTCGTGAACATCTCCTCCATCTGTGCCGGCTTGAGGATGCGACCGGAGAACAGCGCCGAGAAGAACGTGAGCAGGTCGCCGGTCGAGGAGATCATGCCGCCCGCGCTCCAGGCGGTTGTCTCGTTCGACTCGGTCGCGTCGTGCAGCGGTGCCGCTGGGTCGGGCAATTCCAGCCTGGAGTAATGCACCGGATGCGGTCCGGGGATGGTCGTCTGCGTGGTGGGTAACGATGTTCCGGTCAGGTTGAGCGGCCGCAGAATGAGCCGATCAAGCACATCGCCGTACGATTCGCCGGTGGCTTTCTCGACCATCATCGCGGCCAGGTAGTACTGCGTGTTGGAGTACCGGAACGCCTCGCCGGGCGCGTTGTAGGGCGGATGCCGTAGAGCGATCCTCACTAGTTCTTCGGGAGTGAAGACCTTGAACCGGCGTTCGTACCAGGCCTCGCCTTGGCCGCTGGCGTAGAACTCTGGGTCCATGCTGAAGTTGAAGATGCCGCTCGTCTGGTTCAGCAACTGCCGTAACGTGATCTCGCCGCCGTCATAGTGACTGTCGTCGAGCATGTCGGGCAGCCACTTTTCCACCGTATCGTCGAGGCTGAGTACTCCTTCTCCGACTAATTTCAGTGTGGTGGCGGCGGTGAACGCCTTAGCGGCACTGCCGATACGGAACAACTCCTCCGGTTTGCGCTCGCGGCTGGTGCTGATGTCGGCTTTGCCCGCAGACGCGAACCAGCGGGAGTCGCCCTTGCAGATCTCGGTCACGATGCCCGGAGTCGCGCCCGAAGACACTGCGTCGTCCAGTACGCGCTGCACCGCCTCGTGGTTGGTTCCGGAGTTGCTTGTCGTTGCCATGGTGTCTCCTTTCGACCGTCATCATTGGTCGCGCTTGGTCACTGCTTTGATCTGATTTCAAGGGCGGAGAAGTAGCTCCACTTTCGGGTGAGTTCTGGTCCCCGTCCAGGGTGTGCGGGGTGAACCCGCCGCGCCCATGGCCTGATCGACGCCCTCGCCGAAGTCGCAGGTGATCTCATCAGCCTGGCCGACCTGGGCTTGCGAGGGCGCCGCCGACATCGTGCGCGTAACGATCAAGAAGCCCATGGGCGCCGAGTTGACCGATGACCAGCAGACTTGCAACAAGCTGATCCGCGGCATCCGTGGCATCCCCGATAGCGCGAACACCCTGCTCATCAATCAACGAAACCGACCGTTGCCGACAGAGATTCAGTAACCGCTGCGGCGGGGTGCGGCCGTCGGGCGGCGGGAGAGGTCGGTCCGGACCGTGGGCTTGAGATCGCGCGCCGGATGCTCGTGCCGGTGCGGCGATTGAGCCTGGTGGCCGGCCTTGGTCTGGGTGATCGAGGCGGGAAGTTTGATAGGCATGGTTCCTCCTTGCGGTTCTAGGCCCTGGTGAGCCAGCTGACCTGGGCGCCGTTGTCGAAGGACTCGCGCCGGATGGGGGTGAACAGGGTGGGGCGGAACTGTCCGGAGAACATCGGGATGCCCGTGCCCGCCACCACGGGGTAGCTCTTGAGGATGATCTCGTCGATCTCCGGGAGCAGGGAGGCGGCGAGCCGGCCGCCGCCGCACAGGTAGATGTCCATGCCAGTGTCTTCGGCCTTCAGCCGCCGGACGAGCTCGATGGGGCTGCCGGTCTCCACTTGCACCGTGGGATCGTCGATCTTCAAGGTGCCCGAGACGACGTACTGGCGCAGGTGGGAGTAGGGGCTGGTGGTGGGGACGTCCAGGGCCGGCTCGTAGGTGCCGCGGCCCATCACCAGAGTGTCGAAGACCTTGTTGGGCACGCCGTCGAGACCGACGAGCTCGCGGACGTGGGTGGGGAGCGTCTCGGGGTAGTGGGCGTTGATCCAGGCGGCCATCTGGTCCGACAGCGGGTAGAAGTCGAACTCGGCGTTGGGGCCTGCGATGTAGCCGTCGAGGGAGACGCCAACGTAGTAGACGAGCTTCCGCATACCAATAAACTCCTGATGTAGTACTCTGTCTGGAGTGGTTTGAAGGTAGTACTACATCTGGAGTGGTGTCAAGTGCGGCGGAATCCCGAGCGGCGCCAGGCGCTGATCGACGCGGCCATCGAGGTGCTGGCCAGGGAGGGAGCGCGAGGGCTGACCTTCCGGGCAGTCGATGCGGAGGCGGCCGTGCCCACGGGCACGGCCTCGAACTACTTTGCCAACCGCGACGATCTGTTCACTCAGGTCGGCGGGCGCATCTACGAGCGGTTGCTGCCCGACGAGGCCACGATCGCCCAGAATCGGGAGGGCGTGCAGGACCAAGACCGCTACGCCGAGCTCATGCACGAGCTGGTCGATCGGGTCTCCGCCTTCAACTCCGGCTACCTGGCCCTTCTCGAGCTTCGGCTGGAGTCCGCCCGGCGCCCGGAACTGCGCGCCGTGCTGACCAAGCGCATCCGCGAGGACATCGACGCCAACATCGGCTACCACGCCGCGTCGGGCCTGCCCGGCGACTCGACCTCGGTGGTGCTCCTCTACCTCGCGCTGAACTGGCTCATCGTGGAGCGGCTGACGCTGCCCGGCATCTTCACCGAGCAGGAGATACACGAGCTGGTGGACGCCGCCGTACGAAGATCGCTGAACGCCTGACCTTCACCACACATGCGATCGAGGTTCCCGGGGCAGCTTGTTGCCGCGCGCGCCCGGCTCGTCGTCTGGGTGTTCCGCACGCTCGCGATGTACGTCATTCGCCATCTGGTCGACTGGTTCACTCAGCGGCACCCCAGGTGGAGCTGGGCTTCATCGAGGGCTCCGGCCCCGAGACCCAGGAAGAGATGCTGGCCGGGCGAGCGCAAGTGTGCGCCATTCGTGAGGCGCAGTTGGTGCCCGGATGCTCAGGGGAAGTGCTCCGCGAGACCCGGAGGATGGTCGCTCTCAGCCCTCGCCACCATCTCGCGCCGCGCGGCAGCATCGAACTCGCCGAACTCGCACAGTGCCCGGCGACCATCGTCGACGAAGAACCCGCGTTGCAACGAACGCTCGCCGCATTTGCCGCCGCGGGTGTCGAGCCCCGGGTGGTGTGGCGCCCCGGGAGACCGGCGAGCTGTACGTGGCGGTGCCGGTGTGGACGCTGGATTTGCTGTCGGTCTCCGGGGGGCCGACGTGTCTGGCGGACGTATGCCTTGGCGATCGTCATTCCAAGGTGAGCAAGGCGCGGCGGACCGGCAGCGCGTACGCCTGCCCGTTGCCAGGCAGTACGTGCCAAGTTTTGAAGAGGTCTTCGATGGCAGGAGCGATGGCGGCATATGGCTGCGCGCGTAGCCGGAGGTAATCACCGATTGAAGGCCTGCCGCGCTGAGAGCGGGCATTTTCGCGGCAAAGTTTACACAGTAGGTTCATCGATACCGTTGAAGGTATGGATATCAAGGACACGGCCCGGCAGCTCGACGGCGCGGGCGTCTCGGCGTTCCTGCGGTCGCTTCCCGCCAAGCCCCTGCTGCTCGGCTTGGGCGAGGCCAGGCATTTCGTGGGGGAGCTGGGCGAGCTGCGCAACGAGATCTTCCGGCATCTGGTCGAGCACGAGGGCTACCGGTCGTTCGCCATCGAGAGCGACTGCCTCAGGGGCCTCGTGGTGGACGACTACGTCACGACAGGCGCGGGCACGCTCGATGACGTCATGGAACGCGGCTTCAGCCATGGCTTCGGCGCGCCCCCCGCCATCCGCGAGCTCGTGCGCTGGATGCGCGCGTACAACGAGGAGTATGACGAAAAGCTCCGGTTCTTCGGCTTCGACGGCCCGCTGGAGTATTGGGCCGAGAGCCCGCGCCAGGCGCTCACCGCCCTCTACGACCTCCTCGACGGCCCGCTCCCCTGCACCAGGGAAACCCTCGACGCGCTGCTCGGCCCGGACGACCGGTGGTCGAACGAGGCCACGGTCATGGACCCGTCCCAGTCGATCGGCCAGTCCGCCGATGCCCAGCGGCTGCGGCTGCTCGCCGACGACCTGGTGGCGCTGCTCGACACGCAGGTGCCGCGGCTGAGCGCGGAGGACAGGGAGCGGGCGGCACTGTACGGGCGCACCGCCGTGGGCCTGCTCCGCTATCACTACTGGATGGCCGACACGTCCCCGGCGCGGCTGCCGCGACTGACGGGCCTACGGGACGCGATGATGGCCGCCAACCTGTGCGCCATCTCCGAACAGGGCCCGGCCCTGGTCTTCTGCCACAACCTCCACCTGCAGCGGAACAAGAGCTTCATGCGGCTCGGTGACCAGCCGGTGGATTGGTGGAGCGCGGGGGCGATCACCGAAGCGCACCTGGGCGACCGGTACGCCTTCCTGGTCTCCGCCTTCGGCACCGTCGGCGACAACACCCCGCCCCCGGACACCATCGAGGGCCTCCTGTCCACGCTCCCGTGGGACCACTCTCTCATCGACGCCCGCCGCCTGGCCGAGGCCGTCACGAAGTCGGCCACGCGCATCTCCCACGATTTCGCCTATTTCCCGCTGGACCCGGCCCAGCTCGACACGATCGACGGCGTCATCTTCCTCAAGGAGGCCGTCAGGCTAGATTGACAGGCATTTCGACAGTCCCCACAGCGAGGGCGCGACGTCCCCCTACCCCCAAAGCCGATCAAGCACTTCTAAGAAAATACCGGCGATATACCGCCCCTTCGTACACTTCACTTCCTGATGGCACTGGAGATCGGGTTCCTCGGGCCCTGGGAGATCAAGGCGGACGGGCAACCGGTACGGCTGGCGGGCCGTCGCCGCGTCGCCGTCCTGACGCGGCTGGCGCTGGACGCCGGCCGTACCGTCACCGCACGTCAGCTCGTCGCCGACGTCTGGGGGCAGACCTCGACGGCCACGGCCGGCAAGCAGCTCCACATCGTGGTGTCGAAGTTGCGTGACGTACTCACCCCCGAGATCATCGCGACCGTGCCCGGCGGCTACCTGCTGGACTTGCCCCGCGATCACGTCGACGCGCACAGCTTCACGCTGCTGGCCCGCCAGGCGCGGATGGCGCGCGAGCGGCGCGAGCCGGGCACGGCCGACGGGCTGTACCGGCGGGCGCTGGCCCTGTGGCGGGGGCGTGCCCTGGCTGAGCTGGTCGACTCATGGGCCCAGATCGAGTCCAGACGCCTGGAGGAGGAGCGCCTGGCCGTCTTCGAGGACCACATCGACCTGCGGCTGACGGCGGGGGATCACCACGCGGTGCTGCTCGACCTCGCCCCGCACGTCCAGGCCCACCCCCTGAGGGAGGGCCCGCGCGCCCAGCTGATGCTGGCGCTCTACCGGGCGGAGCGGCAGTCCGAAGCGCTGACGGTCTACCAGGAGGGCCGCACCGTCCTGGTGGAGGAGCTCGGCATCGAGCCGGGCGCCCGGCTGCGCCGGCTGCAGCAGGCCATTCTCGCCAGGGAACCGGAGCTCGAGCTCACCACTCCGCTGCAGTCCAGCACGCTCGTTCCCGCTGTGCTGCCTGTCGATACCGGGTCGTTCACCGCCCGGCATGAGGAGGCGGGCTGGCTGCGGGAGGCGGTGGTGGGCGCGGGTGTGGCTGTGGTCGACGGGCCTGGCGGCGTGGGCAAGTCGGCGCTCGCCGTCCACGTGGCGCACGCGATGGCCGGACGGTTCCGCGACGGCATCGTCTACGTCAACCTGAACGGTGCGACCCCGGGACTGCAGCCGCTGCCGGTGCTCGACGCCCTGGGCCACCTGCTACGTTCGCTGGGGCTGGACGGCTCCGCCGTACCGGCCGATCTCGAGGGAGCGATCGCCCGCTACCGGGCGCTCACTGCGGCGCGTGACCTGCTCGTCATTCTCGACAACGCGCTCGACGCCCACCAGGTCCGGCCGCTCATCCCGGCGGGCGTTGGCTGTCGGGTCGTCATCACCAGCCGCAATGCCCTGACCACGCTCGACAACGCCCGCCACCTGCATCTGGGCGGGCTCGGCGACAGCGATGCCGTCACGCTGCTCGCCAGGATCGCGGGCCCAGGCCGCGTCCAGCGCGAGCCGGAGGCCGCCGCGAAGATCGCCGAGCTGTGCAGTGGCTTTCCCCTGGCCATCCGGATCGCCGGCGCCCGCCTCGCGGCGCGGCCCGACTGGCGGCTGGCCGACCTCGCCGACAGCCTCGCCGACGCCGCCCAGCGCCTGGACACCCTGCAGTACGCCGACCTGGCCGTACGCACCAGCATCGCGGTCAGCCACCGGCACCTGCGCGAGGAGCCCAGCGGCCACGACGCTGCGCACATCCTCCCGCTTCTCGGCCTGCTCGACACGCCGACGCACACCTCGGCCGCCACCGCAGCCCTGGCCGATTGGCCCGAGGCGCGGGCGGAGGCGGCTCTCGAACGGCTCCGCGGCGCCCGGCTCCTGGAGGCCGTGGGGCGCGGCCGGTATCGCTTCCACGACCTCATTCGCCTGTACGCCAGGGAGCAGGCCGCTCGCGAGCTGCCCGCGGCGGAGCTCGCGGCCGCGCTTCGCCGCGGGCTCCACCATTACCTGGCCACGGTCAACACCGCCACACGGCTCGTGCACGTCCAGATCCTGGAGCCCGCGTACGAGGCGGAGCAGCCCGGTCTCGCGCTCGCCAGCGCCCGGGAGGCCAGCGAATGGACCGAGGCCGAGCGTGACAACCTCCTGGCCGCGGCCCGCCAGGCGGCCGAGACCGCCGACCCGGACACCGCCATAGGACTGGCGATCGGGCTGCACTGGCCGTTCAACTACCGAGGCTGGGTCACGCACCTGGCCGACGTCCACCGCAACGCGGCCGAGGTGGCCGCGCGGTGCGGAGACTGGGCCGGCCAGGCGCAGGAGGAAAGCTATCTGGGCTGGGTCTACCGCGACCAGGGACGCTACGAACAGGCAATCGACCACCTGGAACGGGCAGTGGCGTGCTGGGACAAGACCGCCCTGCCGCACCGGAGGATGGGGTCCTTAAACAAACTCGGCGTCGTCTACACCATGCTCGGGCGGCTCGACCTCGCCGTCGCCAACCTGGCTCGGGCTCTGGACATCGCCGAGGAGACGGACGACCGCTACGCGCGAGGGGCCATCCTCAACAACCGCGTGCACGTGCTCTACCGGCAGGGCCGCTTCGAGGAGGCCATAGCGCAGGCGAGGGCGGCCATCGTGGAGTGGAGCGGCATCGGCATCCTGTATGGGGAGGGGGTGTCCCGCGAGACCCTGGCCCGCGCCTACATGCATGCCGGACGTCTCGCCGAGGCGGCCGACACCTACCAGGTGGCGCTGGCGCTCCTGCACGGGGCCGGATACCGCATCGGCTACGCCGTGACCGCCTGGTGGTCCGGCCAGACCCTGCATGCCCTGGGACGGCACTCCGAGGCTCGGCAGGACTGGCGCAAGTGCTTCGCGACCCTCCTGGAGACGCGCCTCCTGACCCACGCGGAGGTGAACGAGCTGCTCGAGCAGCCCGTTCCGGACATGCCGGGGCCGATCAGGAACATGTTGTAGGCCGGCTACCAAACGTTTCGCACCGGTGGAGCACCGACATGAGGCTGGTGACCGACGTCAAAGTCACAGGACTTCTTACGCTGCTCCGCCACCTCGCACGAGCGCGTGCCGACATCGTGCAGGCCGTCACGGCCTTCGCGGGGGCGCGGACCCACGACTCCGACGAGGCGGCCGAGCAGGCCTTGGCCGACGCTTACCTGCGCCTGGACGTTGCTCTGGACCTGAACTGACTGAGGCGTGGGGTCAGGAGCCGTTTTCGCCCAGGCCGCGGGCCAGGACTTCGCGCAACGCCTCGTTGGTGATGGAGAAGTGACCCTGTGCGATCTCGCCGGCGCGTTGCACGTCGCCGGCCTCGATGGCGTCGCACATCGCGCCGTGCTCGGTCAGGGCCCGCTGGTAGACGGCCGGCGCCCCGTCGTACGGCTCGATCGGGAAGCCCAGGCTGACCCGGCTGAGCAGGTCGCGGCTGAGCCGGACGATCTGCGGGTTTCGGGTGGCCTCCACGACGGCCTGGTGGAAGGCGATGTCGGCGGCGTGCTCCTCGTAGGGTGAGCGCGCGGAGCCGTACCGGTCGAGCGCCTCGCGCATCCTCGCCAAGTCGCCGGCTTCGCGTCGCTCCGCTGCCACCCGCGCGACCATGCCCTCGACCAGGCAGCGCAGGTCGAACAGCTGCTCCAGCTCCGCCCAGCGGGGCAGCAGCGTCCGCCGCACCGCGTCGGCGGACGCGTTCGTCCAGCTCTCCTGGACGAACGCCCCGCCGTTGCGCCCCCGCCGGATGTCGACGATGCCCACGGCGAGCAGCCTGCCGACCGCCTCCCGGACCGTCGTCCTGCTCACGTCGAGGATCTGGGCCAGCTCCCGCTCCGGCGGCAGCCGCTCGCCCGGCAGGTACTCGCCGATCGCGATGGCGGTGATGAGCCTGTCGGCCACCTCTTCCGCGGCGGTCGGCAGTCGTACCGGCCGCAGCACCGAGCCGCCGCCCGCCGTCTCGTCCCGCACGTCCCTCCTCGGGTCACCATTGATCATGTCAGCCCGGGCGGCGCATTTCGCCGCTGTTACCGGTGTGAAACTTTCCCCAAAAGGTCTTGTGGTCAGACCTTTAGTCCATACATCCTACCGAGCAACAGGCGGGAGGAACCATTGCCCATCCCAGAGCCCACTCTCACCGGCACCGTCCGCTTCCGCGACTGGCAGACGTGGTACCGCATCACCGGCGACCTTGAGTCGGCCAAGACGCCCTTGGTCGTGCTCCACGGCGGACCTGGAGCGGCCCACAACTACACATTGCGCATCGCCGGCCTCGCCGGGCAGGGCCGCGCGGTCGTCCACTACGACCAGCTCGGCATCGGAAACTCCACCCACCTGCCCGGCAAGGGCGCGGACTTCTGGACCGTCCAGCTCTTCCTCGACGAGCTGGACAACCTGCTGGCCGCGCTCGGCCTCTCCGGCGGCTACCACGTCCTCGGTCAGTCGTGGGGCGGCATGCTCGCCGCCGAGCACTCCGTACGTCGCCCGGCCGGGCTCAAGTCCCTCGTCATCGCCAACTCGCCCGCGTCCATGGAGCTGTGGCTGTCGGAGGCGGCGCGCCTGCGCGCTCTCCTCCCGCCCGAGGTCCAGAAGACGCTGGGCGAGCACGAGGCGGCGGGCACCACCGAGCACCCCGACTACAAGGCAGCGGAGGCCGTCTTCAACGCCCGGCACGTCTGCCGGATCGTGCCGAACCCGCCCGAGGTGGCCGCGACCTTCGCCGCCATCGACGCGGACCCGACCGTTTACCACACCATGAACGGTCCCAACGAGTTCCACGTCATCGGAACGCTGAAGGACTGGACGATCATCGACCGGGTCGACCGCATCGCGGTGCCGACGCTGCTCGTCTCGGGCCGCCACGACGAGGCGACCGAGGCCACGGTGCGGCCGTACGCCGACCGGATCCCCGATGTGCGCTGGGAGATCTTCGAGGACTCCAGCCACATGCCCCATGTCGAGGAGGAGGAGGCCTACCTCCGCCTCGTCGGCGCGTTCCTCGACGAGAACGACTGACTGGAGCCGCACCATGGCACGTCACCTCCCGCGCGCCCACCCGCTCATCCGCCCGATCGCCGCCGGATGCGCGGCCCTCGTCCTGGCCGCCTGCGCGAGCGCCCAGACCACCGCCCCGGCCGCGTCGCCCGCGACCTCAGCGGCCGCGGTCGCGGCGGCTCCAGGGGCGTTCCAGGAGGCGCACAAGGGCGGCACGCTCAAACTGCTCGCCAAGAGTGCCGCGGGCACGCTGGACCCGCAGGTGAACTACACCCTTCAGTACTGGCAGCTCTACCAGTCCATGTACGACGGCCTCATGGCGTTCAAGAAGGTCGGCGGCGACGAGTCGTTCAAGGTCGTTCCCGACCTCGCCGAGGCGATGCCCGAGGTGACCGACGACGGCAAGACGTACGTCTTCAAGCTGCGCAAGGGCGTCAAGTTCTCCACCGGCGACGAGGTCACCGTGGACGACGTGGCGGCCTCGTTCGAGCGGCTGTTCAAGGTGTCCAGCCCCACCGCCGGCACCTTCTACAACGGCATCGCCGGCGCCGACGCCTGCATCGAGAAGCCCAAGTCGTGCTCGCTGGACGAGAGTGTGATCGGTGACGCCGCGGCCGGAACCGTGACGATCAAGCTGGCCGAGCCCGACCCGGAGTTCCTCTACAAGCTGGCCGTCCCGCACGCCAGCGTGCTGCCGAAGGGTTCGCCGGCAAAGGACTCCGGCACTGCGCCGCTGCCCACCACCGGCCCGTACATGGTCGACTCCTATGACCCGAGCCGCGCGCTGAAGCTCGTGCGCAACCCGCACTTCACCGAATGGTCGCCGGACGCCCAGCCGCAGGTCTACCCCGACGCGATCGACTACTCCTTCGGCCTCACCGTCGAGGCGGCCGTCACCGCCGTGCAGAACGGCCAGGCCGACTGGGTGTTCGACCCGCCGCCCGCCGACCGGCTGAACGAGCTCGGCACCACGTACGCCGAGCAGGTGCACGTCGCCCAGCTCACCGCGTTCTGGTACCTGACGCTCAACACCAACCTCGCCCCGTTCGACAACGAGCTCGCCCGGCAGGCGGTCAACTGGGCCGTCGACCGCAACGCCCTCGTCCAGCTGTACGGCGGCTCGAACCTGGCCCAGCCGGCCTGCACGGTCCTGCCGCCCGGCTTCCCCGGCCACGTCGACTTCTGCGACTACACCAAGGACGGCGCCGCCAAGTGGGCCGCTCCCGATCTGGACAAGGCCAAGCAGCTCGTCCAGCAGTCCGGCACCGCCGGGCAGGAGGTCGGCATCGTCGTCCAGGACGACGCGGTCAACAAGAGCATCGGCGAGTACCTGCAGAGCGTGCTCACCGAGATCGGCTACAAGGCCGTGCTCAAGCCGCTGTCAGGCGACATCCAGTTCACCTACATCCAGAACACGAAGAACAAGGTCCAGCTGGCGCTGACCCAGTGGTACCAGGACTACCCGGCCGCCTCGAACTTCCTCAACGTGCTGCTGTCGTGCGCCTCCTTCCACCCCGGCAGCGACTCCAGCATCAACATCGCCGGCTTCTGCGACAAGGAGATCGACGCCAAGATGCAGACCGCACTGGAGACGCAGCGGACCGACCAGGCCAAGGCCGACGGGCTGTGGGGCCAGATCGATCAGGAGATCATGAAGAAGTCCCCGGTCGTGCCGATCTTCAACCCCAAGCAGGTGAACTTCATCTCCAAGCGGGTCGGCAACTACCAGTTCAGCAAGCAGTTCTACATGCTGGTCGGCCAGCTTTGGGTCCAGTGAGCGAGCCGGCTTCGACAGCCGCCGGGCCGTGGCGGGCCGCGCTCGCCCGGCTGGCGCGCGACAAGGCCGCGACGGCCGGACTGGTGGTGTTCCTGCTGGTCGCGGTGGCCTGCCTGCTCGCCCCGGTGTACGCCGACCAGGTGGCGCGGACGAACCCGTTCCGGTCGAACATCTCGGGGACGACCGTGGTGGACGGCCGGACCGTGCCGGTGCTGGCGCCCAGCAGCACCGGCCTGGGCCTCGGCGTCACCCCCATCGGCCCCACGTGGGACCCCGAGCACTACTTCCTCGGCGCCGACAACCAGGGCCGCGACGTCATGGCCCGGCTGTTGTACGGCGGCCGCAACAGCCTGGTCATCGGCGTGTCCGCGGCGCTGCTGTGCTGCCTGGCCGCCACCGTCGTCGGCGTAGTCGCCGGATACGCCGGCGGAGCGGTCGACGCCCTGCTGTCGCGGATCCTCGATGTGATGTGGTCGATCCCCGTCTACCTGCTGGCGATCTGCCTGTCGGTGGTGCTGCTCACCGGACCGCTGAGGATCGGGCCGATCAGCGTCGAGGCCGGCAGCCTCTGGGTGCCCATCGGCATCATCGCCGCCGTGTACGTGCCGTACGCGGCCCGCCCGATCCGCGGCCAGGTGATCGCCCTGCGCACCCGCGAGTTCGTCCAGGCGGCGATCGGCGTCGGCGCGTCCGACCTGCGCATCATGCGCAAGGACCTGCTGCCGAACGTGTTGCCCACGCTGATCGTCCTGCTACCGATGATGACGGCGCTCGACATGCTCATCGAGTCGGCGCTGTCGTTCCTGTCCATCGGCGTCCAGCCGCCGGCCGCCAGCTGGGGCACGATCATCAACGACGGGCTCGGCCTGCTCTACACCCGGCCGGCCGTGGCCATCGCGCCCGGCCTGCTCATCGCCGTCACCGCTGTCGCACTGAACGTCTTCGGCGACGGCGTACGCAACGCGCTCGACCCGGGCGCCCGGCTACGAGGCGGGGTGTAGATGGCCGCCTTCCTGCTGCGCCGCCTGGCCTCCGCCGTCCTGGTGTTGTTCACGATCAGCGTCCTGGTGTTCCTCATCTTCTTCGCCACGCCTGGAGTCGACCCCGCCGCGCGGATCGCCGGGCGCAACGCCGACCAGGAGACGCTCGCTCAGGTGCGCGCCTCCTTCGGCCTCGACCAGCCGCTGCCCGTCCGATACGCGATGATGATGGGCCACCTGTTCGTCACCCGCGACCTGGAGTCCTACGTCAACCGCGGCGCCAAGGTGATTCCGCAGGTGCTGCAGGCGGCGCCGGTCACGCTCTCCCTCGTGCTCGGCGCGGCCGTCATCTGGATGGTGCTCGCGGTGGTCATGGGCACCACGGCGGCCCGCCTGCGCGGCACGATCCTCGACCCCGTCATCATGCTGCTCGGCGTCATCGGCGTCTCCCTGCCGGTCTACTGGCTGGGCGAGGTGGTCAACCTGCTCACGCAGAGCCGGCTGCGTGACAGCCTGTTCTCCTGGGTGCCGCCGCTCGGCTACGTCCCCTTCGGCCAGGACCCGCTCCAGTGGGCACTGCACCTGCTGTTCCCCTGGCTGACGCTGGCCGTCCTGTACGCGGGCATCTACGCTCGGCTGCTGCGCTCCGAGCTCGTCACCGCGCTGGACCAGGACTACGTGCGCACCGCCCGGGCCAAGGGCATCTCGGAATGGCGGATCCTCATCCGGCACGCGCTGCGCTGCTCGCTCATCCCCATCGTCTCGCTCTTCGGCCTGGACTTCGGCGCGCTGGTGGGTGGCGCCGCGCTGCTCACCGAGGTGGTCTTCGGGCTGCCCGGCGTGGGCCGGCTGACGTACGAGGCCCTGCAGAAAGTCGACTTGCCGATGATCATGGGTACGGTCCTGTACGCCGCGTTCTTCGTGGTCCTCGCCAACGCGGTCGTCGACCTCCTCTACGCCCGGCTCGACCCGAGGGTGCGCCATGCATGAGCCGCTCCTGGAGATCCGCGACCTACGGGTCACCTTCCGCACCCGCACCGGACATGTCACGGCCGTCGACGGCCTCTCCGCCACCGTCGAGCCCGGCCAGGTGCTCGGCATCGTGGGCGAGTCCGGCTCCGGCAAGAGCGTGTCCATGCTGAGCCTGCTCAAGCTGATCCGCGATCCGAACGCCCGCGTCACCGGCACGGCCCTGTTCGCCGGCCGCGACCTGCTGGCCTGTACCGACCGGGAGCTGCGCACGATCCGCGGGCGTGACATCGCGATGATCTTCCAGGATCCGATGACGGCGCTCACCCCCGTCTACACCATCGGCTGGCACATCGCCGAGCAACTGCGCGCGCACCGGCGCCCCACCCGGCGGCAGGCCCGCGACCGGGCCGTCGAGCTGCTGGAGGAAGTGGGCATCGCGGACGCGGCCCGCCGCGTGGACGACTATCCGCACCAGTTCTCCGGTGGCATGCGCCAGCGGGCCGTCATCGCGCTCGCCCTCGCCTGCGACCCGCGCCTGCTCATCGCCGACGAGCCGACCACCGCCCTGGACGTCACCACGCAGGCGCAGATCCTCGACCTCATGCGGCGGCTGCGCGAGCGGCACGGATCAGCCATCGTCATCATCACCCACGACATCGGCGTCGTCTCCGAGCTGGCCGACCGGGTCCTCGTCATGTACGGCGGGCGCGCCGTCGAGCACGGGCCTACCGCCGAGGTGCTGCGCCGGCCCCGCCACCCCTACACCTGGGGACTGCTCGGCTCGGTGCCGCGGGTGACCGGCCCCCGGCCGCGCCGCCTGGCCGCCATCCCGGGGAGCTCCGTGTCACCGTATGACCTGCCCAAGGGGTGCGCGTTCGCGCCGCGGTGCGCATACCGGCTCCCGGTTTGCGATGAGAAGCCGAGCCTGGCCGGCGCGACGGGACACGAGGACGCGTGCTGGCTCCCGCAGGAGGGCCGCTCGAACCTGAGGCGGGAGGCGTCATGAGCCGTCCAGTGCTGCTGCGAGCGGCCGATGTCGTCAAGCACTACCCGCTGGGTCGCTCCCTGCCAGGACGTCCCCGCGACCAGGTCCGCGCCGTGGACGGCGTCTCACTCGAGGTCCGCGCGGGGGAGACCCTCGGCCTGGTCGGCGAGTCCGGCTGCGGCAAGTCCACCCTCGGCCGCTGCCTGGTCCGCCTGACCGAGCTCACCGGCGGCACCGTCGAGTTCGCCGGGCGCGACATCACCCGGCTGTCCCGCCGCCGGCTCCGCCCCGTCCGCAGCGAGCTTCAGCTCGTCTTCCAAGACCCGTACGCGTCTCTGAACCCGCGCCGCCGCGTCGGCGACATCGTGGCCGACCCGCTGCACGTCCACGGCTTCGGCTCCGCCACTGAGATCCGCCGCCGCACCGCGGAGCTGCTCGACGTCGTCGGCCTGCCCGCGGCGTACGCCGACCGCTACCCACACGAGTTCTCCGGCGGCCAGCGCCAGCGCATCGGCATCGCCCGGGCACTGGCCACCGAGCCACGCCTCATCATCGCCGACGAGCCCGTCTCGGCGCTGGACGTCTCCATCCAGGCCCAGGTGCTCAACCTCTTCGCCGACCTGCAGGAACGGTACGGCCTGACGTACGTCTTCATCGCGCACGACCTGGGCGTGGTCCGGCAGGTCAGCACCCGCATCGCCGTCATGTACCTCGGCGAGATCGTTGAGACGGCCGAGGCCGAGGCGCTGTACGCGGGTCCTGCCCACCCGTACACGCGGGCGCTGCTGTCGGCCGTGCCGCGCATCGACGACGGCACGGTCCAGTCATCAGCAGGGCGCCGCGAGCGCATCGTCCTGCCGGGCGATGTGCCGAGCCCGGTCAACAAGCCCGCCGGCTGCGCTTTCCACCCACGCTGCCCGCACGCCCGCGACCTGTGCAAGCTGGAGCGACCCCGCCTGCGCGAGGTCGCCCCCGGCCGGCAGGCCGCCTGCCATTTCCCGCAGACGTAGGCAGGCAGCCGATCAGCGGTCGGCATGTCCTATCGGTCGGGTCCCGGGTTGAGGGGATCATCGACTGGGCTGACTGCGCGGCGGCCAGCCCATGGTTGGACCTGGCCAGGATGGAGCTTGGTGAGCCTCGCTTGCAGCGCGCGATGCTCGACGCGTATTTCCCCGCGGGCGTTCCAGCGGACGCGTCCCTGCACATGGCGAATCACCACCTGCTCTACATGCTGCTGGCGCTGGTGTTCGAGTACGAAGGCGGTGGGGACTGGCTTCACGAGCGCGTTCCCGGTATCGAAGCGGCACTCGCCACGAGATAGATGCGCCGACGACCACAGAGACCCCAGAGGGGAGCGCACCGAAAACGCCGGCCGATCAGCGCGTCGGGCCGAGGCGGGACCAACTCCGCTCGTCGGACCAAAGGGAGGCCGGATCGATGTAGGCGCGCAGCAACTCACCGAGTTCTGGATCACCACGGCCGCGGAGTTCGTCGGCCGCGAGCCTCCGCGCGACTCCCGCCAGCACATCGGCCACCT
Source organism: Nonomuraea sp. 3N208 (assembly GCF_052245935.1). NCBI lineage: Bacteria > Bacillati > Actinomycetota > Actinomycetes > Streptosporangiales > Streptosporangiaceae > Nonomuraea > Nonomuraea sp. 3N208. The sequence goes on along the minus strand of NZ_JBQQBR010000076.1, from coordinate 17,125 downwards.
GGACCCGCGGATCCGTGCGCGAGTCCACCTGCCTGAAACGGAGGCAGCGGCCCGGCGGCAGGAGTTGCCGCTCGAGGCGCCGGATGCGCCGCTCGGTCAGGGCGGACTGCTCGTCGTGCACGATCGACACGTCGATCCCGCCGCCTCGGCTCCAATGGAGAATCGTCCTGGCGAGGGCGGGAATCAAGGGTTCCAGAGCCGGTTGCAGGACGTGATGCTCCAGGAGCCGGGCCCGCGCCGCGTAGGCAACCGATCTCTCCCGTCGAAGCTCGTCGAGAATCGCGCCCACACGGCTACCTCCGTCGAGTTCCGCGAGCGCCTCGACCAGATCGACGAACGCGTCCACGGGCTCACGCACATTCCGGGCTTTCCGCGACTGCAGGACGGCATTGGATGCTGCCAGGAAGGCTTGCCACCGATCACGGCCGAACGCTTCGGGACCTTCCCGGTTGAGCGTGGTCGCCAGTCCGGTGAGTCGCCGATCGGCGACCATGCCGGCGCTTGCCGCGTCCGCGGACTGCCCGAGGACGAGGTCGAGGAGTCTGCCGACGACGAAGTAGGCCTTCTCGGTGAGATGGACAAAGGCATTGCCGTGGATGGGCCCGGCCGGGCCGAGCAGACTCGTTACCGCAGACCGCCGATCCGCACGGAGCACATGCGACGCCTTGTGCTCCCGCTTCACGTGCCTGGCGCGACCGCTGAGCTCGCGCAGCCACTCCGTGGCCGCGTCGACGCTCAGCCGCACACTGGCGTACGCGATGACGTCCGAGCTCCCGGCCACGAGGTTGGCGCCCTCCCAGCCCGACTCGTCGCAGGCGATCTCGATCTCGTGGGCTGGCGCGATGGTGGCATGTGCCGTCTGCACGATGGCATCATCGATCCTCGGTCCCTGCTCACGCCACCGAGTTTCCACCCGTGGCGATCATGGCGGTGGTGACGCGGCCGGCTTGGTTCAGATGCGTACCACCGCGGTGTGGGCGTGCCCGCGGCTGCCACCGACTTCCGCCTTGACCGCGCGCTTGGCCTTGCGCACGCTGCGGTCGCGTTCCTTGACCGATTTCACCGGCCAGGGCAGCGTGATCTTCACCTCGTCGGCGGTCCTGGACGGGTCGGAGACGGCGAGCCGTACCCGCTTGTCGTCGCGGCGGATCACCAGCGTGCACGGACCGTCGGCGACGAGCGGTCCATCCGCGGTCTCGACGGTCCCCGCGCGCCAGAAGACGGCGGCGAGCACGTTGTCGCGGGAAATAGCCTGCACCGCTCCGGAGTTGGCGAGGATTTCGATCCTCCGGCCGTAAGCCGCGGTCTGCGCGACGGAGGCGTCGGGCAGTACGGCATAGGCGTAGCGCGCCTTGCGCGGATCGACGCCGTGGTCGATAAGGATCGTCGTGTAGTGCCTGGTGACGGGGGTCTTGTCGCCTCCGGTGGTGGCGCCCTTGTCGATGTCTCGCCAGTGGCCGGTGCGCTTCTTGCGGATCACCTTCGCGTCGGCGCCGTCGAGCAGCGCGTAGCCGGCCACCCCACAGAGGTGGACCCAGCCGTCGCCCCGGGTCAGCGGCGGATGCCTGTCGTGAGTGTTGCGGTTCTCCACGACGGTCTCGATGCGGCGGCCATCGGAGGCGGCGATGCCGGTGCCGAGGGCGATCACCGCGTCATCGAGGAGGAACCACGCCTTCTTGGCCCGCAGCGAGGAGCGGTCGGCGATCAGCTTCATGGCCGCCACGCCGTACTCGCCGTCGAGTGCCACGCCGCCCGCCCACGGGGTGGGTGGCAGGCGACGCTTGCCGTGCGGCAGATCGGCGCGTCTGCGGGTGTCGACCGTCGTGCCCGGCAGCCGGTACGGGTCGATCGTGGGCCACAGGTCATCGTTCCAGTGGGTGAGGTCGCCGGTGTAGAGGTAGGTCATGCCGTCGCCGGTGTACCAGCCGTGCAGGTTCTCCCGGTTCATGGCCTCGGCGGCGCCGATGCGCTCCGAGCTCATCGCGATCGCGTAGGCCCAGGTGGGACGGCGGTGCACGACCCGGTCCATGTCGGCGAAAACGTACGTGCCCGTCGTGCGCGGGCCGACCGGCACCGACGGGTCCTCCAGCAGGGCCTTGGCTTTTGCGACGCTGGCCAGCGGTGCGAGCGTGTCGTAGGGGATGGCCTGGTTGCGGGTGAGCCAGCCCTTCACCATCGGTCGCCAGCGCTGGGCATGGCGCTCGGGCGCCGCCTCCAGCAAGGTGAGGATGGCCTCGACCGCCTTCTGCCCCGAGTGGTAGTCGCGGTGGCCCTGCACTGAGATCTGCCGGCCGCGTACGCAGTCCATCATCAGCCCGTCGAAGATGAACGGCGCAAATGAGCGATCCACGAGGTCGTAGACGTTGCCGATTCCGGTGATCTTCCACGGTGATTCCGCGAGCATGGCGATCAGCTTGGCCACGCTCTCCAGGTAGTCCACGCCGTAGCTGCCGGTGTAGGGGTACACGTCGTGCTGGATGAACGACCCGTCACGGTAGAAGCCGTCGCCTGGGCCCGCGGTCGGTCGCAGCAGGTCGGAGACCGCGTCCCTGGCCCGCTTGACGAGGCGTGCGTCGTGGGTGAGCAATCCGCGCATCGCCACCGCCATGGCCTTGCCCGCTCGGTTGGCGCCGGTCTCGACGACGCCGGGGTGGCTGACTCGGCGCTCTGGATCGGGGCACCAGCGGCGCAACGGGCGTAGCCAGCGCTCGAGGCGGTCGTTGGGCAGGCCGTCGTACAGCAGGGCGCAGGTGTCGGTCAGCGAGCGGGGGACGCCGATCTCCCACCAGAACCAGTTGCTGCCCCGCCGGTCGAGCTCCTCGTGGTAGGCGTGCTCGTACAGGAAGTCCAGCGCCCTGACCGCGGTCTCGGCGACCTGCCTGTCCCGGTGCATGGCGGTGCCCGGCGTGGCCCAGCCCAGCGCCAGTGCGCGCATGCGGTTGTAGGCGCGGTTGAAGTTGCCCGTCCGGGGGTCGTCAAGCGGCAGGTCGGGCCACAGGCTCGGGCGGTCGGGGGCGGGCTTCAGCTTGCGCAGCACCGCATTGGCCGAGCCCTCGACCGCCTGTGTCTTGTCGGTGTAGGCGGAGTTGTACGACCCACCCGCCAGCAGACTCACCCATCGCTCACGCGCGGCGTCGAACGCGGCGGTGCCGACCGCCTCGGCCGGTCTGTCCCACAGGGCGAGGCCGGCTACGGCCGCGGCGCCCAGCAGGGCGGACCGCCGGCTGAGGGGGTGGGTCATGGATGCCTTTCCGACAATCGGGCGAATATCAGATGAAAAGATCATATGCCGACAGGCGGGTGGATTATTTCGGCTCCGCGACGGTGAGCCGGCGCACGAACGTCGCTGGGGCATTCTGGCTACAGACGGCGTTTCAGCGCCTTTGGAGGATTTCTACAGGCCTCACGACCATGCTTCCCCCGAACACACCAGCAAGGGGGAGCGCCTTGAGAAGATCCCTTGTCCGCCTGATCGCGAGCTCCGTCACCTTAGCCGTGCCGGCGGCCGCCGTGGTGGCGATGACCGCCACACCGGCCGTCGCGGCGACGCGGAGCGACATCGTGGCTGTCGCGGAAAGAGAGCTGGCGGACGGCCAACGCAACGTCGAGCGGCCCGCCGGCAGCAACTGCAACTACTACACCGGCGTCTTCCGGACGTGGAAGCCGTCGAGCGGATGTGGGTCCGCGGATGGTGTCCAGTTCCGGGACAGCGAGTGGTGCGCCGACTTCTCCAAGTACGTATGGCGGGCGGCAGGCGTCACCTACGCGGACATCCCGGAAGGCCCTCCAGGTTCCCTCTCGGGGTGGGCCTCGTCCTTCAAGGACTACGGCACCACGCACGGCACCTGGCACACCAGGGCCAGCGGCTACACCCCGCTGCCCGGCGACGCCGTGGTCTTCGACTGGGACCAGAGCGGCGACATCGACCATGTCGGCATCGTCACGTCGGCCAACTCGAGCACGATCACCACCATCGAGGGCAACAGCAGCGACCAGACCAGGGCGAAGAGCTACTCCCGCGGGGACGTCGACATCGTCGGCTACAGCGCCCCGGTCGGGATCACACCAGAGGTTCCTGTCGAGCCGGAGGATGCCACGGGTGAGGCGGTTGACTTCGATGGGGATGGTCGGCCGGATCTGGTGGGGACGTTGGCGGATGGCACGTTGCGTGCCTATCTGGGGACGGGTTCGCCGGGCGTGCCGGGGGTGACCGCCAGGGGTGCGGACATCGGCAGTGGCTGGACCGGTATCACCCGTATCACCGTCGCGGACATCGACAACGACGGCAGGACGGATCTGATCGGCCGTAGGTCGGACGGCGAGTTGTATGCGTATCTGAACGCCAGCAGCGTGGGTGCTGTCAACGTCAACAACAAGGTGCTGATCGGTACGGGCTGGAATGCCATCAGCCGGGTCAATGTCGCTGATGTCGACAACGACGGCAAGACGGACGTGATTGGCCGGCACAGCGACGGCAGCCTGTATGCCTATCTGAACAAGGGCAATGCGGGGGCGCCGAACATCGCCACCAAGGTGCTGATCGGTACGGGCTGGAACGCCATCACTCACGTCACCGTCGCCGACCTCGACAACGACGGCAAGACGGATGTGATCGGCCGGCACAGCGACGGCACCCTGTACGCCTACCTCAACACGGGCACCCCGGGCGCCCCGAACATCAACACCAAGGTGCAGATCGGCACCGGCTGGGACGCCATCACCCGCCTGGCCGTCATCAACTGACCACCATCGCTCGATCCGGCCCCTCCAGGCGAGGGGCCGGATTCCGGATTCTCCCGAGAAGCGTGGAGCTCTCCTCACTCAGGCGAACCCTACGCACCCACCGTCCGTCTCGTCCTCATCCCGCTGGGTCAGCCCCGCCGGACGAGCCCGTCCACGAGCCGGCTGGTCCACGAGACCGAATGACCGTGTGGGTGCCGTAGGGGTGCTGACAGTACCGCCGGCGATGGAAGTCACCGTGCACATACAGGCAGGGCCGAGATGGCCGGGGCCGCCACCGAGCTCGCGCTCGCCCTGGGGCGCGGGGAGGAGACGCCGCAGGCGGGGCTCGAGATGGCCACCACTCTGACGGTCCGGAAAGCACCGCTCCACCAGCAGATCATTGACCGGTCGAGGCTCGATACCGGTCCCCGCACGGTGGTGCCGAGCGGAGACCGGTAGTCAGCGGATCAGCGGGCCGTTGCCGCAATGAAGGTGAACGAGCCGGACGGGACGTCGTACACGGCGTAGTTTCCCTCCATCCGCAGGAACTCGGCCCGATGCGGGTTCGCGACAGAACGGGAGTCCTTGGCCGGCACCCAGACCTCGGCGGTGGTGTTCGCGGGGATGTCGATCGTCAGTTTGAACCATTGGTCATCTTCGGTCCATGCGGAGCGGGCGACGCCTTGCGGTGTTTCGTAGCTGCCCTTGACGGAAGTGAGGTCGCCGACCGGCTTGGGCTGGATGACGAGCTTGCGGTAGGCGGTGGAGCCCTCGGCCTCGCGGACGCCGGCAAGACCGGTGTGGAACCATTCCTCGATCTGGGCGAGGATCATGTGGTTCTTGGAGGCCCCGCGGTTCCACTGCTCGCCGATCGTGGTCATGCCGCCCGGGTTGGCGCTGGTGGGCTGCATGAAGAACCCGTAGCTCGGCTGGTCGTCCGCCTGCAGCAGTTCCCACAGGACGTCGTCCCTGCCGCCGTCGGCCAGCGCCCGGACCGTCGAAGCCATGCCGATGGTGCCGCCACTGAAGTGCGGTCCGGCGCCGTTGGGGTGGAAGGCGTACACGAGTTCGACGAGCGCGTCGAGGACGGCTTGGCGTTCGGTGTCGGGGACGAGCCCGGCGTCGAGCGCGAGCGCCTGTGCCGTTTGGGTGGCTCCGGCGGTGCCGGCGTTGCCCGCGCTGGTGTAGCGGCGTAGCTCCTGGTTGTAGAAGTGGGCGTTGAAGGCGTTCTTGATGTCGCCGGCGAGCGTCTGGTAGCGGGCGGCGTCGTCGGTGTGACCCGTCAGCTGGGCCATCTTGGCGAGTTTGGTGATCATGATGTAGTAGCCCCAGGTGCCGGTGATCCGGCCCGAGGTTTGGTCGGCCGCGACCCAGTCGGCGAGGGCGGCGTCGACGATGTGCGAGTTCTCGCCTGTTCCGACCTTCTGGCGCTGGATGTAGTCGGCGAAGTCGACCATCTGGTCGTAGTAGCGCGTCATCGTGTCGGTGTCGCCGTAGAGCTCGTAGAGCAGGGCAGGCACCAGGATGACGGCGTTGCCCCAGTTGATCTCGTCGCCGAAGCGTCCGCTGTAGCCCCAGTCGTAGACCGGGGTTTTCAAGGCCACGTTGCCGCGCATCGGGGTGTCGGCGATCGACTGTCCCTCGACGAGGTGCCGCATTGTGGTCCGCAGGTAGGCGGCCAGCTCGTAGTTGCGGTGGATGGCGCCCATCGGCATCGTGTAGTCGGCCGGGTACGACAGCTTCTCGCGCCCTGGGCAGTCGGTGAACACCGACATCATGTTCGACGCGAAGGAGTATCGGGCCATCGTGTGGATGCGGTTGAGGCGTGCGTTGGACGTGGTGACCTCACCTGCCACGGGTGTGGCGACCTGTAGCCGAATACCCTTGATCAGGTCCTTCGTGGGGGTGTAACCCTCAGGTAAGCCGGTGACCTGGATCCATTGCATGCCGAAGTAGTTGAAGTCGGGATGCCACGTCTCTCCGCCGCGCAGTCCGGCCGTGGTGTAGGTGTTGAACAGGTCACGCCCTCGGTTGCCACCCCCTCCCATGAGGGAGGCCTGATCGACGGTTCCGTCGGGGGCGAGTGACTCGGCGGGTGCCATGCGGATGGTGACTCCGCTGGGCACAGTGCCCTTGAGGTTCAGCTGCGGCCACCCGCTGATGTTCTGGCCGAGGTCGAACACCCAGGTGCCCGGGGCCGGATTCGTCATCGAAACCGGCGTGAACGTCTCGACGGACTTCACCGGCTCGGCCGTGCGGGCGACGAGCTTGGTGGCGAGATTAGGGGGCGGCGCGATCCCGGCGTCCACCCACGACATGTCCGAGCCGTCGCGCCGCTTGGCGGTCGCTGACAGATCGGAGCCCGGCAAGTCCCAGCCGGCCTGCTCGCGCCGTGCGTCATAGTCCGAGCCGGAGTACCACGCGTCGGTGACCAGGGCGCCGAGTGCGCTGCGCCAGCTGCGGTCGGAGACGATGACATCTGTCGAGCCGTTGCTGTAGGCGATTTCCAGCCGCGCGATCATGCGTGGCGTGACCGCGGCGCCGGCGCTCGGGTCGCTTGCGGCGATGTTGTTGCCCGATCCGGTCACCGTCGCACCAGAGGTGTGTGCTTTGGACAGCCCCGGCGTGAAGGTGATCCCTGTTCCGTCGACGCCTGCGGTGCCGATAGCGGTGATCGTGCGAGATTCGAGGTTGTCGCCGCCGTTGCCGGTGTCGATGTTGATCGTGCCGCCGATGTGGTAGTTGGCGACATTGTCCAGCTTCACGGTCGTCGCGCCGGCCGTGGCGTCAGCGGCCAGGGTGCCGCTGCCTTTCAGCTGGCTCTGCCACCACGAGTACGGCGCCGTGCGGCCCACGGCCGGGTTGGTGACGCTGCGCCGCACGTAGGCGGGGCCGTTGCCGAGCCGGACGCCGAGGGTGTTGGCTCCGGCACGCAGGTCGCCGGTGATGTCGTAGGTGCGGTACTCGCTGGAGAGCTGGTAGTTGGAGTAGCCGGGCGCGAGCACCTCGTCGCTGAGCTTGCGGCCGTTCAGAGTCGGCAGGTGCAGGCCTGCACCGGACAGGTAGAGACGGGCACTGACCATGCGCTTCTTATGGTCGACGTCGAACTGGCGGGCGAAGATCGGCATGGGCTGCGTCTCGGTGCGGCCCGGGTACTCGATCCAGCGCGCGGGGCCCCAGTCGCTCTGCTGGAGCAGGCCCACCTCCCAGGAGGAGGGCGCGCTCCAGTCCGACGGCTTCTTGTCCGCGTCCCAGACACGGACGTGCCAGACGACCTTCTGGCGTGAGCTCAGGGCCTGACCGGCGTAGCGGATGCCGGATTGGACGGCGGAGTCCACCTTGCCGGAGTCCCAGATCAGGCGACCGCGCTTGAGGTTCTCCTCGCTCGTCGCCACCTGTACCTGGTAGGCGGTTTGCGCGTCACCCGGGCAGGCCGCCCGCGAGAGCGGCCTGTGGCACGGGTGAGCCGCGGCTTGTCGAGTCTCCTTCATCCGCCACCCCAGGGAGGGGGTTGGGTTGTCGAGGCCGAGCGGTTCGTCGTACCTGCCGTCCACCTGCAGGTCGTCGACCTGGACGTACGACGGTGCGCCGCCGGCGGCGACAGCTGGTGGAACGCCGAAGGGCTGCGAGAGCACGAGGGTGAAGGCCACCCCTAGTCCGGCGAGCATGCGGATCCGACGACGTAATTCGGACACAGGTCACTCCCTTCCCGGGCGGCCTCGTCGAGCCGGCCGGTACTGCTTGGCCTGGTGGTGCCTGGGATTGCTCCTCGTCGTCGGCGCCGTCGCCGCGGGGCCGACTTCAGCGTCGATGCGCGCTGAAGGTCGGTGGGATGACCGGGCGTGGGCGGGGCGCGAGGGCGGCGCTCGGGTTGCCGAGTGGGTCGGCGCGAAGGTGGGAGGCCGTCACCGCCGATTCCGAAGCCGTCGGCGGTGCGCGCGCGGTTTTCACCATGCGCCTCCCAGGACAACATAAATCGATTTAAGTAGGCGTCGTCGTCGTTAACGTAAGCGTTACGCCGCCTGCCGTCAAGAGACAATCTGAGTAACGGTTTTCGGCATTCATGCACGTGTACTCGACGTTGACCACAGCAAGACGAATATCGTTACCCATCCTGATGCAGGTTTTGACCTGGCGAAACCCCCTCGCCCTCTTCGACATCTGCGCCCCTGACCCGGCCGACGACATCCTGCGCCGACCAGCACTAAACCCTCCTTGTCCTGCGCATTCGCCACTAGTTTCGATCTTGGCCGGACGGTATGAAGTCCCGACCACATGACGCCGCGATCGAACCGCGATGCGTCGAGCGCGGGGCCATCCTTCCCGCGTTGACCTGAGCGGCAACCGCGTAGCGCCTGTTCAGCGCGCCATTGACACCCGTCCGCGATCCAACTTATGGTCTGGGGCACTTAAAACGTTTTGTCCAACCGAACCGAGCAGGCAAGTCCACGTTGGTGAAGATCCTGGCCGGTGAGCATCCGCCCGACGCGGGTCGCCTGCTGCCGGATGGCGTGGAGCTCGACCTGGGCGGCCCGGCGGACGCCCGAGCCGCCCCGTACTGAGCGGCGAGCTCACGCTCGGAGGGAAGTTTGGATCCGGCCTGTATCTCCCCGGAACGCATATCGTGCTCGAGTTGCCGCGCGATGCGCTCGGTCAGGAGACCCTGGTAGGACTGCGACAGATCATGGCCCATCGGCACTGGCGGTTCGGTGGGCGTGTCATGAGGACACAGGAGCGTGCGCGACACCGATCTCGGTCCGTGGCGCTCGGATTCCTCCTGTCGGCGGTGACGGGTGACGTTGCCCAAGCTGGGCATCGCCCTGAGCTCGTACAATCGGATCACACCTCGGGAGATGGAGTTTCATGGTCACGTCCGGTCGACGACGACGAGTGACGATCGCCGACGTGGCGAGCCACGCCCAGGTCTCCGTCACTGCGGTGTCGAAGGTGATCCGCAACGCCACCGGCGTCAGCCCGGCCATGAAGGACCGGGTCAAGACGGCCATCGACGAATTGGGCTACCGACCCCAGGCCGTTGCGCGCGGGATGCGCGGGCGCACCTTCACGATCGGCCTGATGCTGCCGCACATCAGAAACCCTTTCTTCGCCGACATCCTCGACGGTCTCACCGATTACCTTGAGAACACCGACTACCAGGCGTTCATGATCCAAGGCGGCGCCACCCGCAAGGTCGAGAGGCGGGCGGTGGACGCCCTCATGGACCGGCAGGTGGACGGCATCATCATGGTCGCCCCGCTCGCCTCCAAGGCACGACTGGAGGAGGTGGCGAAGGAGAAGCCCACCGTGGTGCTCGCCCGGCATGAGGGGTCGTCGTTCTACGACTCGGTGTTCGACGACGACGAAGCAGGTGCAGAGTTCGTCGTGAAACACCTCATCGAGTTGGGTCACCGCCGGATCGCGCACATCACGCATCAGGACGACAGCCAGGCGCGCCCTGCCGACCTGCTGCACAACATCCGATCCGCGACCTATGAACGTGTCATGCGCGAGCATGGACTCGCCGACGAGATCGCCATCGCGACCAGCTTCTACAACGAGCAAGGCGGCTACGATGGGGCTCGCCAGCTGCTGGGCCGTTCTCGGCGCCCCACGGCGATTTTCGCGGGAGCCGACCAGGCGGCGCTCGGCACACTCGCCGCGGTCCACGAGATGGGCCTTTCCGTCCCGGCAGACGTCTCGGTCGCCGGCTACGACAACACCCACCTGGCCGCCCTTTCCAACATCACGCTGACAAGCGTCGACCAGGACGGCGGCGTTATGGGCCGCGCCGCGGGGAAGCTTCTGCTGGAACGCATCGAAGGCCGGATGACCGCAGTGCGCTTCTCCGTGACCCCGAGTCTGGTCGTCCGCGGCTCCACGGCCCCGCCAGGGGGTTCGGCGGATGCTCCGAATTCGACAGTGAAGCGGTAGCCCGGTCAGGGCCGCGCGTGCTTCGCCTCACTCCAGGCCGAGACGGCGGCATCGCGGCTACGGTTTCGAGAAGGCCGGGCTGCTACACCCCATCCGGATAGCCTGTCGCTATGACGTGGTTGCCTGCTGATTTCGTCCATCCCACCCATGTCCCGTTGCCGGGTGGCGGTTATCACCTGCGCCCGATCACCGGCGCGGACATTGATCTGGACTACCCGGCCGTGATGGGTTCGCAGGAACGACTTTGGTCCATCTACGGCGAGGCGTACGGCTGGCCTACGGCCGACATGACGTACGAGCACGACCTGAAGGACCTGGAGCGGCACGCGAGAGAGATCGAGGCGCACGAGTCCTTCAACTACGCACTGTTCGACGACGCGGAGACTGCGCTACTCGGCTGCGTCTACATCGACCCGCCGGAGCGGCAGGGTGCCGACGCCGAGGTCTCCTGGTGGGTGGTGGACGACCGGGTCGGCACCGACCTGGAACGCACGATGGACGCGCTGGTTCCGCAGTGGATCGCGGAGTTCTGGCCGTTCGAGCGCCCGCGCTTCATCGGACGCGACCTGTCCTGGAAGGAGTGGCTGGTCCTCCCCAAGCTCACCTGAACCGGCCTGGCGCTTGCCCGTAGGGGCTGTGGCTTCGGGGCAAAGAACGCCGGGGCAGCCGTTGGCGCTGAGAAGGACTTGTCGGCAACGAGCGATTTCGGGCCGCGGTGCGTCGTGGCCACCGATGGCCTGGTGGAGGTGGGGCACCTCCAACTGAGGAGGGCCTGCGCAGCAGCGGCAGCCTGCTGCCGCCCGCCCAGCACCGGCAGATGTGGACCACGGTCCCCACCGAGGGTGGTTACTGGATGCCGCACGCCCGCTACGGCCTGGGCCTGTTCGAGTTCGACAAGCAGGCGACGGGCGGCCGGACGCTGCGCGGCGTCGGCGGCAGCCTCTGGGGATCCTGGTTCTTCGCGGTCGGCACCCCCGACGACCGGCACACCATCGCCGTCCACACCAACACCGAATGGAAGACCTGGGACCTCATGTTCAAGCTCATCGAAGCCGAGTTCGGCATCTCCATCGGTGCGTAAGCACGCTGCCCGCCACCGGCTCGCGATGACGAGCGTGGCCTGCAGGATGCGCAGGCACAAGACGGTCATCTCCACCTCCTCGCGCCGGTTGGTGGCGTTACCGGCACCCCAAGCAGCCCGGTTTGTCCTCGGCCGGTTCGGCGTGCCGTTCCTATGCCACCGCCCTGTCGATGAACGGAAGGGTCATCACAAAGGAGGGGCATGACCACTGCGGTGCACCGCCGGCCCTTCACATCAATGCACCGGTCGCCGTCTTCGGCAGGCGCTCTCAAGCTGGAGAAACGTTACCTAATAAATCTTGATATCAGCGATCTGATCTGCAAAAAGGCTGGGTACCGTTACCCAAAAAGTGTCTTGACACTCCTCCACGTAACGCCTACGTTAACCGCATAGGGGAGTCGCTTAAAACGATTCAATAACCCTGGAGGGGTGTGTGAAGACCTCCCACCGCATGCTTACGACGGCTGTGGCCGTCCTGGCGATGGCGGCCCTGACCTCCTGCGGCTCCAGCTCGGAGCCCGCCGCCGACGACACCATCACCCTTTCCTTCATGACGGGCAGCGACCAGTCGACCGTGGACACGTCCAAGGCGCTGGCGAACGCCTTCATGAAGGCCAACCCCACCATCAAGATCGAGATGGAACACCAGCCGGGAGGCAGCGAAGGCGACAACGTCGTCAAGACCCGCCTGTCCACCGGCGAGATGACGGATGTGTTCTGGTACAACTCCGGCTCGCTGTTGCAGGCGCTCAATCCGGCCCAGACCCTCGTCGATCTCACCGGCGACGCCGTCCTGACCAATGTGCAGCAGGACTACCTGCCCGTGGTGACGCAAGAAAGCAAGGTGTACGGCGTCCCGGCCACCACGCTCACCGGCGGCGGCATCCTCTACAACCGCAAGGTCTACGACAAGCTCGGCCTGGAGGTGCCCAAGACCTGGGACGAGTTCATGGCCAACAACGACAAGATCAAAGCGGTCGGGATCACCCCGGTGATCAGCACGTTCAAGGACACCTGGACGTCCCAGATTTTCGTGCTCGCCGACTACTACAACGTCCAGGCCGCGGTGCCGACCTTCGCCCAGGACTACACCGCCGGCAAGGTCAAGTACGCCTCCACCCCGGCCGCGCTCGGCGGGTTCCAGCACCTCGCCGACGTTCACGCCAAGGACTACCTCAACAAGGGTTTCGGCTCGGCCACCCTCGACCAGGGCCTGAAGATGCTGGTGGAGGGCAAGGGCGCGCACTACGCGATGCTCAGCGCGCTGTTGCCGCCGCTGCTCGCGACCTATCCGCAGACGGCGACCGACGTCGGCTTCTTCGGCGTCCCGGGCACCGACCCGGCCGAGCAGGGCGCCACCGTCTGGGAGCCTCCCGCCATCTACATCGCCAAGACCACCGAGCACCTGGACGCGGCCAAGAAGTTCCTGGCTTTCGTCGCCTCCCCGGCGGGCACCGAGGCCGTCACCGCGGCCGTGCGGCCGTCGGGGCCGTACCGCATCAAGGGATCCAAGCTGCCCGAAGACGCCATCCAGGTGGCCAAGGACCTGCAGACCTACATCGACAGCAGCGCGACGTCGCCGGCTCTGGAGTTCCTGTCCCCCATCAAGGGCCCGTCGCTGGAGCAGATCACCGTCGCCGTCGGCTCCGGGCTGACGCCGCCCGCCGAGGGCGCCGCTCAGTACGACAAGGACGTGGAGAAGCAGGCCAAGCAGTTGGGCCTGGCAGGGTGGTGATGAAGCAGCAGGCCGGGCCCCGCATGGGGCCCGGCGCGGCGCCCGGACGACGGCACGCCCTCCAGGCGGCCAGGCACAAGTCGGCCTACCCCTATGCGCTGTACCTGCCGGCCGCCGTCGTCTACCTGGTGATCTTCCTGGTGCCGACGGTGATGGCCTTCTACTTCGCGCTGACCCGCTGGACCCTGTTCGACAGCACCTTCGTCGGGCTGCAGAACTTCCGCGACTTCCTCGACGAGCAGAACCTGCGCATCGGCTTCGCCAACACCATCTTCTACGCCGTGGCCACCAGCGGGCTGAAGGTGGTACTCGGGCTGCTGCTGGGTGTGCTGCTCACCAGCAGGCTGCGGCTGCGCGGGTTCCTGCGCTCGGTGGTGTTCTTCCCCGTGTTGGTCTCCACGGTGGCGGTCGGCATCACCTTCAGCGCGTTGCTCCGGCCCGACACCGGGCTGGTCAACAAGGTCCTCGCGTTGGCCGGCATCAACGGTCCCGACTGGCTGGGTGAGGCGAACACGGCGCTGCTGTCGGTGGCGCTGGTGGACGTGTGGAAGGGCGTGGGGCTGGCCACCGTCATCTACATCGCCGGGATCATGTCCATTCCCCGTGACTACTACCAGGCGGTCGCGGTCGACGGGGGCACCGCCTGGCACCGGTTCCGGCACGTCACGCTGCCGCTGAGCTGGCCGGCCACGTACTCAGTGATCATCTTGTCGTTCATCGGCGGCCTGCGGTCGTTCGACCTGATCTGGACGATGACCCGGGGCGGGCCCGGCTTCACCAGCGACACCATCGCCTCGATCATCTACAAGCAGTACCAGGCCGGCTTCTTCGGCCTGTCCACCGCCGGCAACGTGCTGCTGTTCCTGATCGTCACGGCCATCGTGGTCCCGCTCAACTATTTCCTCGGCAAGAGGCAGGTCGCCGCATGAGAGCGCTCAAGAAACTCGGCGCGGAGACGATCGCCTTCGTCCTGGCCACTGTGATCTTCCTTGTGCCGTTCTCGTTCATGCTGCTGACCGCGGTCAAGGATCAGGCGCAGGCCGCAGATCTTGACTTCGCCTGGCCGGGCGAGTGGCGGATGGTGGACAACATCATCGAGGTCGTCGAGGCACGCGACTACGTGCTGCTACGTGCCTTCGTCAACTCCACCGTCCTCACCGTCGCATCGGTGGCGCTGATCGTCATCTTCGCCGCGATGGCCGCGTTCGTGCTGCAGCGCCGCGCGGGGGCGATCGGCAAAGCGGCCAACTTCCTGGTGCTGTCCGGGCTGATCATCCCGCCCGCGATCGTCCCCACGATCTGGCTGCTGCAGGCGCTCGGCGTGTTCAAGACCCTGCCCGGGCTGATCCTCGTCGAAGTGGCCTACGGCCTGTCGTACGCGGTGCTGCTCTTCCGGGCGTTCATCGCGGCCATCCCGCGGGAATTGGACGAGGCCGCCCAGATCGACGGTTGCACGGGGCTGGCCCTGTTCTTCCGCGTGATCTTTCCCCTGCTGCGGCCCGTCACCATCACGGTCATCCTGACCGCTTCGGTGGCCGTCTTCAACGACTTCGTCAATCCGCTGTACTTCACTCCGGGCGACGACAACGCCACCGTGCAGGTCACCCTCTACAACTTCCAGAGCCAGTACAGCACCCAATGGAACCTGCTGTTCATGGACATCGTCCTGATCACCATTCCGCCGCTGCTGGCCTTCGTCTTCTTCAACCGCAAGATCGTCGCAGGCATGACGGCCGGCGCCATCAAGGGATGACATGACCTCTCTGAACGTCGAACAGGTCACGTTCGAACACCATCAAGAGCCTCTCGGCATCGGGGAACGCGCCCCGCGCCTGTCGTGGATCATCCTGACGGACCTTCCCGGATGGCTCCAGCAGGCGTACGAGATCGAGCTCAGCGACGGAACCTCCACGGGCCTCATCGAGTCGGGGGAGTCGGTACTCGTGCCTTGGCCGGGCGAACCACTGGGTTCGCGGGAACGGCGTGGCGCCGCGTGCGGACGCCATGTCTTCGCCTGCGCATCCGGAAGGGCGGCCCGATGATCCACCACCACGATTTCCAGCACGAGGGACTGACGTTGCGCTCCACGGTGCACGTCCCCGGGGGCCCGGCCGCGGCCCGCCGGCCGACGGTGGTGTTCGTGCATGGTTTCTCCAACAACCGTATGGAGAACCGCTCGTTCGTCCTCATGTCGCGACTGCTGGAGAGCATCGGCATCGCGTCGGTCCGCTTCGACCTGTCGGGGCATGGGGAAAGCGACGGCGACTTCTTCGACGTCACCATCACCAACGAAATAGCCGAAACGCGATCGGTCGTGCGGACCGTCCGGAGCTTCGACTTCGCCGACCCTGGACGGATCGCCCTGATCGGGATGAGCATGGGCGGCGTCGTGGCGGGCATCGTGGCCGCCGAAGAACCCGGAATTCGTGCTGCATGTCTGTGGTCGCCGGCCGCCGTCGCCCCCTTCGAAATGGGCTCGGGCTACCTCAAGGGCCGCGACATCGCCGCCGAGATCAGGGAGAAGGGCTACTTCGACGCCGACAGCCATCGAATGAGCCCCGCCCTCGTCGACGACATCGCCGGCCTCGATGTTTACGGCCGTGCCTGCACGTATTCCGGGCCCGTGCGCATCATCCACGGTGACAAGGACGACATCGCCCCCCTGCCCTACGCCCGCCGCTACCTCGACCACTACGGCGGCAACGCTGAACTGGAAGTCGTCCCCGGAGCCGACCACGGTTGGAGCACCGTTCCCCACCGCACGCGGCTGCACCAGGCCACGTTGCAGTTCCTCCGCGAGCACCTGGGGCGCTGACCCTGCCCGCGACTCCGGCCACCGCGCCCAAACTCCAGACCGCCTTCGAGGGTGCCGTGGCCGATCGCAATAGCGCTGTCCTGTACTGACGCCGTCACCCCCGCCGGGCGCGACCCGTCTGGCGATCAGGCAAGCCCAGCAGCCACTCATGCTGTGACCCTTGCGGTGTGGTTCGGATCCGCGGGCGGACAAGGATTTTCCTGCTCCGCGGTCCAGCCGGCTCAGGGAAGGGCACCTGCCGGGGTGCGTACGGTGTGACGCAGACGGGCGACATCCTGGCTGGGGGGCGCACCGAACTGGCGCCAAGGAATTCAGCACGCGGGGCATCCGCGTCAACGCTGTCTCGCCGGGATCGACCCGCACCCGGATCGCCGACGACGCCTTCACCCGGTTCCCCGGGGTCGTCCCGGCTCTCGCCGCTATGAGGCGATCCGGCGTATCCATTCACGCCTGCCGTTGAGCTGGGGTCTGGTTTGGGGTAGACGCGCCAGTTTCTGCTGAATGCAGGGATCTTGGGATGGGTCGTCGTAGTTTGAGCTCGTGTCCGGCCCCCAGGAGCTCAGCCGTGAGGAGCTGTTGGCTGCTCTGGACGAGCTGCGGGCCGCGGTCGCAGAGCGGGATGCCGTGATCAGGGCGTTGCTGGCTGAGGTCGAGCAGCTGAAGCGGCGTGCGGGGATGGATTCGTCCAACTCCTCGATGCCGCCGGGTTCGGACGGTCCGGCGTCTCGGGCCAAACGCGCCAAGAAACCGAAGAAGCGCTCGCCCCGGCCGCGCGGTGGGCAAGCCGGGCACGAGGGGCATGCGCTGGCCTGGCGGAGCGACCCGGACCAAATCACCATCA
>NZ_JBQQBR010000075.1:0-37847 GCF_052245935.1 Nonomuraea sp. 3N208 | reverse complement strand
GGGTCGGGCCCCGGCGCCAGACTGTTAGACGGGCTCATGCGGCCCAGAAGAAGCTCCGGCGTCGGCGGGCAACCCACCCCCATTTTCACGCCTGTGTGGCGTCACCGGAAGGGAGAGGGGGACTGTTGGGGGATCGAAAGGGGGCGGGCCCCCTTGGGAGGCGCTGCCCGGATCCCAATCGGCGCGAAGCGCCCCGTTGTGGAGGGCCACGCCGCGCGAGGAGCGCGGACGGCCGGGGGTCAGCCGAAGTCGCGGCGGCGCAGGGCGAGTAGTCCCGCGCCCAGGAGCAGGGCCACTTCCCGTACAGCGGGCCGGCGACCGACATCAGGGCCGCGAAGGCGCTGGCCACGTACGGGACGCCGCCGCTGCGCCAGGTCGCGAGCACCTCCAGCCGGGGTTCGACGGAGCTGCCGCCGAGGCCCTGGAAGAAGGTGTTGCTGCCGATGAGCTCGGTGTAGATGACCTTCAGCTCGGGGGTGCCCATGGTGCGGTTGACGTAGGACACCATCACCAGGCCCAAGGTCACGATCAGCAGGATCCACTCGTATAGGTGACGTCGTGGTCGGTGGCGAGGTAACCGAGGAAGGCGGCGGGGTCGAAGGCCTGGGCAGGGGTGAGCGTGCCGGCCCGAGCCCCATCGGTGACGAGGCGGCGGGCGCCCTCGACGGCGATCACCGCGGTCATGCCGTAGCCGTCGAGGCCGGTCACCCAGCCCCGGGCGCGGGTCCCGTCATGGGCGACGGCCTCGGCCATCATGAGCCAGCGCGACGCGAGGCGGGCCTGCTCGTCCGGGGTCTCCGGAATCGTGTCCACGACGTCCGCCGTCAGCGACGAGAACAGGTCGGCCACTTGGGTACGGATCACGCTGTGCACCCGCCCGGCGTGTACGTGCCGCGGCACGGTGACCACGCCGGGCAGCGCGAAGACACTGACCGGAACCTCACCGTCCGCACCGGGAACGACGAGTGAAGCCGGGCTGCCGCCGGTGACGTGGTGCCAGTCGCCGTCCGCATACTCCAGGGCCTCCTCAGCGAAGACCGCCGCCATCGACCGCGCCGTCCCCCGAGAGGCCGCCCCGGGCGCCCGCAGATCCGCGATCAACATCTCGGCCACGCTCTCCACCCCGAGGCGGGCGGCCGTCAGGTGCGCGATCATGTCCCCGGGTCCGCCGTCGTCGGCCATGGTCGGCACCACCGTCACCCCGGCCCGCTCCGCGTCCTCCCCGAACCCGTCCAGCACCCGCCTGATGTAGTGCTGCTCCCCCGTGGTGTCCAGGTAGTGCACCCCGGCCGTGATCGCCGCCCGGATCACCGGCTCCCCCAGCAGCGTGAACGGCCCCGCGCAGTTGATCACGACGGCGCAGCCGCGGAGCGCGTCCGCGAGTGCCGCCGGCCGGTCCAGCGCGGCGACCCGGATCTCCGCCCCCGGCACGCCCGCCTCGACCGCGGCCTTGCGCAGGCGTTCCTCGTCCCTCCCCACCAGCACCGGCGTGAACCCCCGGCGGACCACCTCCGCGACGGTGAGCCGACCTGTGAACCCACTCGCCCCATGCACGGCGATTCTCATCCCGTCCTCCTCGGACCGTGTCAGCGGTCGACGCCCCTGCGCCGACGTGCGCACCACGACGCTAGGAGCAGGGGCCGGCCCGCTCCCATGTCCCGGGATCCGGAGATCATGTCCGATCGTTCAGCCACCGCCGCCGAGGGAGCCCCGGGGATACTGTGTAAGGCATGGACGTGCTCAGCGACGCCGTCGCCACCATGCGCACGGGCCGGCCGCACGCCTCGCGCACCCGCCTGCGGGCACCCTGGGGCGTACGTTTCCGCCCGCAGCATGGCGCCGGGTTCCACATGATGCTGCGGGGCGAGTGCCTGCTGCTGCCCGTGCGCGGGGAGCCGATCGAGTTGAAGGCCGGCGACGTCGTGTTCCTGCCACGCGAGCTGGGCCACGGCCTCGCCGACGCGATCACGACCCCGCTGGCGCAGGTACGTCCCGGAGCCCACGGGGACGGGCCGGTGACCGAGATGTTGTGCGGCGCGTACCGGCTGGACCAGGCCAGGCTCCACCCGCTGCTGACCGAGTTGCCCGACGTCATGCGCGTCCCGGCCACCGACTCTCTCCGGGGCGCGATCGACCTGCTCGATCGCGAGCTCGGCGACGCCCCTGGGCCGGGCTCCGACGCGGCCACCTCCGCCCTGCTCGACGTCCTGCTGCTCTACATGCTCCGGGCCTGGTACGAGAGCCGCCCCGGCCACGAGACCACCGGCTGGGGCGCCGCCCTGCGCGACCCCCAGATCATGGAGGCGCTGCGGGCCATCCATCGACGGCCGGCGCACCCGTGGACGGTGCAGTCGCTGGCGGCCCTGGCGGGGCTGTCCCGGACGGCGTTCGCGCAGCGGTTCACCGCGACGGTGGGGTCGCCGCCGCTGGCATACCTGACGTGGTGGCGGATGACCACGGCCGCGCAGTTGCTGCGCGACTCCGACCTGCCGCTGCGTTCGGTGGCCGAGCGGACCGGCTACGCGACGGAGTTCGCGTTCGCCAAGGCGTTCAAGCGGGAGCTCGGCACCGCTCCCGGCCGGTACCGCGGCATGAGCGACGCGGGGTGACCATGGACACGGGCACGCTCGCGCACGGACTGCCGTACTACACGGTCGGTGCGGGGAAGCCACTGGTGGTGCTGCGGTGGTTCACGCCGGACCACGCCAATCCGACAGGGTTGGCGCTCAGGATGGAGCACAAGACGATGGATCCGCTCGGGCGGCATTTCCACGTCTACGCGGTCAACCGGGCGCCGGGGATGCCCGCGGGCACGACCATGGCCGGCATCGCCACCCAGCACGCCGAGGCTCTGGCCGAGCGGTTCGGCGAGCCCGTGGACGTGCTGGGCATGTCGTCAGGCGGGTCGCTGGCTCTGCAGCTGGCCGCCGATCATCCGGAGGTCGTCAGGCGGCTGGTGGTGGCCGGGGCGGCGTACACGCTGCCCCCGCGTACCCGCGAGGTCCAGCGGCGCTACACAGAAGCAGTGGCGGCAGGGCGGCGCGGCGCCCACCATCAGGCACCCATCGTCGGCAGGACCGCGCTCACCAGGGCGCTGTTCCGGCCCCTGCTCTGGCTCGCCGACCCCCTGATGCGGCCGGCGAACCCCTTGGACATGTTGCACTTCGCCCAGGCCGAGGATTCCTTCGACGTACGCGACCGGCTCGCCGGCATCACGGCGCCCACGCTGATCGTCGGCGGCGAGCGCGACCTGGCCTACACCGTGCAGCTGTTCAAAGAGACGGCCGAGGCGCTGCCGGACTCCTGCTTGATCATCTATCGGGGGACGAGTCACATCGGGACGTTCGGCCACCCGCGGTTCGCCGGCGACGTGGCGGAGTTTCTTGGCTAGACCTGGTTGGGGAGCGCGCCGCCGTAGCGCCGGTCACGCTTGGCGTAGATCTCGCACGCATCCCATAGGTCCCTGCGGTCGAAGTCCGGCCACAGCCGGTCCAGGAACACCATCTCGGCGTAGGCAGACTGCCACAGCAGGAAGTTGGAGAACCGCTGCTCCCCCGACGAGCGCACGAACAGATCCACCTCGGGGATCTCCGGCTCGTCCAGATAGCGTGCGAACACCTTCTCGTTGACCTTGCCCGGCTTGACCCGCCCGGCCGCGATGTCCTGGGCCAGCTTGACCGCCGCCTCGACGATCTCGGCCTGCCCGCCGTAGTTGACACAGAACTGCAGCGTCAGCTTGCGGTTGGAGACGGTCATCTCCTCGGCGGTCTGCAGCTCGGAGATCACGCTCTTCCACAGCCGCCCCGGCCGGCCCGCCCAGCGCACGCGCACGCCCATGGCGTTGAGCTCGTCGCGCCGCCGCCTGATCACGTCCCGGTTGAAGCCCATGAGGAAACGCACCTCGTCGGGCGAGCGCTTCCAGTTCTCCGTCGAGAACGCGTACGCGCTCAAATAGGGGACGCCCAGCTCCAGCGCTCCCTCGATGACGTCGAACAGGGAGGACTCGCCTGCCTTGTGCCCCTCGGTGCGCGGCAGCCCGCGTGCCTTGGCCCAGCGGCCGTTGCCGTCCATGACGATGGCCACGTGCCGGGGCACCAGGTCACGCGGGATCGGCGGCGGCGTCGCGCCGGACGGATGCGGGGACGGAGGTCTGACGTTCACGCAAGCTCCCTTTCGACGTGTCGCAGAGAGCGTATTCCGTGTTCGAGGTGCCATTGCAGATATGCGGCGACCAGCCCGCTGCACTCGTTGCGGTGGCGCGAGTCCGAGGCGTCGGCGGTGGCCCAGTCGCCCCGCAGCAGCGCCGTCATGAGCCCGATCGTCTCCCCTGCCGGCACCGCCGAGCCGGCCGGCTTGCACGCCCCGCACACCACGCCGCCGGCGACGATGGCGAACGCCCTGATCGCCGGCGCCTGGCACTTGGCACACGCCTCCAGCGCCGGCGCGTAGCCTGCCACGGCCAGCGAGCGCAGGAAATAGGCGTCCAGCACCAGCCTGGGCTCGTGCTCCCGGTCGGCGAGCGTGCGCAGCCCGCCCACCAGCAGCAGGAACTGCCGCAGCGCCGGCTCCTTCTCCCCGTGCGTCAGCCGGTCGGCCGTCTCCAGCATCGCCGTGCCGGCGGTGTAACGGGGGTAGTCGGCGGCCAGCGCCTCACCGTAGGGCCTGATCGTCTCCGCCTGCGTGACGACATCGAGCGTGCGGCCGGTGTGGAACTGCAGGTCCACGTGGGTGAACGGCTCCAGCCTCGCCCCGAAACGCGACGTGGTCCTGCGCACGCCCTTGGCCACCGCCCGGATCTTGCCGGTGCGCTTGGCCAGGACGGTGACGATGCGGTCGGCCTCGCCGAGCTTCTGCGTACGCAGAACTACGCCTTCGTCACGGTAAAGACTCACTAGGACATCTTACGGCTGGACCGGGGACGAGTTACGGGCATGCTCTGATGACGCGACTTTACGTGACCCTCACTAGACTTTGACATCTGTCCCCGCATTACCCGTTGTTCAACCCCCCGCTACCGTCTCGAAAGGGAGTCATGACCCGCGTGGTCCTGCTGGGCGCCTCGCCCGGCCCCGACACCTCTCCGACCGGCCTGAGGCTGGCCGCGCTGCCCGGCGATCCCACCGTGGCCGAGCGGCTACGCAGCCAGCTCACCTCCCTCGATCCACGGCCCGCCGTCATCCCCTCGGACGACGTGGCCGCCGCACTGCGAAACCTGGCCGACGTGGCAGAGACCGCAACGGAGAGCCTGCTCATCATCCCGGAGAACTCGGTCGTCCACGACGAGCTGATCTACCAGATCACCAAGACCAAGCGCGGTGCGCTGGCGCTCGTCGCGAAAGAGCCGCGACCGGATTCGACGGAGGAGGAGGCTCAGGAGGACAGCGTCCCCATCGACGAGGCTGAGCCGGAGATCGGGCAAAGCCGGGTCGAGGGACTGCCCGTGCGCTCCCGCGTCGGCAAATCGCGCGTGGTGTCCGTCGGCACCGCGGCCCACGCCGTCACCAGGCCCAACGCGGTGATGCTCGGCCCTCTGCACCTCAGCGCGCGCAACGCCCCCATCCTCGCGCAGACCTGCCGCGAGCTGGCCGCCATGGCGCACACCTTCGGCCCGGACGACGACCTGGTGCAGCTCGTCGTGTTCGGCCTGGTGCGCAACGGCGTCTCCGTCGGCGTCCGCGGCCGCCGCGACCTGTTCTACCGCCGGGTCACCACCCAGGAGGAAGTCAACGAGGCCGGCGGCGAGATGGCCGGCATGGACGAGGACGGCGCCCGGCTCAACAACGCGGTCAAGGGCGCCGACGGCTTCTTCACCACATACTTCGTCTCCACCTACTCCCGCTTCATCGCCCGCTGGGCGGCCCACCGCGGGTTGACACCCAACCAGGTGACGATGATCTCGATCGCGCTGGGTGTGGCCGCAGCCGCCTGCTTCGCCACCGGCGACCGCCCCTGGATGGTGCTGGGCGGCGTGCTGATCTACTTCGCGTTCGTCTTCGACTGCGTCGACGGGCAGGTCGCCCGCTACGCCCGCAAGTTCGGTGTGCTGGGGGCCTGGCTGGACGCCACGTTCGACCGGTTCAAGGAATACGTGGTCTTCGCCGGCCTGGCCGTCGGCTACGTGATCGCCGGCAACAGCGACGACATCTGGATCCTGGCGCTGGCCGCGCTCGGCCTGCAGTCGGTGCGTCACCTGCTCGACTTCTCCTTCGGCGCCTCCAATCGCCGCAAACCGCCCGCGCAGCTGCCCACGCTGCCGCTGAACGCGCCCGACGACCGCGCCCTGCGCCAAGCCCTCGTACGCCGCAAGGTGGAGCGCAGCCAGGGCCTGCGGGGCCTGCTCAAGATGTGGACCAAGGCCGGCAAGTTCCGCTCCGTCCACTGGGCACGCAAGATGATCGTCTTCCCCATCGGCGAGCGGTTCGCGGCCATCGCGATCACCGCCGCCCTCTTCGACGCCCGGATCACCTTCCTCACCCTGGTGATCTGGGGCTCCGTCGCCGCCGCCTACACCCTCACCGGTCGCCTTATGAGGTCGCTCGTATGATCACCCAGCCGCAGGCCATGGCCACCCCCACGCCGGACCCCGACGAAGGACGCCGCCGCATCCAGACCGCCCGTCTGCTCGCCTACCGCGACGACGGCCCGCTCACCCACGCCCTCGCCCCCCGGCTGGGGCAGGGCCTGCCGCCCGTGCCGGCCACGCTCGCCGCACTCCTCGCCATCGTCGCCGTCACGGCCGCGGGACTGCTGCAGTCCGGCCCCATACTGCTCCTGCCGGTGGCGATCGCCCTGGTTCTCATCCTGCCCACGGCGCCGCGCGACCATCTGGGCCGCTTCGACTGGCTGACGCCGCCACTGCTGCGCGGCACCGAGTTCCTCGCCATGATCGCGATCGGCCTCGCCGCCGGCGCGCCCAAGTGGTTGTTGTTCGTGCTGGTGTACGTCGTGGGCTACCACACCTACGACACCGTTTACCGGACGCGGCAGAGCATCTGGCCGCCCGCGTGGGTGTTCCACGCGGGGCTCGGCTGGGAGCTGCGGCTGCTGATCATCGGTGTGGGCGCTGCGCTCGACATCGTGACGCCCGTGCTGGCGGTGCTGACGGCGTACTTGTTCGTGTTGTTCGCGGTGGAGAGCGTGACGAGCTGGGTCCGCCTGGACAAGGCGTCGGCCCAGGCCGGCGCCGACGCCGAACAGGACCTGGAGGCCTCCCCCGAGGATGCCCTGGAGCAGGCCACCGGCGAGGCCGAGAAGGGGTAATTTTCCTTTTCGTCTAGTTTTGGGCGGCGCCGCTGATCTCTAGCGGCGCCGCCCTTCGCTCTGTGACGTCGCGGCGGGGGGCGCGTGTTCGGCCTCCTCAGCGGCGCGCCTCCTGCGAGAGCGCGTCGTCGGGACGATCGCGGCCAGGTTGGCGGCGGCGACGAGCACGCCGCCGGCCAGCGCCAGCACCGTCACCCCGGTGAGTCCGGCCAGCGGCGCCGCCACCGCAAACCCGAACGGCCTGGAAGCGAACGAGATGAGCTGGTCGAACGACCGCACCCGCCCCAACGCCGATTCCGGAATCTCATCGGCCACGACCGTCTCCCACAGCGGGCTGAGCACCCCCAGCCCGAACATCGCCACGAAGTACGCCCCCGCCAGCACCGGGGCGGGCGCCGTCATGGCCAGGGCCACCATGGGCAGCAGGTAACACGCGGCACCGAGCTGCACCACTGCCAGCGGCCTCCGGATGGGCAGCCGAGGAGCCGCGAACACGCCCAGGACCAGACCAACCGTGCCGCTCTGCACGATCACCATCCAGCTCGCCTCGCCACCCAACTCGTGCACGGCGGCCACCGGGCCGAGCGTGAGGAACAACCCGGCCATGAAGTGCCACACGCCGTGCCCCAGCACGCAAGCCAGGAACCACGGACGCTCCCTGATCTCCCTCCATCCCTCGACCAGATCCCTGCCGAACGAGGAGGCCGCACCCCGCTCGACAAGACGCCTCCCGGACGCGGCGGACGTACGACCTGGGGCAGACGTACGAGAATCTGTGTAAGCCGTGTGGATACCGCCAAGGGTCAGCGCCGAGCAGGCGAACAGCGCCGCCGTGAGCGCGGCCGCCCAGCCCGGACCGGCGGCCAGCGTGATCGCGCCCGCCAGCGCCGGAGCCACCACCGCAGACAGGCTCGTCGCCACGCCGATCCGCGCGTTCATCCGCAACCGGTCCGGCCCGGGCACCACCGCGACCACCAGCCTCGGCACGGCCGGGCTGCCGAACGCGATCGCCACTCCCGCCACCGCCGACAGCAGCGCCAGATCGAGCAGACGGTTCACTCCGAGCAACAGCTCGACGGCTATGGCCACCTGCGACAGGCACCGGGTCAGGTCAGCGAGCAACACGACCCGCTGGGGCCGGATCCGGTCGGCCAGCACCCCACCCACGGGGAGGAACAGCAGCAGCGGCACCAGCTCGCTCGCCAGCACGGCGCCCAGCGCCGCGCCGTCTCCGGTCATCCGCAGCACCGCGAGGGTCAGGGTGGTGGGTATGAGAGCGGTGGCGAGCGCGGACAGGCTTCGCCCAATAAGCAGTCGGTTCATCACAACGAAGCACAATATTTCGCCAGCGAATGTTTCGTCAACAAAATACTCGCTGCCGTATGATCGGTCGCATGAATGACTCGGTCGATCGCCACCTGGCCCGCTGGCGCGGCAAGGCGCCCTTCGACGAGCAGGTGGAGGCGATCGTGACGCGGATGCAGGTCCTCGTTAAGCACCTGGCCCACACCAAGGAGGCGGCACTGAGGGAGGTGAGCATGCAGGACTTCGAGTTCGAGACGCTGCACCGGCTGGTGGCGCGCGGCGGCTCGGCCACCCCGACCGAGCTCGCCACGGACCTCCTGCTGTCCCCGGCGGGGATGACCGGGCGGCTGGACACGCTGGAGCGATCCGACCTGGTACGGCGGGTGCGCAGCGCGGAGGACCGGCGGCGGGTGGACGTCGAGCTCACTCCCAAGGGCCACGACCTGTGGATGGAAGCGATGACGATCCGGGCGGAGGTGGAGGCGAGCATGGTGAACGCCCTCACCCCGGCCGATCAGGTCGTCCTGGACGGCCTACTCAAGAAACTCCTCGTGAAGACAGAAGCCACCCGCTAACCCCACCGGCGCCCTCATCCCTGAGGAAACCCGCCCCACCCACCGACCGACCGCCGACATGACGTCCGCGGACTCCGTTTGCCTGTATCGCGGGGCGCACGCGCGCAGAATCGCCAATCGTCGGCGTCGCCCCGACTCGGGAAGGGAGCGCATAGTCTGGGGTTCAGGCAGATCCGGGCCGGGGTCCGGTCCGGCCGGAGCCAGGAGACGCGGATGGCGTTCTTGTCGCGGCTGTTCAAGCGGGGCGATCCGCTGGCCGAGCGCGAGGAGGCGCGCCGGCTGGGGATGCGAGACGCCCGCCGGCATCCCTTGGGCGAGTTCACGGATCCGGACTACCAGCCCGCGTACGTCACAGAGATCCGGGCCCGAGCCCGCGAGCAGATCACCGAGGTCGACCGGCGGCTGGCGGCCGCCCGTACGGTGCTGCTGGAGCGGGCGACGGGGGCGCGGGAGGTGATCCTGCGGGAGTTAGGCAGGAGCGACACCCTGCCGGAGCCGGCCGCGCACGTGAACGGGCACGGCCCGGCGGCCGATCAGGACAACCGGCCGGTGGACGCGTTCATCTCGATCGCGGAGGCCAGGGCGCGGCGGGCCGAGGCGCGGCGGCGGGCCGTGGTCGAGGAGGCGAACGCCAACGTGCAGCGGGCCAGGGCCCGCATCGAGCAGCTCAGCCAGGAGTGGGAGAGCGCGCTGATCGAGCGCGACCACGAGGTGGAGGCCGTGCATGCCAGGGCCGAGCAGCTCATCGCCGCATACAAGGGCGGCGTTCTGGAGGCCCACCCGCGCAAGGAGGAGATCCCGTCCCTGTGGAAGGGCGAGGTCATCGCGATGGAGGCGACCGGTGACACGCCCGCGGCGAGCTCGGGGCGGGAGGAGATCGGGCGGATCCTGCGGGAGGTGGAGGGCCGGATCGAGGTGTGGCGGGCGGAGGTGATGCCGCGCGAGTTGCCGGCGGGTGCCTCTGCCACCAGTCCCGCTTCCGATTCCGGGCCAGGTGGTTCGGGGCAGGTGGATGCGTCCTGGCGGGGAGAGCGTCATGGCGAGGGCACGTGATGGCGGAGGGCACGTGATGGCGGAGGACGGTGGCGGTGAGGGCGCTCATGGGCGGCGCGCGATCTTACGCCCGCACGCCCGGTGCGGGACAGTGCGTCGGCTGGGGGCGGTGCTGGGCGGACTGCTGCTGGTGGTGACCGGGGTGGCGGGGTGTGGCACCGAGGCGCGCTCCGTCTGCGGCGTGATCGTCGACTCGACCAGCTACGCCGAGCCGGCCACGTCCCGGAGCGACGTCACCTCCAAGCTGCCCCCCTTCGTCCAGAACTGCGACTGGATCAGCTTCGCGGCGGTCACGGGCAGCTCGGAGAGCAGCACGTGCCGCCAGGACCCGGTCTCCATCGCCGCCACCCGGGCGGAGAACCCCAACGAGAACCCGGTCGTCGAGGACCGCGTCAGGGCCCACCGCATCAAGGAGGTCCTGCCCAGGGCGGTCCAATTGTTCGACTGCCCGACGGAGGGCCAGGGTTCTGACGTGCTCGGCGCCCTGCGCTACCTGGTCAAGCAGCTCAGCGCCCAGCGGCAGCCGGACAAGGCGCACGAGATCATCGTGTTCAGCGACCTGATCAACAACCGGGGCGACCTGGACATCAACAAGCTGGACCTGAACGAGAACGCCCGCAAGCAGAAGATCAAGGAGCTGCGGGACACGCGGTTGCTCCCCGACATGACCGGGTATTCGGTGGTCGTCCACGGTTTCCTGCGGGAGAAGACGTCGAGCCCTGACCGGTTCCCACTGCTCGAGGCCTTCTGGCGGGAGGCCTTCGAGTCGGCGGGCGCGACGACAGTCGATCTCCTGTAGATCGGCAGTGGAGAGCGCTCTCTAGTACTCCGCAAGGCCGCAGCACAGCCGTTGCGGAAGATTGACAGCAAGTAAACCCTGTGTTCACATCGTTGAGAGAGCGCTCTCTCACGCCTCCGGCACCCCCCAGGAGCGAAACGATGACAACAGCAAGCAGACAGCGACGGCGCCTGGCGGCCGTGGGCGTGGTGCTCACAGCGCTCACCGGCCTGCTCGTCCAGGTGGCCGTCGGCGCCTCGGCCGCCGTCCCGCCCACCCCGTCCGGCTGGTCCCTGGTCTGGTCCGACGACTTCAACGGCAACACCGGCGCCCTTCCCTCGTCGACCAACTGGATCATCGACACGGGGCACTCGTACCCAGGCGGCCCGGCCAACTGGGGCACCGGCGAGATCCAGAACTACACCTCCAGCACCTCTAACCTCAGCCTCGACGGCGCAGGCAATCTGCGCATCACCCCTCTGCGCAGCGGCTCGGGTGAGTGGACCTCGGCCCGCATCGAGACCAGGCGCGCCGACTTCAAGCCCGCTGACGGGCGCATCCTGCGCATCGAGGGCCGGATCCAGATGCCCAACGTGACCGGCGACGCCGCGCTCGGCTACTGGCCGGCGTTCTGGGCGCTCGGGTCGCCGTACCGGGGGAACTACTGGAACTGGCCGGGCATCGGCGAGTTCGACATCATGGAGAACGTCAACGGCATCAACTCCGTCTGGGGCGTGCTCCACTGCGGCGTCAACCCGGGCGGGCCGTGCAACGAGACGACCGGCCTCGGCGCCAGCCGCGCCTGCCCCGGCTCCACCTGCCAGTCGGCCTTCCACACCTACCGGTTCGAGTGGGACCGTAGCGTGAGCCCCAACCAGCTTCGGTGGTACGTGGACGGCCAGCAGTTCCACAGCGCGAGCCAGTCCCAGTTCGACGCCACGACCTGGACCAACATGACCGGGCACGCCGGCTACTTCCTGCTGCTCAACGTGGCCATGGGCGGCGCGTTCCCGAACGCCCTCGGCGGCCAGACCCCGACGGCGGCCACCGTGCCCGGGCGTCCCATGGTGGTGGACTACGTGGCGGTGTGGCAGAGCGGCACCACCACGCCGACCACCCCGCCCGGCGGCGTGGACGCCCGCTCCACCATCCAGGCCGAGCGATACCAGGCCCAGTCGGGCACCATCGTCGAGACCACCACCGACACGGGCGGCGGGCAGAACGTCGGCGCCATCTCCAACGGCGACTGGCTGCGCTTCGACGGGGTGAACTTCGGCACTGAGGCGGCCAGGCAGTTCAGGGCCAGGGTGGCCTCGGGAGCGGCGGCCGGGGTGAGCGGGCTGGTGCAGGTGCGGCTGGACAGCCCCACGGCTGCGCCCATCGGCGACTTCGCCCTCGCCAACACCGGCGGCTGGCAGAGCTGGCGCACGGTGCCCGCCAACATCACGGGCGTCACGGGGACGCATACCGTCTACTTGACCTTCAGCAGTGGTCAGCCGGCCGACTTCGTCAACGTCAACTGGTTCACGTTCTCGACCTCTTGACGTTCTCGAAGAGGCCCGGGAAGACCTTGGAGACCTTCGACAGCAGGTACTCGCCGTACGTGCCCGTGAAGTCCACCTGGCCGTCCCAGCGGTGGCCGGGCGCGTACGGCAGGGGCGGCACCTCGTCGTCCCAGCCTGGGTCGAAGAAGAACGGGAAGCTGAGGCGCTCGTTGCCGCTGCGGTTGCGTACCCGGTGCGGGGTCGAGCGGTATTGGCCGCCGGTGAGCTTGTCGAGCATGTCGCCGATGTTGCAGACGAACGTGCCCGCCAGCGGCGGCGCCTCGACCCACCCGCGCGGGGTGCGGACCTGGAGCCCGCCGTTCTCATCCTGCAGGAGGAGGGTGAGCAGGCCGTAGTCGGTGTGCTCCCCCACGCCCCAGGTGTCGGCGTCGTCCGGCGGAGCGGGCGGGTAGTGGAAGATCCGAAACAGGATGGTCGGGTCGGCGGTGTAGCCGGTGCGGAAGTACCCCTCGTCCAGGCCGAGGCTCAGGGCGACACCCGACATGAGGGACTGGGCGAGCGCGGTCATCCCGTCCAGGTATTCGAGCACGGCGTCGCGCAGCTCGGGGACCTGGGTGGGGAAGAGGTTGGGCCCGTGCAGCGGGAGCGGGCCGGGCGGATCCTCGGCGCCGAAGTAGATGCCCTCCTTGAGATCGGGGCGCCCGGAGGTGAGCTCCCCACCGACGGGGAAGAACCCGCGCCAAGCCTTGCCGCCCTTGTCCATGGAGATCTCGGCCTTCGCCTCCTCGGGAAGGGCGAAGAAGCGCCGGCTCGCCGCGTCGAGCCGGGCAAGCAGCTCAGGCGGCACGCCGTGGCCGGTGACGTAGAAGAAGCCGCTGTCCCGGCAGGCGGCGCCGATGGCGTCCGCGACGGCACGCTTGCCGCGATCCGGGGCGTCGGTGAGGAGGGGCTCGATATCGATGACCGGCAATTCGCTCACCACGCCATTGTTCTACAAATTGCGCGATTAGCATCGAAGGCAGGACCCTCGCTGGAGGCCCGATGCGCTTATTACGCCGCAAGCAGGACGAGTCATTCGAACCTGGCCAGGTCACCCGCATCACGCCTGCTGTGGCGTACGACGGCGACCTCTACCGCCTGCCCGACTGGCCGCAGCGCCGCCGCGAGGAGCGCGAGCTCGGCCGTACGCACGCCGCCGACGGCCAGATCGACACGCTGACGCTCCAGACCGGCAGCGTGCCGCGCTTCCACGAGCTTGAGGACGAGCGGCTGGCGGAGCTGGCCGAGCTCGACGAGCGCACCGAGCAGGAGATCCAGCGGGCGCGGGCCGAGTTCGAGTCCCAGAAGATCAAGCTCGCGGAGTCGCAGCGCACGTTCGGGGAGACACGCAAGGCGCTGGAGGACAGCCAGCGCCAGGTCACGGAGCTGGAGCAGCCGAGCAGGCGGCCTGGCGACGGCCGGCCCAGCTCGATCGCGATCTCCGGCAGCCACTGGCCGCTGATCCGCCGCTGGCTGCCTGCCGCGCTCCTGCTGCTGCTCCTGCTGATCGTCGAGGTCCCGATCCTCTACCAGGTCATCCTGAGCTGGGGCGACAGCATCGCGATGACCGCGCTCCTGGCCGCGGGCGCGGCGCTCATCATGCTGGTGGCGCCCCACATGTACGGCAGGGCGTTCCGGTCCTGGCAGGAGCACGGCAGCTCGGCCAAGGGCCGCTGGCTGCTGATCGGGGTGGCGCTCGTCTGGCTCGGCCTCATCGTCGCCGTCGCCGTGCTCCGCAGGGACGCCCTGGTCAAGCCGTTGATCGTGGATGGTCAGGAAATCGGCCCCACGTCGGAGGGCGTCGGCCAGCTGCCCACGATGATCCTGCTGCTGGCTCTGCTGATCGCCACGGCGCTCATCGCCGCCGACCTGGGACGGCGGATGCACAACCCCAACGACCGACGGCTGCGGGAGCTGAGGGCCAAGCGCGACGCCGAGTCCGCCGCCAGCGCTGCCGCCCAGGCCGCCTACCAGCACGACGCCGGCTACGCGGAGAGCATCGCCCAATACCTGCAGGCCGTGGACCGCCGCAAGGCCAGCCGGCTGCGCCAGCTGGACAGCGGCTTCGACAGCCTGGCCACCGCGTACCTGGGCGGGGTGGTGGAGGGGCTCAAGGACCCGGAGGCGGCCAGCTGGGCCGAGCGCATCGTGCTGCGCCGCCGCACCCGCTCCTGAGCTGTGGCGCTCAGGTGGAGTCGCGGATCACGAGGCGGGTGGGCAGGATGACGGACTCGGTGTGGCGGCCCTCCAGGCGGGACAGCAGCAGCCGGGCGAGCGCCAGCGCCTGCTCGGCGACTGGGACGCGGACGGTCGTGAGGCCGGGTGTGGTGGCCGAGGCGGCGTCGATGTCGTCGAAGCCGACGATCGCCAGGTCTTCCGGCACCCGCCGCCCGGCCTCCCGCGCCGCCTGGAGCGCTCCGATGGCCAGCTGGTCACTGGCGGCGAAGACGGCGTCCAAGGCGGGCTGGTCGGTCAGGAGCTGCCGGGTCGCCGCCGTGCCGGACGAGCGGGTGAGGTCGGCGGGTGCCAGCAGCGGCTGCCGGCCGGCCTGCCGCATCGCGGTCCGGTGACCGTCCAGCCGGTCCTGGACGGCGACCAGGTCCATGGGGCCGCAGATCATGCCGATGTGGCGGCGGCCTCGGGCCAGCAGGTGCTCGGTCGCGGCCTTCGCGCCGCCGGTGTTGTCCACGTCCACGTACGGCATCATCGAGGCGATCGCCGGCTTGCCGAGCAGCACGATCGGCACGCCGGTGCGGGAGAGGCGCTCGGCCAGCGTGTCGCCTCGGTCCGGTGGCAGCAGCACCACCCCGTCCACCAGGCCTGCCTCCACGTGCTGGACGATGCGCCGGTGGCTTTCTGCCGTGTCGGCGAGCATGAGCGTGATCTGCTTGCCGGCGCCCACCAGCAGGCTGGTCACGTACTGGACGACGGCCGCCGTCAGCTGGTCGCCGCCCTGCCGGGGGACGGACAGGACGAGCGCGATCGAGTTGGTCCTGCGGGTGACGAGGCTGCGGGCGGCGGCGTTGGGCACGTACCCGAGCTCCTTGACCGCGCGCAGCACGGTCTCGCGCACCTCGGGGCTGACCGACGCCTCGCCGTTGACCACACGCGAGACCGTGGCGCGGGAGACGCCGGCGCGGGCGGCCACGGTTTCGAGGGTGGGCCGCTTCGGGCGGGTCTCGGTCAGGCCGTTGCGCTTGATGACGTCGCGGTACCACAGCGCGCTGTCCTTGAGCCGCCGTTTCTGGGTGGCGAAGTCGACGTGGACGAGCCCGAACTTGCGCTGGTAGCCATCGGCCCATTCGAGGTTGTCGAGCAGCGTCCAGACGAGGAACCCGCGTACCTTCGCGCCGTCCTGGACGGCCGCCCGCACGGCGCGCAGGTGCTCCTCGATGAAACTGATGCGTTCCACGTCGTGAATGCCGTCGCCGGTCACCACGTCGACGAAGTCGGCGCCGTTCTCGGTGATCATCAGCTCGGTGTCGGGGAACTCCGCAGTCAGGTGGCGCAGCAGGTGGGTCAGGCAGCCGGGGACGATGGGCCAGCCCATGGCGGTGACGGCGGTGGGGACCGTGCAGAACAGCACCCCCTCGCTGCCTGGGTAGGCGGGGTCGGCGGGCTCGCTGGGCTGGGCCTGCACGACGAGCGGGGTGTAGTAGTTGACGCCGAGCAGGTCGATCGGCTGGGCGATGAGCTCCAGGTCGCCGTCGCGCACGTGGCCGAGCCCTGCGGTGCGCTCGATGATCGGCAGCAGCTCGGCGGGGTACGCGCCGCGCAACAGCGGCTCCAGGAACTGCCGGTTGGCCAGCGCGTCGATCCTGGCCACGGCCTCGGCGTCCTCGGCCGACAGCGGCCGCGCGGCGTCGCTCACCTGGCCGGGCGTCAGGACGGGCGAGAGGTTGAGCACGACGCCCACCTTCGCCGCCCCGGCCGCGCGCAACGCCTGGGCGCCGAGCCCGTGCGCGAGCAGTAAATGGTGGGCGCTGCGGAAGGCGTCAGCGGCCGATTTCCGGCCCGGCGCGTGAATGCCGGAGCCGTAGCCGAGAAAGGCCGCCACCCATGGCTCGTTGAAGGTGAACCAGGTGTCGACCCGATCCCCCAGCCGGCCGGACACGGCGGCGGCGTAATCGGCAAAATGGCGGGTGGTGTCCCGGGACGGCCAGCCACCGGCGTCCTCCAAAGCCTGCGGCAGATCCCAGTGGTAAAGCGTCGCATACGGCGTGATGCCCGCGTCGAGCAGCTCGTCGAGCAGCCGGTCGTAAAAATCGAGCCCGGCCGCGTTCAGTTTCCCAGAACCGTCGGGAAACACCCGCGGCCAGCTGATGGAAAATCGATAGGCGGCCATTCCGAGGTCTTTCATCAACCGCACGTCTTCGCGATAGCGGTGGTAATGGTCGCAGGCATCGGCGCGGTCGGCGGAAAAGGTGTCCCAAATGGACGGGCCGCGGCCGTCGGCGGAGGTGGCCCCCTCGATTTGGAAGGCCGACGTCGACACTCCCCAGACGAAGCCCTCGGGGAAGATAGCGGTACTCATTCTGGCGAAAGTCCTCCGGTGAAACGACAGAGCGTCCAGTCTCCCGCGCACCGCTCGTCGCGCGCCAGCCTGGCCAGGCTGTATACAGAGCGCGTGGAACTGGACCGGCTCGATCGTGACATCATCGCGGCGCTCGTCGACGACGCCCGCTCGACCTACGCGGAGATCGGCCACCAGGTGGGGCTGAGCGCGTCGGCGGTCAAGCGGCGGGTGGACCGGCTGCTCGACAGCGGGGCGATCACCGGGTTCAGCGCCGTGGTGTCGCCGCAGGCGCTCGGCTGGACGACCGAGGCGTATGTGGAGCTGTTCTGCCAGGGCAAGACCAAGCCGTCGGACATCGCGCTGGCGGTGGCGAAGTTCCCCGAGGTGGTGGCGGCGGCCACGATCACCGGCGAGGCGGACGCGTTGCTGCACATCAGGGCGACGGACGTGCGGCATGTGGAGCGCGTGATCGAGCGCATCGCGGCGCAGTCCTTCGTGGTCAGGACCAAGAGCTCCATCGTGTTGTCGCGGCTGGTCGAAGCCCCTCCGGGGGTCGTACGCAATGAATCGCACACCACCGGCTGAGAGACGCAACAGACCCGCGCGAACACGCAATGCAACGGCTTGGCCTGCATAAACATACATTCTTAGGCTGTCTCCGTCCCCTCGATCAGGGACATCCGCCCATAAATCTCGACGGAGACCTGCATGCCCAAACACTTCCTCATGTGCCGTCCGGAGTACTTCACGGTCGAGTACGCGATCAACCCGTGGATGCATCCCGAGACCGGCGCTGACCGCGACGTGGCGGTCCGGCAGTGGGAGGGACTCAAAGCCGCTTATGAGGAGCTCGGCCACCAGGTCAGTCTGATCGACCCGATCGAGGGGCTGCCGGACATGGTGTTCGCCGCCAACGGCGCGCTGGTCGTGGGCGGGCGCGTCTACGGCGCCAGGTTCGCCTACCCGCAGCGCGGTCCCGAGGGCCCGGCCTACCTGCGGTGGTTCGCCGAGCACGGCTACCGGGTGCAGGCGCCGCAGCACGTCAACGAGGGTGAGGGCGACTTCCTCACGCTCGACGACGTCATCCTGGGCGGCACGGGCTTCCGCACGGAGGTGATCGCCCACCAGGAGGCGCAGGAGTACCTGGGCCGCCCGGTGATCTCGCTGACCCTGGTCGACCCTCGCTTCTACCACCTCGACACGGCGCTGTTCCCGCTCGACGGGCACAACGTCGCCTACTACCCGGAGGCCTTCTCCGCGGGCAGCCGGGAGGTGCTGCGCCGGATGTTCCCCGACGCGGTGCTCGCCACCGCCGAGGACGCCGAAGTGCTCGGCCTGAACGCCGTCAGCGACGGCACGAACGTGGTCATCAACGCCGAGGCCTCCAACCTGCAGTTGGAGCTCAAGCGCCGCGGGTACGAGGTCATTCCGGTCGACCTCTCGGAGCTGCGTAAGGCGGGCGGGGGCCCCAAGTGCTGCACACTGGAGATCAGGGGGGAGAACTGACATGACCAGCAGCGCAGAGCTGATCGAGCTCAGCGAGCGCCGCAGCGCGCACAACTACCATCCGCTGCCCGTCGTGATCCACGAGGCCGATGGCGCCTGGGTCACCGACGTGGACGGCAGGCGGTATCTGGACTGCCTGTCCGGCTACTCGTCGCTCAACTTCGGCCACGGCAACCCGAAGATCCTCGAGGCCGCCCAGGAGCAGCTGCAGCGGCTGACCCTGACCAGCCGTGCCTTCTACCACGACCAGTTCGCGCGGTTCTGCGCCGGACTCGGCGACCTCACGGGCAAGGACATGATCCTGCCCATGAACACCGGCGCCGAGGCCGTGGAGACCGCCATCAAGGTGGCGCGCAAGTGGGGGTACGAGGTCAAGGGCGTGGAGCCCGACCTCGCCAACATCATCGTGATGGAGAACAACTTCCACGGCCGCACCACCACGATCATCAGCTTCTCCACCGACCCTGACGCGCACGACAACTTCGGGCCGTACACGCCGGGCTTCCGCATCGTGCCGTACGGGTCCATCGCCGCGATCAGGGACGCCGTCGACGCCAACACCGTCGGCGTGCTGGTCGAGCCGATCCAGGGCGAGGCCGGGGTGCTGGTGCCGCAGGACGGCTACCTGACCGACATCAGGGAGCTGTGCACGGCCGAGGGCATCCTGATGATCGCCGACGAGATCCAGTCGGGGCTGGGGCGGACCGGGCAGACGTTCGCGTGCGACTGCGAAGGCGTCGTGCCTGACATCTACGTCCTCGGCAAGGCGCTCGGCGGCGGCGTCGTGCCCGTGTCGGCCATCGCGGCCAACCGGGACGTCCTCGGGGTCATCCATCCAGGACAGCACGGGTCCACGTTTGGCGGGAACCCGCTGGCGTGCGCGGTCGGCAACGCGGTCATCGAGATCCTCAACACCGGCGAGTACCAGGCCAGGGCCGCCAAGCTCGGCGAGGTGCTGCACGCCCGGCTGCGCGAGCTGATCGGCAAGGGTGTGATCGAGGTGCGCGGGCGGGGGCTGTGGGCCGGTGTGGACATCTCTCCTGATCTCGCCACGGGTCGTGAGGTGTCGAAGGCGCTGATGAAGCGGGGTGTGCTCGCCAAGGACACCCATGGGTCCACGATCCGGCTCGCACCGCCGATCGTCATCTCCGAGGAGGACCTCCTCTGGGCGATCGACCAACTCGCCGATGCCCTCTACGACCTCAAGAACCAACACCCATAACTGCATTCTTCTTGTTTTACGGCTTCGCCGGCTGGGCCCAACCACCGTACGTGGCTGGGCCCTGTCCAGGGAGACGGTCCTCTGGTTTACGGGGTCGGGCGCCGTTACGGCGCACGGCCACCGGCCACGTGGTCATTCGTCGGCCGGGAAGTCCTTCGGTGGATCGTTGGCCATCGAGGGCTGCTCACTCTGAATGGGGTCCTCGCGCCGCAGGGGCTCCTCCGCCGGCAGGGGCTGGTTGGGTGGCGTGCGCTTGACGTCCGGGGGCGAGGGCTCCGTGGTGGGGAAAGGCTCCTCCCTGGGCGGGGTGGACGAGGGCTGCGGCTCGGCGGAGGCGCAGCCTGCGCTGGGCCTCAGGCACATCCTGAACACCCACCACTGTGCCGGTCCTCTCTCATGCGGTCATCCTGTTGTTGACCGCACGCCGGAGTCCGGTTCCCACTATTTCGTGAGCCGCCAGGCTTCCAAGCCGTCGGGAGCTCCGTCCCGGGTGAAGCCCGCCGCCTCCAGCTCGGTGACCAGGCGCTCCCGTGCCGGCCAGTGGCTCTCGGAGACCACCACGTCCTCGCTGATCACCACGCCGCGCTGCTTCACGCGGTAGAAGTAGCGGGTCTTGGCCGTCTCGCCGGTGACCGCGAGCACCTGACCCGCGATCTCGTACGTGTGCCTGCCGACCTGGTAGGTGCCTACGACCTCAGGTTCGCCCGGCACGGGGGTGGCCCGCTCGCGCCAGTTGAACAGCAGCAGCCCGCCCGGCTCCAGCTGCCTGCGCAGCACCCGCCACAGCTCTGCCCGCTGCTCGGCGTCGAAGCTGTGCAGCACCGAGATCATCACGATGGCCTCGACGGGCTCGTCGGCCTCCGCCTCCAGCGCGCCGCACGGCAGCACGGTCACCCGGCTCAGCGCATCGGGGTCCTCGGCCAGCCGGTTGAGCAGGACGGAGCGCATGCCGAACGACGGCTCGACGGCGTAGACCTCCGCGGGCGTCTCCCGGAGGATCACCCGGGTGATCAGGCCGGTGCCGGCGCCGATCTCCATGACGCTCCGCCGCACGCCCTTCAGCAGGGGTGGCAGTAGCTCGCGGATCATCGGGACGTGCCCGTCCTCATGCCACAGGTCGTAGAACGGCACGGCGAGCGAGTAGTGGTCTTCATCCATAGGGGGTGACGATAACCGTTTTCACTCGAGTCGTACAGAATCGATCGGCCTGAGGACCTCGTCGCGCGACTCGTACCAGGTCACCTGGTCGGGGAGGGTGAGCGTGGCGACGGCGTTCTGGAACCACGGGCCCTTGGTGATCCGCCAGCGGATCGGCGGCCGCGGGATCCGCGCGAGGCGCGCCAGCAGGCCGCCCACCAGCGTGGCGATGGAGAACTGGGTGACCACGTTGGCCCAGCGCAGCAGGCGGCTGAGCGGGTTGCGGATCGGCGAGCAGACCACCTGGTAGACCTGCCCGAGGCGGGCCTTGGCCAGGTAGGAGTAGTGGACGTCGCCGGAGAGGATCACCACCGGCTTGCCGAGCCGGATGAGCAGCCTCGACAGCTCGTCGAACGAGCTACGGAATGCCGCCCAGTGCTCCAGGTCGAAGGCCTGCCGGAACTTCTCCGACCACCGCCGCACCACCGGGCCCCACGCGCCGTCGCTCAGGGCCTCGTTCCAGTTCTGCACCCCGTGCACGCCCTCGGGCAGCAGGAACGGGATCGACGAGCCGATGATCAGACGCTCGGCCGGAGCGGCGACCTGCTCCTCGAGCCAGGCCCATTCCGCCGGGTCGAGCATGCGGCGCGCACCGGGCGTGAGCTGCCTGGCGCACCGGGTGTCGACCATGATCAGGCGGGCAGGCCCGAGGTCGCGGGCGTAGCTCCAGCGGCTGCTCGACGGCTCGGCGTCGGCCTTCTCGGCGAAGGCGTCGAGCACGTCGGCGCCGTCGCGGCCCTCCAGATCCAGCAGCGTGCGGAGCAGCGGGTCGGTCGCGCGCTCGGCCGGTGAGAGGTTGCCGAGGTGCTGGTAGATCCAGTACGCGCCGAGCCCGGCGACCACCCGGCGGCGCCACCAGCTCGTCCTGGCCATCTCCTCGCGCCAGGGTTGCGAGGTGTTCCAGTCGTCGCGCAGGTCGTGGTCGTCGAAGATCATCGCGCTCGGCACGGTGGACAGCAGCCAGCGGATCTCGGGGTCGGTCCACGCCTGGCGGTAGAGCTCGGCGTACTCCTCGAAGTCGGCGATCTCCCCCTGCGGCCCAGTTATTCCACCCGTGCTCCGGCGCGCGCGAACGTAGGCCAGCATCTCGGGCGAGGGGTTGTCGGCGTAGACCTGGTCACCCAGGAGCAGCAGCAGGTCGGGCCACTCCGCGTCACCGGAGCCCGCCAGGTGACGGCCGTAGGTACGCAGGACGTCCTCGCCCTGGGTACGGACGTGCGCCGCGTCGTGGGGGACGCTGGTGCGGCACGACCCGAACGCCAGCCGGCGTGCCCCGTCCGGCGGCAGGAGCCGGATCCTGCTGGGCGGGCGACCCGCCAGAGGCCATACCTGCTCCCCGCCGAGACTGACCGAATAAGAGGGGATATCCTGGGAGAGCTCTACGAGATCCACGATCGCGTAGTGGTGTCCGTGCACGGTGAAGGTAGGCGACCGATAAGCCCTGCCGCCCGCTTCGACGGTGACCGTGCAGGGTTCGGCGGACTCCACCCAGATCGAGGCGCTGTCGGCATCGACGTGTCGCAGCATCGGCCCCACCACCAGTGCGGGCATCCCACCTCCGGTTTCTGATGATTCGGCACACCCTCGTGGCCCAAGCCTGCCAGAGTGGCACGGTCCACAGCATCCCGATCACGGTCTGGATTTTTGCCAACAACTAGGCAAGGTCAAACGCCCCGCTCTAGGATGATCACGACAACATCGCCCAGAAGGTGAAGGCAATGGCGCTTTCCCTACAAATAGGGCGTATATACCAGGAGGAATCTCTTCCATGAGCATCATGGTGCCGTCAAAGACGCCGGCGCTGATCACTGTGGGCCGCCAGGCCCTCGACTCCGCACTCCACCAGCTCGACCAGGCGGCCGAGCACCTCGGGCTCGACGACGGGCTCCGCACGGTGCTGGCCACGCCCCGCCGCTCACTGACCGTCTCGGTCCCGGTGCGGCGTGAGGACGGACGTCTCGACGTCGTCCAGGGCTTCCGCGTCCAGCACAACGTCTCGCGCGGCCCCGCCAAGGGCGGAATCCGGTTTCATCCCGGCACGGACATCCACGAGGTCACCGCCCTCGCGATGTGGATGACGTGGAAGTGCGCGCTGGTCGGCATCCCGTATGGCGGCGCCAAAGGCGGCGTGGCCGTGGACCCGACCAGGCTCTCCACCCGCGAGCTCGAACGCATGACCCGCCGCTACGTCAACGAGATCCTGCCGCTGATCGGCCCGGAGAAGGACATCCCGGCTCCCGACGTCGGCACCGACGAGCAGACCATGGCCTGGATCATGGACACCTACAGCGTCAGCGCGGGCTACTCGGTGCCCGGCGTGGTCACCGGCAAACCGACGACGCTGGGCGGCTCGCTCGGGCGCTCCGGTGCGACCTCGCGCGGCGTGCAGATCGCCACGCTGGCCGCGCTCGGCCGCGCACCCGAGGGCGTGACCGTGGCCGTGCAGGGCTTCGGCAAGGTGGGCGCGCTGGCCGCGCAGTACCTCGCCGACGCCGGCTGCAAGGTGGTGGCGGTCTCCGACATCACCGGCGCCGTGTACGCGAGCGCGAGCTCCGGCGGGCTCGACATCGCCCGCCTGCGCACGTGGGCATCCGAGACCGGCGGCGTGTCCGGCTACCGCCACGCCGACGCGCTGCCCCTCGACGAGCTGCTGGAGCTGGACGTGGACGTCCTGATCCCGGCGGCGCTCGAAGGCGCGATCACCGAGGCCAACGCGCCGCGCGTCCGCGCCCGCCTGATCGTGGAGGGCGCCAACGGCCCCACCACGCCGGAGGCCGACGAGATCCTGACCGCGAACGGCGCCACGGTCGTGCCCGACATCCTGGCCAACGCGGGCGGGGTGATCGTGTCGTACCTGGAGTGGGTGCAGAACATGCAGGCCTACTCCTGGAGCTCCGGGGAGGTCGAGGTCAAGCTGCGCGACCTCATGGAGAGCGCGTTCTCCGAGGTCAAGTCCATGGCCGCGGCCCGCGGACTGACACTGAGGCAGGCGGCGCACGTCATCGGCGTGGGCCGGGTCGCCGAGGCCCACCAGATGCGCGGCCTCTACCCGTGACGGCCGGACGGGGGCTCGCCCTGGGCGGGCCCCCGTCATCGCCTGATCAGGACCGCCTATCGGCCCTCGTACAACCGGTACGTGGCCAGGACGTTGAGGCGGTGCAGGTCGCGGCAGAGGGCGAGCATGCCCTGCCGGGCCAGGTCCTGTGGCACCGCGTAACGTGCCAGCGCGGCCAGCAATCCGGGATCCAGATCCTCGGCCCACGGATCGGTGCACGCGGCGTAGGTCTCCTCCAGGCTGCGGCCCGCCCGCACGCTGGCCAGGACCTCGTCGTGCAGCTGTTCCAGATAGCCGATGAGCGCGTCGACGGCCGCGCGGCCGTCGCCCATCGGGCCGTGACCGGGAACGATCGTCTCCAGCTCGGGCAGGGCCTCGCGCATTCTGCGTAGCGAGCCCACGTACGGCTCCGGGCCGCCCTGCAGCAGCATGTGGGCGACGCCCGCGTGGCCGACGAAGTTGCCGGTCCAGGCCGTGCGGGTGTCGGGGACGTACACGATGGTGTCGCCCGGGCCGTTGCCGGGGCCTACGGGCTGCTGGCCCCGATCGCACACGCCCGCCTGCTGTGGCTGCACACCGACGCCACGGAGTCACAGCGGGAGGGCGCTCGCCGCCGCGCCACCGCGCACGCCGCCCTCTTCGCCCGGGCGATCGAACCCTGAACAACGGCATGGGATTCATTCCGTAGAGATCTTTTCCATATAAGACTTTGCCTCTAATGTGCGAATCGCCCCCCAAAGCAGCGAGGAGCTGTACATGAGCACAATTGAGCAGTTCGGCTACCGCCAGGAGCTCAACCGTTCCTTAGGTTTCGCCGATCTGATGATCTATGGCTTGATCTTCATGGTGCCGATCGCACCGTTCGGCATCTTCGGAAACGTCTTCGCCGTCTCCAACGGCATGGTGGCGCTCGCGTACGTCATCGGGCTCGTCGCGATGGCGTTCACGGCGCTGTCGTACGCGCAGATGGCCCGCGCCTTCCCGATGGCGGGCTCGGTCTACACCTACGCCGGGCGCGGCATCGGCGCGCCGGTCGGGTTCATCGCGGGATGGGCGATCCTGCTCGACTACGTGCTCGTGCCGGGACTGCTCTACCTGGTGGCCAGCGTGGCCATGAACTCGTTCGTCCCCGCGATCCCCGTCTGGGCGTGGCTGGTCGCGTTCGTCGTGCTCAACACTGTCGTGAACTATCTCGGCATCCAGATGACGGCCAGGATCACCAGGATCATGCTGGTGGCCGAGCTGGCGGTGCTGGCGATCTTTCTGGTGGTCGGCGGCATCGCGCTGGCCCAGGGCAAGGCGCAGACCGGCTTCTTCACGCCGATCTTCGACTCTTCCGGGTTCACCTGGAGCGTCGTGCTGGCCGCCGCGTCGGTGGCCGTGCTGTCGTTCCTCGGCTTCGACGGCATCTCGACGCTGGCCGAGGAGAACCGCGAGGACGCGCAGCGGCTCGGCCGGTCCATGGTGGCCGCGCTGGGACTGGCCGCGGTGTTGTTCGTGGTCCAGACGTGGGTGGCGGCGCTGCTGACGCCCAACAGGGACAACCTGATCGCGAACGGCGACCCGGCAGGCAGCGCGTTCTACGACACCGCCGCGTTCGCCGGCGGGGCCTGGTTGTCGGTGCTCACCGCCGTGGCCACGGCCGTCGCATGGGGCTTCGCCAACTCGCTGGTCGCCCAGGCGGCCACCTCACGGCTGCTGTTCGCGATGGGCCGCGACCGGCAGCTGCCCTCGTTCCTCGGCAAGGTGGACCCCAAGCACAAGGTGCCGGTCAACGCGACCCTCGTCGTGGCGGCCATCTCGCTGATCCTCGGCATCTACATGAGCACCAGGGCGAACGGCATCGGTGAGCTGGCCTCGCTGGTCAACTTCGGCGCCATGACCGCGTTCCTGCTCCTGCACATCTCCGTCGTCGTGTACTACATCTTCAAGCGGCGCAGCCGCAACTGGCTCGCGCACCTGGTCGCGCCGGTGATCGGATTCATCGTGCTGGTGGCCGTCGTCTACAACCAGAACGTCCACGCCCAGTGGGTCGGCGGCATCTGGCTGGCCGTCGGCCTGGTCATCCTCGGCATCACCTACGTCCTGGGCCGCAGGCCCGTTCTCCCGTCGGAGGTCAAGTGAACGTCGTGTCCTACCATCCCTCGCCGGAGGAGCTGAGCTACACCTTCGGCGGGCGCCCGGCCCTGGGCAAGGTACGTCCGGGCACGATCCTGGAGTTGTACACCGAGGACTGCTTCGGCGGCCGGGTGCGGAGCGTGGACGACCTGCCGTCACAGGTGTGCGAGTTCCCGTACCTCAACCCCGTGACCGGGCCCTTCCATGTAGAGGGCGCCGAGCCCGGTGACACGCTGGCCCTGCACTTCATCAAGATCACCCCGGCCAGGGATTGGGCGGTTTCGACCACGTTCCCGCACTTCGGGGCGCTGACCAGCACCCACACCACGGCCACGCTGCAGCCGCCGCTCGAGGAGCGGGTCTGGCGGTACGACATCGACCTCGGCAAGGGGGTGGCCGTCTACCACGCCCGCAACAGCGACTTCAGCGTCGAACTGCCGCTCGACCCGATGCACGGCACGGTCGGCGTGGCCCCCGGCGCGAACGAGGCCCGCATGACGATCACCCCGGACGCGCACGGCGGCAACATGGACACCCCCGAGCTGCGTGCCGGCGTCACCGTCTACCTGGGGGTCAACGTCGAGGGCGGGATGTTCGCGATCGGCGACGGGCACGGGCTGCAGGGGCACGGCGAGGTGTGCGGCACCGCGGTCGAGTCGGCCATGAACACGGTGGTCGCGGTGGAGCTGATCAAGGGCGTGGCGACACCGTGGCCGCGGCTGGAGGACGACCTGCACCTGATGTCGACCGGGTCGGCCCGGCCGCTGGAGGACGCGTACCGGATCAGCCAGCACGACCTGGTCACCTGGACGTCGGGGCTGACCGGGCTGGACACGCTCGACGCGTACCAGCTGGTCAGCCAGGCGGGACAGGCGCCGGTGGGCAACGTGTGCGACACCAACTACACGATGGTCGCCAAGCTGCCGAAGGCCTACCTCGGGGAGCCCGCCGTCTACGAGAACGCGCATGCCCGGCTGCGAACCCTGGGTTCCCAGTACACAGGTTAGGTAAACAATGATTGTTGCAGGTCAGCGAACTGATCATCTTCTGCTAACACTGGGAGGGTGCTCAGGTTGGTGCTGTCCCTGGTCCTGCTCGATCCAACCGCCGTCGTCGCCGAGGTGTCGCAACGTAACATCCCCGTCCCCCGAGTGCTGACCCCGAACGGGGATCGCCTGGGTTACGCCCCGGTCCCGCGCCCTTTTACGGGGTCGCGGCAGCTCACGGGATTGCTGGTCGGACGGGATCCCGTCACCCGGCGGGACGTGGTGTGCGGGGGCACGGTGATCGGGTCGCGCAGCCGCAGCCTGGTGCTGACGGCGGCGCACTGCCTCTATAACCGGGGCCGGAGGCTGGAGCACCTCGCCTTCCTGCCGGGGTACGACCGAGGCCGGCCGCGGCTAGGGGTGTGGCCGGTCGCGCGTACGTGGGTGCCAGCCAAATGGCGAAAGGAGCCGTTCTCGGCCGAGTTGCTGCCGTACGACGTCGGCCTGGTCGGGGTGATGGCCCAGCGGCGCCCGCTGGAGGACGTGACCGGGCGCGGGCT
Organism: Nonomuraea sp. 3N208; assembly: GCF_052245935.1. NCBI lineage: Bacteria > Bacillati > Actinomycetota > Actinomycetes > Streptosporangiales > Streptosporangiaceae > Nonomuraea > Nonomuraea sp. 3N208. The sequence continues at coordinate 10,172 of NZ_JBQQBR010000075.1, read as the reverse complement.
GCGTCCTATGCCGACCACCAGGGGTACCGCGCTGCGCGGGCTCGAGCTGCTGGGCTACCCGGCGGGCAAGGGGTATCGGGGGTTGCGGCTGCACCGGTGCCTGGGCGACGCGGTCGAGGGAGTCTCGGACGGCCCCGGGCTGATGGTCACGCACAACTGCCACGCCGCCGCCGGCGGCAGCGGCGGTCCCGTGCTGTACGGCGGCACGATCGCGGGGGTCGTGTCGTCGTCCAGCCCGTTGCGTGACGCGAAGGGCTACACCGTGCTGACCAGGCTGGGCGGCCGGCCCTTCGAGCGCATGTTCGCCAGGGCCGACCGGGCGATGCAGGTCAAGCGGCCCGGCTGACGATCTCCTCGCAGAGGGCGTGGGTGCGCAGGGCGTCCTCGGCGTCGATCCTGCGGCCCTCGCGGACGGCGGCGAGGAACTCCAGGCAGATCTGCTCGATGCCGCGCTGCCTGGCCACGGGCACCCAGTCGGGCCGTCGAACGAGCCGCTCGCCGTTCCGGTAGTCGATGACGTCGCCGAGGTTGACCACGCGGCGTTTGACGCCCTCGCCCATGGCCTCGCAGGTCTCCTCGGCGGCGCCGCTCATCCTGTTCATGACGCCGATGGCGGTGAAGCCGTCGCCCGACAGCTCCAGGACCATGTGCTCGATCAGGCCGTTCGTGACGCGGGTCCGGATCGTGGTGCCGGTGATCGGGCCGGGTGCGAGGAAGCGGAGGGTGTCCACCACATGGATGAAGTCATCGAATACCACCCGGCGGGGCTCGTCGGGGTGGTTGTCGCGGTTCTTCTCCATGAGGATGAGATGCCGGGGATGGACGGCAAGTCCGACATATCCGGGTGCGTAGCGGCGGTTGAAGCCGACCATCAGCGATCTGTCCTCGGCCCTCGCGAGCCGTACGAGGTGCTCGCACTCCTCCAGCGTGTACGCGATCGGCTTGTCGACGTAGACGTGGATCCCGGCGCTGAGCAGCGGCTCGACGATCTCCGGGTGCACGTCGGTCGCGGCGTGCACGAACGCCGCGTCGACCCCCGCCTTGATCACCTCGTCCACGCTCGTCGACCGGCGGGCGATCCGATAGGCGTCGCCGAGCCGGTCGAGCCGGGCGCTGTTGCGGGTGCAGAGGTGGAGGTCGAGGGCGGGCTGGGCGGCGAGCACGGGCAGGTACGCCTTCTCCGCGATGTCACCCAGGCCGATCATGGCTATCTTCACGCCTCGAGCGTAGCCTTGAGCGCCTGGTCGATCGGGGTAGGCACGACGCCGAACGTGCGCTGGAAGGCCGACGAGTCGAGCACGAACGGCTTGGTGAACTGGTATCGGACGTGCCCGAGCTCGCCCATCAATGGCGAGAACAGGCCGGCCGCTCGCACCACGGGCCACGGCAACTGCATCATCCGGGGCGCGGGGCGGCCGAGCAGCGCGGCCGCCCGCTGCCCCATCTCGCGGAAGGTCACCGGCTCGGCGGTCGGCACGTGCCAGGGCCGGCCCCACGCCCGCTCGTCCCGTCCGGCCACGATCAGGGCGTCGGCCACGTCCGGCAGATACGTGAAGCTGTGCGGCACGTCGGCAGGCCAGACGAGCTGGATCGTCTTTCCCGCCCTGAGCGGGACGAGGAACCGGTCGCCCAGGTAGGACTGGTCGGTGGAGCCCGGGCCGAAGTAGTCCGAGCCGCGCACCTCGGTCGCCCGGATTCGGCCCGCCTCGTGGGCGGCCAGCGCATCGGCCCACATCTTCGCCCGGACCTGCGCCTTGGGGCTGGTCGAGGCGAGCGGCAGGTCCTCGGTCATCGGGACGGAGACGGGCCCGTAGGGGTAGAGGTTGCCGAGCATCACGTACACGGCGCCCCCGGCCTCGGCGGCGGCCAGGAAGGACTCGGCCATCGGCGGCCAGTCGGTGAGCCAGCGGTGATACTTCGGGTTGACGCAGTTGTAGAGGACGTCGGCCCCTCGGGAGACCTCGATCATCCTGGCCTTGTCGGCCACGTCCGCGGCCACCTTGACCGCGCCTTCGGGGCCGCTGCCCGAGCGGGTCACGACGGTGACCTCGTGTCCCTGGGCGAGGAGCTTGGTGGCCAGGTGCGTGCCGACCTGCCCGGAACCCACGACGACGTGCTTACCCATGATCAGACCTGCTTCCAGACGATGCGGAGTACCGCGTTGAGTACGAAGAGCGCGAAGAAGACCGCGGACGAGGTGGCCAGGCCGGAGGCGTAGAGCGCCAGGGCGCCGCCGCCGAACCAGAGGATCTCGAGAGCGGCGCGGGCCAGGCCGGTGAGCGGGAACGTGGCGTTCGCGCCACCGCCGGCCCCGAACAGCGCCCACGCGGCGATGAACAGCGCCGGCCCGCCGAGCCCGGCCAGGAGCTTGATGCCCCAGTTGGGGCTGACGGTGAACCCCCAGTAGCCCACGGAGAACAGCACGCCGAGCTCCAGGAGGAACATGAGCGCCGCGTTGGCGTGCTTGGCGAGCTGGAGCATCTGAGGTTCCTCCGTGGGTTGGTGCCACTCGGCTACGAGAGCAATGCTCTCCCAATGGAGCACCGCTCGTCAAGAGCAGTGCTCTCGTTTATTCTCACCGCTCTGATAACCTGCTGAGCATGACCGCGAGCCGCACCGCAAGAGAACGCGTCAGGGCCGAGCTCATCAGGGAGATCACCGACATCGCCCGCCGCCACCTCGCCACCCACGGCGCCGGGGGCCTGTCACTGCGGGCCGTGGCACGAGAGATGGGCATGGTCTCGTCGGCGATCTACCGATATTTCCCGAGCCGCGATGACCTGCACACCGCGCTGATCATCGACGGCTACAACGCCGTCGGCGAGGCCGTGGAGCAGGCCGACGCCGGCTGCCCACGAGACGACTTCCTGGGCCGATGGCTGACCGTCTGCCACGCCGTGCGTGACTGGGCGCTGGCACACCCGCACGAGTATGCCCTGCTATACGGCTCGCCCGTGCCCGGCTACCAAGCCCCGCAGGACACGATCCCTGCGGCCCTGCGCGACACGATCGTGTTCGGCCACATCCTGTCGGAGGCCCACCAGGCGGCCGCCCTCACTCCGGCCCAACCGGCTCCCCCTCCCCCGCCCTCTCTCCACGCGGACGCGAGCGCGGTCCGAGCCCTCATCCCCGACGTCCCCGACGACGAGATCTTCCGCGGCGTCATGGCATGGACCGCCCTGTACGGCTGGGTCAGCTTCGAGCTGTTCGGCCAGTACAACAACACCATCGAGGACCGCCGCACCGCCTTCGACCATTCGATGCGGCTCATGGCCGCGATGATGGGGCTTGCTCAGTGAGACTTACTAAGTTTTACTGAATACATGGCACGGAGAACACAAGAGCTCGGCCGCTTCACGGACGTGGCAATGCTCGTCCTCGTCAGTCTCGCCGAGGGACAGAAGCACGGCTATCGGATGATCAATGACATCGAGGAATTCTCGGGCACGGTGCTGGAGCCGGGCACGCTCTATGGGGCGCTGATGCGGCTGGAGGAGCGTGGCTGGATCGAGCCGGTGGACTCGTCCGAGCGGCGCAAGCCGTACCGGATCACCGAGAGCGGCCGCGCCGCGCTGCACGAGCAGCTGGCGACGCTGCGGCGAGTCGAGCAGGCGGGGGCCAGACGCGTGGCTTGGGGGCCGGCATGAAGCTGCGATGCTTGGCGCGAGAGGCGCTCGGCTTCTATCCACCGGCGTGGCGGGAGCGCTACGGCGAGGAGGTCAGCGACCTGATCGCGGCACGGCCGGTGCGCCTGCGCACGGTGGCGAACCTGCTCCTGGGCGCGGCCGACGCCTGGCTGCACGACCGTCGCCGTCCCGGGGCCGAGCCGCTGCGGGTCCGGCTCACGGTGATCATGGTCGCCGGGGCCTGCGCCTTATGGTGGTTGTGGAACCCGGGTGTGCGCGACGCGGCCAGCCTCCACGGCGCGTGGGCCGAGGCTGCGACCGCAGGGTCGATCGCTCACGACCTGCAGGACGCGGCGATGTGGTTGTTCGTCACGGCAGGCGTGTCGGGGATGCTCTCCGCAGCTCCACTGCTGCTCGGCGCGTATCGCGCCGTGAAATGCCGTGGGCAGGCGCCGCTCACCCGGGCCGCGGCGCGAAACGTGACCATGATGGCCGCGTATCTCAGCACGCCGGTGTGGATGTTCTGCTTCGTCTACTACGAGCACGCCGTCGCCCACGACGGCTATCCCGCCGGGCCGCTCGGTGACGCGATGACGGGCGGCTTCCTCGTGCCCATCATCCTGCTGTGGATGTTGCCGCTGCCCATGATCGCGGCGCGCTCCCCCGCGCTGCTGCCCGGGGTGCGCACGACCGCGAACACGCTCGTGGTCGCGGCCGTCTGCAACGCGCTGGGCTGGCTGTTCGTCGCGGCCCTGCTGGTGCCGGGCCTGCCGAAGGCGTCGTGGCTGTTCGTGGCGACGGTGACGGTGAGCGCGCTGCTGAGCAGCGGGCTGGCCGCGCTGGTCGCGAGCAGCGCGCTCAGGCGGGGCCGGCCAGGGATCGGCAGGCTCACCCCTGCGTGATCCGGCTGGTCAGCAGCGGGACGAGCACCTCGTCCACGATCTGGACGACGAGCTCGTCGGGGATGGGAGTGCCGTTGAAGAGGAAGTGGTGGCGCAGGAGCGCGTGCCCGCTGTCGAGGCGGCGCGGGGTGACCGTGTCCGGGTCGACCTCACCGCGCTCCACGGCACGCCGGACGACCTCCTCCATCGTCTTCCTGCCCATGCCCTGGGACGTCCTGCGCATGGTGCTCAGCGGGGACCCGCTGCTGAGCGCCTCGCCCAGCAGCCCCCTCATCGCCTCGCCCGCGGGTCCCGACAGAACGTGCGCGGCCTGGCCCAGCATGGCCACCAGGTCTCCGCGCAGGCTGCCGGTGTCGGGCGTGGACTCCGGGGTGGGCAGCATGTCGCGGACCGCCTCCATCACCAGCTCGATGCGGGTCGGCCAGCGCCGGTAGAGCGAGGCCTTGCTGGCCCTGGCCCGCTCGGCCACCCGCTCCATGGTCAGCCCGGCGTACCCGCTCTCGGCCAGCTCGTCGAGCGTCGCCTGGTAGATGGCAGCGTTGAGCGCCTCTCCCCGGCGGCGCGGCAGCTTGCGGTGGTCGGTCACCATAGGGCGATCCTAGGCAGCGCCGGCCACTGTGCCGGTGTCGCCGTTGACAGTGACGAGCCGGCCGTCTTCCAGCACGGACGTCCCCGTGCCTGTGCCCATGACGGCGGGGATGCCGTACTCCCTGGCCACGATCGCCGCGTGTGACGCGGCGCCGCCGCTGTCCACGACCACGGCCGCGGCCCGCTGGAACAGCGGCGTCCACGAAGGGTTGGTGTAGGGGCAGACGAGCACGTCGCCGGCGTCGAGCTTGCCGAACTCGGACGGCTCCCTGATCACCTTCACCGGCCCGGTCACGACGCCACCACTGGCAGGCGACCCGGTGAGCAGCGCGTCGCCGGACTGGCGGGCGGGGAAGACCGCGGCGGGGTCGATGAGCCGCGTGCCGGCCAGTTCCTCCCGCTTGACCGCCCGCGCCCGCGCGACCTCACGTAGCCGCTCCCGATCCTCCGCGGTGTCCTGGAACGACTCCAGCTCCTCCAGCCGAAGGTGGAAGACGTCCTCGGGCTGATCGAGCACGCCCTTGTCACGCAGCCGGCGCCCCAGCTCCACCAGTGATCTGCGCAGGATGGGCTGCGGCATCGTGAAGTAGAAATGGCTGTCCTCGCGGAAGGCGACCCCGGCGCGGGCGGCCGCCACCCAGCGCTTCATCCGAGCGCGGCGGCGCGGATTACGCAGGAGCGGGTGGTCGAGGAGGCGTTTCATCGCGTCGTCGGCTGCCTTCCGCTCGGACGGCTCGGCGGCCAGCACCCTGATCAGGCCGCGGACGGTCTCGGGGTCGTCCGCCCAGCTCGGCGGGGTGACGAGGATCGGGCTGAGGGTCTCGCGGTGGCCGTACTCGGCCATGAACTCCTGGAACGCGGCCTGGAATTCGGCGGGCGGCGGGTCCGCGTCGAGGGCGCCGGTGCGGCCGGCCAGCTCGGCCAGCCGCGCCAGCGCCTGGTTGGCTTGCATGGTACGGGTGACCGCGCCGAACAGCAGGCCACCGAACAACCTGCCACGCCGCAGCAGCTTGACCGCCACCAGCAGCCGCAGCAACGCGAGCCCGGTCCCCGGCAGGTAGTCGATGCGCAGGTCGGCCACCGGCGCCACCAGGGCGAGCGCCTGCCTGGGCACCCGGATCAGCTCCGGCCACGGCATCGCGGCCAGGTCGCGGGCGGCCAGCCGCCGGACGTCCGCCAGGTAGTCCAGGAAGCGCCGGTCCTCGGTCCAGCGTGCCGGGTCGTACCGCCGGGCCTTGGCCATAACGCGGAACGGCGCGGCGAGCACCCCGAGCGTGGGGTGCGGCATCGGCGGCACGAACGCGTAGACGACGCCGTCCTCCTCGCGCAGGAACCCCTCGAAACCGCGGCGCAGCCCGAAGGCGCCGGTCACCTTCCCCATCAGTCCGGCCGGGCCGTAGGGGATCCAGGTCGACATGTCGATCGGGTACGGCCGCACGGGCAGGTATTCGGTCAGCACGCCGGCCAGGCGGCGCTGGATCGGGTTGAGCCTGCCGACCGGGGGCGGCGGCAGCGCGGTCATGGGCCGGGCCTGCAGGAGATGAACCCGCCCGCCCGCGTGAGCCCACTCGATGTCCTGCGGGCGCCCGAAGTGTCCGGCGACCCGCCGGCCCAGGGCGGCCAGCTCCCTCACCACCCCGTCGGGCAGCCGCTCCCCCGTCACGCCGGTCTCGCGCGTGACCCCGCCGCCCGCCTTGCCCCGGATGACGACCTCGCGGCGGCCGGGCGTGAACTCTATGTCGCCCTCGGCGCCGACGACGTAGTGGTCCGGGGTGACCAGGCCGGACACGACGGCCTCGCCGAGGCCACTGCTGGCGTCGATGACGAGCTGGGTGCGCTCGCCGCTGACCGGGTTCGCGGTGAACATCACCCCTGCCGTGTCGGCCTCCACCATGCTCTGCACGACCACCGCCATACTCACGTCCTCGATGCCCAGCCTCGCCCGGTAGGCGACGGCGCGCTCGGTCCAGAGCGAACCCCAGCAGCGGCGTACCGCGTCGAGCAGGGGCTCCTCACCGACGACGTTGAGGTAGGTGTCCTGCTGGCCGGCGAACGCGGCCCCCGGCAGGTCCTCGGCGGTGGCGCTGGACCGCACCGCCACCGGACCGCCACCGAGCTCGGCGTAGGCGTCGAGTATCGTGCGCCGCAGCTCGTCAGGCATGTCGGCCGTGGTGCGGCCTTCCGCGACGAGGTCGTAGGCATGCGTGGTGACGACGAAGCCATCCGGAACAGGGAAGCCGTTCCTGACGAGCTCCCCCAGGTTGGCGCCCTTGCCGCCGGCCATGGCCAGGTCACCCCGGCCGAACGCGCTCAGGGGTGCGACGAGTTTCACGTTGTCTCCTCGACGTAGGCTCGAGTGCGGAGGGGACGCGCCGGCAGGGCCAGCGCGAGGAAGAAGGCCACGGCGAGCAGCGGCGCCATGGCCGCGAACACGGGCGGCGCGGCAGCGGCGAACGCATCGCGGACACTCTCCGGCAAGTCCGCCGGGGTGGCGGTGTCGGAGATCCCGGACCTCAGCGTGATGAGCGCACCGACGAGCGCGACCCCGGCCGACGCCCCGATCTGCCGCAGGAACGTGACCGACGAGGTGGCGGTGCCGAGGTCGGCGTGCTCGACGGCGTTCTGCGCGGCCAGCACCATGACCTGCATGACCAGCCCGACCCCGAACCCGGTCAGCAGCATCGCACCGGCCAGTGCGAGCGGCGAGCCCCCCGCGAGCCCGACGAGCGCGAGCCCGACCGCGGCCGCGGCGGTGCCGGCAATGGGGTACGGCTTGTACACCCCGGTCCGTGTGATCAGCCGCCCGGACACGATCGTGGTGACGAGCACGCCGCCCATGAGCGCGGTCACCAGCAGCCCCGCCTGCGTCGCACTCGTACGCAACGCGATCTGCAGGTACGCCGGCATGTACGTGATCGTCCCGAACAACGCGAACCCGATGAGCAGGCTGATCGCCACGGGCACGGCGAAGGCCCGGTCGCGGAAGAGCCGCAGCGGCAGAATCGGATCCTTGGCGAAACGCGCACTGACCAGCCACGCCACCACCCCGGCACCCGCGACCAGCAGGTAGATCGGATCCCTGGTCTGCCCCACCATGACCACGCCCACAACCGCGACGGCCAGCGTCAACGCGCCCACGACATCGAACGGCACCCGATGGTTCCGCGGCCTCGGCAGCCGCAGCGTGACACTCAACACCACCAGGGCCAGCAGCCCCAGCGGCGGGTAGATGGCGAAGATCCACCGCCAGCCGAACGAGTCGATGAAGAACCCGCCGACCAACGGCCCACCCACGGCCGCCACCACATAGGCGGCACCGATGAACCCAAGATAGCGGCCCCGCTCCCGCGGGCTCACGATCTCCCCGATGATCGCCTGCGCCCCGATCATCAACCCGCCCCCGCCGAGCCCCTGCACCGCGCGGAAGGCGATGAACTGCGGCATCGACGTGGCCAGGGCACACAACACGGCGCCGGTGACGAAGATGACGATGGCGACCTGCATGGTGGGCTTGCGACCGTACCGGTCGCCGAGCTTGCCGTACACGGGCATGACGACGGTGGCGGCGGCGAGGTAGGCGGTGACGACGGCGGGCATCTGATCGAGCCCGCCGAGACTGCCCGCCACGGCCGGGAGGGCGGGAGCCATGATCGTCTGATCGAGCGCGCCCAGCAACATCGCCAGAATCAGACCCGTCAACACGACAGCCATAAGCGTCTGTCTCCTTAGAGAACGTGTCGTTCTCTAAGGAGAATAGGGTTTACTCCAAAGAAACGCAACGTTCACTAATTGATGGCGGACTGATAGACGCCGAAGGCATCCGGCCGGCACGGGCTCGAGCGGCGCATATGGCGCAACGGCTGCCCCGCGCAGCCCACCGGCATCAGGACGGGCAGACGATCGGTACCCCCACCCAACGGCACCGGCCACGCGGGGCAGCATCAGGCGCAGGCTTCCACCTGCACGCGCACGCCACCCCGCCACGGTGGGCACCACCCACGCCAGACACTACGCCTGACATGGGATCGCTTAGCTGATCAGAGACGCTCTTACCGACGCCCCACCTCTCGAGCGGAGTGTCGACTTACATCTGAGCTCGGCTTGAGAAAGGACTCATACACATCGATCAACATCCGCCGTTGCCGCTCGGTGATCGCAATGTCAGCCCAGATGGCCTCCAGCACGATGTTACGAGGCCGCCGACCTTCAATGTCCTCAGCCAGCGCGTAAAGCATCCTGGCCGACATGCGCAGCCCCGTGCCGATCAGACGGATGATCCCCGCGCTCGGTGTTCGCAGACTGTTGTCGGCGTACCTCAGGTATGGGGCACAGCCACCCGTCTGTCTAGCGAGAACTTCCCGCTGACGTGGTGTGTGGCTCGGCGTCACGTGCCGTCCTTGGCCGAAGCTGGACGCCAGTCCCTTCGGAGGACCCTGAAGCCGAACGCCATCAGGGTCGCCGCAGCAGCGGCAAGGGCTACAGTCAACAGGATTGCCTTGCTCATGGTGACATCCACCTCAGTCGCTAGCCGTATCCACATATTGCTGTGTGTAGTGTTGCCCGAGGTCAAGATCCGAACTCCACTACGTTGTCCAGCAATCGGCCAAAGAACGTCAGCGCCGGTCAGTTCTTAGTGCCTGCGTTTCTCAATGCGGCCGCGCCTAGCCCCGGGTGACGACTCTGGATCTCACAGGCCTCGCCTGAGAGCAGCGCTCGTACGCCTTCGATGAGCACCCGCTCACCCAGAAGTCGCCGTACCTGTTGAACGACACGCTCAGATCCCGCTGGATGGAGACATCCGGGAACTGCCCGGCCAACCGAGGACGGCAGCATTCCGGCACGTGCGGCGGGCTCGTCCCCCTGGTTGGGGCCGCTGGCTGCCCGCCCCCAGAGCCGACTGAACGCCAGTGGCCCACCGGGCGCCCGGTGGGGCCTGTCCAGAAAACGGTGTAACTCGATCTTGAATTAGTTCTATCGAGTGGTCGGGGTCAGACGGCCTTCGAAGGTGATGGCGAAGGCGTTCAGAGCGGCTTTCCAGCGGGTGATCCAGCGTTTG
>NZ_JBQQBR010000074.1:0-38197 GCF_052245935.1 Nonomuraea sp. 3N208 | reverse complement strand
GGGCAACGGTCTGTCCACAGGACTCGAAGATCGGTCCAGCGTCCGGGAGTGCTCACTCACCAGCGGCCACCAGGCACCGAGTCTGCCCGATCAGCGGACTCGGTGGTTCCCATTAGCGTCCGGCGGGCCGAGCACCGGAGCCGGAACGTGGATTCAAGACGCTCGCTCACACGGCGACCGCTCTACCAGGCGACGGGCAGTTCCTTGACGCCGTAGACGATGGCGAGCTCCCTGAACGGCACCTCGCCCGCGACCCGCAGCGTCGGGAAGCGGCGCAGCAGGGCACGGAAGGCGATGCGCATCTCCATCTGCGCCAGCGGCGCGCCGATGCAGCGGTGGATGCCGTGGCCGAACGCCAGGTGCGAGACGTCCCGCCCCGGCCGGATCTCGTCCGCGTCCTCGCCCAGGGCCGCCGGGTCGCGGTTGGCGCCGGTCAGCGAGCACAGCACCAGCTCGCCCTTCTTGATCGGCACTCCGTGCAGCTCCAGGTCGTCGCGGGCGAAGCGGGGGAAGGCCACCTGCACGACCGTCATGTAACGCAGCAGCTCCTCGACCACGTCGTTGACGTAGCCGTCGACCTCGCGCACCTTCGCGGCGTGCTCCGGGTTCTGCAGCAGCCACAGCGTGCCCAGCGCGAGCATGCTGGTGCTGGTGTCGTGCCCGCCGGTCAGCAGGCCGTCCGCCATGCTGGCCAGTGTCCGGTCGTCCAGCTCGTCGCCGTGGTCGCGCAGGAGCTGCCCCAGCAGGCCCTCGCCGGGGTTCTGCCGCTCCCTGGCGACCAGCTCCGTCAGGTACGCCATCGCGTCGTTGATCGCCTGCAGCGACGCCTCGGGCCCGGCCGTGAAGTCGAAGCGGTCCTTGCTGATCTTGACGAAGCCGGAGCGCTCCTCGTACGGCACCCCCAGCAGCTCGCACACCACGAGCGACGGGATCGGCAGCGCGAACTCCTCGAACAGGTCCACCGGCATGTTCTCGGCGCCCTTGGCCTCGATGCGGTCAAGCGCCTCCTCGACCATGGCCTCGATGCGCGGCTCCAGCCTGCGCAGACGCCGCATGGTGAACTCGGGGGTGAGGAACTTGCGCAGCCGCGTGTGCTCGGGCGGGTCGCGGAACCCGAGGCCGCCCGGGTCCTCCTGGTTGGAGCCGAGCCCGATCACGCCCGCGAAGTCGTTGCTGAAGCGTTCATGATCGCCCAGCACGGCACGAACGTCCTCCCAGCGGGTGACGAGGTACACGGTCTGGCTGCCGGGGATCTCCATCGGGAAGACCGGGTGCTCGGCCCGGATGCGTCCGAGCTCGTCCACTGGATCGAACCCCTCACGCATGAACTGGACGAGCGGGAACTCATTCTCTGACATCGATATCCGTCCTGCTGGGATACATCGCATGATCTTGGGATAAATCCCTCGATAGATGGTCCCATCCAGAAGCGCGTTCGGTGCCCTCCGAAAGGACGATTTTCATCTCAGACCAGCGACGATCCCTGCCTCGCCGGCCACCTTCCCCTCGCCCGACGGCCACGGCTCTGGTGATCTCCGCCGGCGGTGGCTCGGTACGGTCATGGGCGAAGAGAAGCGGCTCGGGCAGCGGCGCCTGCGCCGACAGCGACGGGAGGCGCGGGTTTGGGCGCGCGATCGCTTGCTCACGATCCCTCCTCTCGGGCCCATTGTGCGCCCGGCTCCGCTGGAGTGGGGAGGTTCGATGTACGCCTGTCACCCTCTGGGCAGGGTGGCGCGACACACTGTTGATGGTGGGAATCAGGAGCAAACTGGGGAAGCACTTTGCGTTTGGCGTACAAGATGGCGACATTCTGCGATGATCTCGTCGCATAGAGCCGGAGCCAGAGCCATCACGGATAGTGACAGATGCCGACATTCGAGGAAATAGCAGGCTTCGTCAGCGAGAAGCCGCTCGCCACCGCTGTCATCGCGCTGCTCAGCCTGGCCGGGCTGGCGCTCGCGTTCCTGGTGATCAGGGTCGCGTGGAAAGCCGCGGCCTGGTTGTTCGCCAGATACGTCGCCCACCGTCCGGTCGAGGACGTGCTGACCATCTTGGCCGCGTCCATCGCCACGGGCGTGTCCGCGCAGGGCATGTGGCGCTTCTCGGAGGACGTGCTGGGGCTCGACGGGCCGCTCAGGTTACTGCTGTTCGCGTTCATCGAGATCGCGATCATCACGAGCGCCGTCCGCGCCCGCCGCAACATGCGTGAGAACTTCTCCGCCGGCATCGACGGCATCGCCGTGTGGGCGCTGACCTGCCTGACCGCGGTGCTGTCCAGCATGGACGCGCGCAGCCTGCCGGAGGCGGTGTTCCGGCTGGCCGCCCCGCTGGTGGCGGCCTGGCTGTGGGAGCGCGGCATGGCCATCGAACGCCACCGCATCCGCGGCACCGGCCGCATCAACTGGCGGCTCACCCCGGAACGGCTGCTGGTCAGGCTCGGGCTGGCCGAGGTCAGCGACCGTACGACGAGCGAGGTCGACGCCCACCGCAGGCTCACCCGGGTCGCGCTCGCCGCCAAGCGGGCCAAGGCACTGCGCGAGGGCGGGGCCTCCGACCGCAAGATGCGCCACGCGCTGGCCAAACTCGACAAGGCCATGGACCAGGCCGTCGAGCACACCGGCCTGGCCGTGGACCCGGCCAGGCAGGAGGCGCTGCTGGCCCAGATCGCCGCCCTCTACAACACCTCCGCGCTCATCGACGCCGACCCCCGTGTGCCCTGGGAGCCCGAGGCCGACCACCACCCGGTGCCCGCCCGCCCGGCGCTGCCGCCCGCGCTGGCTGAGCTCGTGTATGACGAGGACGAGGACGTCGAGGTGCTCGACACCACCCCGCAGGTCGTCTCCACGGCCGAGCGGGCGGCGCAGATACGGGCCGCCCGCGAGTTCTGGGACCGGCAGATCGCCAAGGGGATCGTGCCGCGTACCGTGGACATCGCCCAGGAGATCGGGATCCCGCTGGCCACGGCGCGCGAGTATCGTGCCCTCTGGAAGCTGGAGCCGCAGGCGCACGCCATCATCGAGGCGCTGTACCAGCAGCACGGCATCGTGGACACCGGCGCCTTCCCCGCACTCGGAGCCGACGGGAGGGTGCTGACCAAGCACTGAGTGGCACCGGGGAGCACGCTTGCGGGAGCGCATACTCGATCGCGTCAGGAAGCTCCTGGCCAAGGCCGAACGCACCGACAACGACCACGAGCGGGCCACGTTCATGGCGGCGGCGTCGGTGCTCATGGCCAAGCACGGCATCGACGCGCTCCCGCCCGCCGGCACGCGGCAGGTGCCGGGGGACCGGATCGTCACCCTGCCCAACCCGTGGGCCAGGGAGAAGGCCCGCCTCGTGAGCCTGGTGGCGCAGGCCGTGCGCTGCCGGCCGCTGCTCATCGGGCGGGGGGACGGCGGGCAGCGGGTGCACGTGTTCGGGTTCGCCGCCGATCTGGAGCGCGCCGACCTGATGGCGACGTCGCTGCTGCTGCAGATGGCCTCCGGGCTGGCACGCGTACGGGTCCCCGAGGACGTCACGGCCGTGCGGGCGTACCGGCGGTCGTGGCTGCTGGGGTTCACCGACGAGGTGTATCGGCTGCTGTGCGAGGCCGAGTCCCGGGCCGAGGCGGACTCGGAGGGCACTGGGACCGCGCTCGTGCTGGCCGACCGCCGCGGTGAGGTGGAGCGGGCGGTCGCGGCCTGCTACCCGCACATCAGGATGAGCGTGCCCCGCACCAGCGGCTCCGGCTATCGCGACGGCGTGGCCGCCGGCCGCCGCGCCGACCTCGGCCGCACCGGGATGACCGCCGCCACGGCCCGTGAGCTGAGCCGGTAAGCCCTTTCCGTGGTCCGTTTGGGCTGGCGTGGAACGGGCATAAGCGCGCACACGGAACGCCTCACGATGAGGATAGGCATCCCGTGAACGCATCCCCCCGCCTCATCACCGCCGACCACCTCCGCGAGCACGGCACGGGCGTCGTCGCGATCAGGGAGTGCAACCACGTCGGCAGGCTCGGCGAGTACGCGGAGTCGCTGGCCGCGCAAGGCCTGATCGCGCAGGTCGTCGGCGACGCGGACCCCACCGTGGTACGGCCTGAGCGTCCCCATCGAGCTGGTCGGCGGCCTGTGGGCGGAGCCGGCGGCGCTCGCCTCGCGGCTCGGCGTTCCGTGGCCCGACACCCCCGTGGTGGTTACCCCTGGAGGTCAGATGTCCGCCACACCCGAGTTGAAGCGCGTCGTCCTGGGCGCCCTCGTCGGCACCGCCCTGGAGTGGTACGACTTCTTCATCTACGGCACCGCCGCCGCGCTCGTCTTCAATCGGCTGTTCTTCACCCACGCCGACCCGGCGGCGGGCACGATCGCCGCGTTCGCCACGTTCGGCGTGGGCTTCGTGGTGCGGCCGTTCGGCGGTGTGCTGTTCGGCCACCTCGGCGACAAGATCGGCCGCCGCTCCACGCTGATCATCACGACCGTCATCATGGGCGTGTCCACCGGCCTGATCGGCCTGCTGCCCACCTACCCCGCCATCGGCGTGGCGGCGCCCATCCTCCTCACCCTGTTACGGGTCTGCCAGGGCCTCGGCGCGGGCGCGGAGTTCGGCGGCGCGGCCACGCTGCTGGCCGAGCACGCCCCGCCGGGACGGCGCGGCTACTACGCCTCCTACGCCCAGACCGGCGTGCAGATCGGCCTCGTGCTCGGCACGTCGGCGTTCCTGCTGGTGCAGCTCCTGCCCGAGGAGGACTTCCTGTCCTGGGGCTGGCGGCTGCCGTTCCTGGTGAGTTTCGCGCTGATCGGGGTGGCCCTGTACGTGCGGTTGCGGGTGGCCGAGTCGCCGGTGTTCCGCGAGATGGAGCGGACCCGTGAGATCGTCAAGCTGCCGATCAAGGACACGATCGTGCGTTACCCGCGTAACTTCCTCATCGGGGTCGGGGCGCACATCTGCGACACGGCCGTGGTGTACACGCTGTCCACGTTCAGCGTCGCGTACGCCATCGCCGAGCTCGGCCTGTCCAACCGGACGGCGCTGCTGGGCGTCATCCTGTTCGGGGTGACCGTGATCGTGCTCCAGCCGGTGTACGGGCATCTGTCCGACCGACTGGGGCGGCGGCCGCTCAACCTGTTCAGCGTGGTGTTCGTGGCGGTCTTCGTGTACCCGTACTTCCTCATGGTCGGCACCGGCGTGCCCGTGGTGGTGTGGCTCGCCATGATGATCATGGGGGCGTTCGGGTTCGCGCCGCAGGTGGCCGTGCAGCCGGTGTTCTACGCCGAGTTGTTCGGCGCCCGGGTGCGCTACACCGGGTTCGCCGCCTCACGCGAGCTGGGAGCGGCGCTGGCCGGTTTCTCGCCCCTGATCGGCGCGGCGCTCGCGGCGCGGCTCGGCGGGGCGCCGTGGCTCGTCGCGGCATTCCTGATCGCGACGGCGTTGATCTCGTTCGGGGCGTTCTGGGCCTCACGGGAGACCAAGGATCTGGACATCGCGGCCGTCGACCCGGTGCGGCGTCCTGTCGTGGAGGAGTAGGTCATGGATATCAACGGCAGCGTCGCCGTGATCACCGGCGGCGGCACCGGCATCGGCGCGGCCGTGGCGGAGAGCCTGGCCAGGAAGGGCGCGGAGGCCGTGGTGGTCAACTACTCGCGCTCGGCGGCGGACGCCCAGGCGACCGTCGCCCGCCTGGCCGACCTGGGCTGCAAGGCCGAGGCCATGGCTGCTGACGTGGCCGATGATGCGGCCGTGCGGCGCATGGCCGAGCGGGTACGCGACCGGTACGGGCGCGTCGACGTGCTGGTGTGCAACGCGGGGACGACCAAGTGGGTGCCGTTCCCCGACCTGGAGGGGCTCACCGACGACGTGTGGCGGCACATCATGGGCGTCAACCTCATGGGGCCCTTCTACTGCGCCCGCGCCTTCGCCCCCGACCTGCGGGCCGCGCGCGGCGCCATCGTCAACGTCTCCTCCATCGCCGGGATCCTCGCGACGGGCTCCTCGATGGCGTACGGCGTCAGCAAGGCCGCCCTGATCCAGCTCACCCGCGACCTGGCCGTCGCCCTGGGCCCTGAGGTACGGGTGAACGCGGTCGCGCCCGGCATCGTGGCGACCCGCTGGCACATCGACCGGGTGGGCGAGCAGGTCTTCTCCGAGATGGCGGCACGCGAGGAGGCCAAGGCGCCGCTGCGGCGCACGGCCCAGCCCGAGCACATCGCCCAGATGGTGCTCGCCCTGCTCGAGTCGGACATGGTGACCGGGGAGGTGCTGGTAGGAGACGGCGGCCGCCACCTGGGCTACTGACCACCCCCCGCAGACGGGACCGGCCACGTGTGGCGGGTCTCCTTCGACGGGCACAGCGTGGATGCATAGTCCAAAGCGGAACCTTGGGTTTTCATAGCGACTATGAACGGTTCACATCAGGTCATCGACCTGGCAAGGATCAGCGCCGTCGTGTTCGACACCGACGGGGTGGTCACCGACACCGCGCGGGGGCACGCGGCCGCCTGGAAGCACGTCTTCGACGCCTTCCTGCGCGGCCGCTCGGGGCCGTTCGACATCCGCGACGACTACCTGCGCCACGTGGACGGGCGGCCGCGGCTCGACGGCATCCGGACGTTCCTGGCCTCGCGCGGCATCACGCTGCCCGAGGGGTCGGCGGACGACGAGCCCGGCGCGCCCACCGTGCACGGGCTCGGGCTGGCCAAGGATCAGATCTTCGTGGCGCAGGTGGACAAGTACGGGGTGGCCGCGTTCCCCGCCACGGTCGCCCTGCTGCACGAGCTGCGGCGGCGGGGGGCTCGTACGGTCGCCGTGTCCCCCAGCCTGCACGGGCGCAAGCTGGTGAACGCGGCCGGTCTGTCCCATCTGTTCGACGAGCTGATCGACGGGAACGACGCGGCACTGATGAACCTGCCGGGCATGCCGGAGCCCGCCCTGTTCCTGGAGGCGGCGCGCCGGCTCGACCTGTCCGCCGCCAAGGTCGCGGTGGCGGCCGCGGCGCTGCCCGGGATCGAGGCGGGCAGGAAGGGCGGGTTCGGGCTGGTGGTGGGCGTCGTCAGGGAGGGCGGCGCGCCGGCCGAGCTGCGTGATCACGGAGCTGAGGTCGTGGTGACCGGTCTGGCTGAGCTAGAGGTGCGAGGAAGGGTCCTACCCTTGACGACGTGACCGTTCTCATCGACCCCCCGAACTGGCCTGGGCCGCGCGGCCTGCTGTGGTCGCATCTGGTGAGCGACAGCTCGTTGGAGGAATTGCACGAATTCGCGGCACTGCTGGGCGTGCCGGCGCGGGCGTTCGATCGGGATCACTATGACGTTCCGGAGACCGTGCACGCGCGGGCGGTGTCGATGGGGGCGGAGGCGGTCAGCTCACGGGAGCTGTTACGGCGGCTGATCGCCGCGGGACTCCGTCGCCGCAAACGCCACTCACCACGCTGAGCGTGCCGCACTGAACCCGCCCGCCTCACCGCGCTGAGGCTGCCGCCCGCTGCGTTGCTTCCGCTGCCTCATCCTGCCTGGCTCGGTCGTTTGGTGAGCCTGGCCAGCTCGGCGGTCATGTTGGCGCGGGCGCGTTCCTCCCACAGGTCGGCCGCGCGGGCGGTGCGGTAGAGGCGCGGTGTGGCCAGCAGGCGGCGCAGCACCTCGGCGCGGCCCTTTCTGAAGAGGTCGTCGGGCACGTGGGCGTACTCCTGGCGGATGGCGGCCGCGTACGCCTCGTACCCAGGGCGGCCCAGGACGGCCAGGTCGGCGTCGCACAGGACCGCGCCGTTGGCGTCGCCGTCGGCCAGCGTGTCGTGAGCGGCCGTGAGGCGTATCAGCCTGGCGGCCTCGGCGACCCGGGCCGCGGGCACGCCGCACCTGGGCAGCCTGGACTGGGCGAGCTGGGCGCTGCGTTCCTCGTCCCAGCCTGGCCTCCCGTCGTAGACGGCGTCGTGGAACCAGGCGGCCAGGCGCACCGCGGCCGGGTCCTCGGCCTCGTCCGCCAGCCGGTCGACGGCGTCGAGCACGGCGGTCAGGTGGGCGAGATCGTGGTAGCGGCGATGCGGCTCGGCCCACCGGGCGATCAGCTCGGCGCCCAGGGCCCGCGAGGCCGCGGAACCGCCCACGAGCTCATCCCACCGTCGGGCGAGCACCTCCCGCCCACGACCGGCCGCACCCCGATCCGCGGCGACCGCCCTCTGCTCGTCGCCCGCACCACCGCTCATCGGCACCGCCCCGCCCGCCGCGGCGTCGTCCGCCGCCACGCCGCCGGAGGCCGGAGCCGCACGACCGGTGGGCGTGGTCGCGGAGCCTGGGGTCGGCGCTGGGTGTCGATCACCATCCCACCGTACGCGCTGCCCCTTTTGGTAGCGTTCTGGGCATCGACGCGACACCGAAGGAACCACGGCGCCTGCCCCGGTGGCGGGAGCTGCGGGCCGTGTTGCCCGGCGGGCCTCGGGTGAGCAGGGCGCGGCGGGTGGCCGACGCGGCCGACGTCGCGGATCTGCGGCGGCTGGCCATGAAGCGGGCGCCGCGGATGGTGTTCGACTACGTGGACGGCGGCGCCGAGGGCGAGCGGTCGATGGCCAGGGCGGTGAAGGCGTTCGGGCGGGTGGAGTTCCGGCCGCGGGTGCTGCGGGACGTCGCCGAGGCCCCGACCGCGGTCCAGATCCTGGGCAGGCGGATCGCGATGCCGGTCGTGCTCGGGCCCACCGGGTTCACCAGGATGATGCACAGGGCGGGCGAGCGCGCCGTGGCCAGGGCGGCCGAGCAGGCGGGGGTGCCGTACACGCTGTCCACCATGGGCACCACGACCGCCCAGGACGTGGCGGCCGCGGCGCCCGGTGGGTGGAACTGGTTCCAGCTGTACGTCGTCCGTGACCGCGCCCGCAATCTGGACACGTTGTCCCTGGCTCGCGAGGCGGGCATGGACGTGCTGGTCGTGACCGTGGACGTGCCGGTGGCCGGGGCGCGGCTGCGTGATGTGCGGCACGGCCTGACGGTCCCGCCGTCGCTGCGCTGGCGCAGCGTGCTGCAGGCGCTGCGGCGCCCGGCGTGGTGGTTCGACTTCGTCACCAGCGAGCCCCTCAGGTTCGCCACAGTCGACGGCGCGCCGGAGGACCTGGCGGGGATCACGAACATGATGTTCGACCCGTCGGTGACGATCAAGGACCTGGAGTGGATCAGGTCGGCGTGGCAGGGGCCGCTGCTGGTCAAGGGTGTGCAGCGGGTGGACGACGCCAAGGACCTGGCCGCGGCCGGGGTGGACGGCCTGGTGGTGTCGAACCACGGTGGGCGGCAGCTCGACCGCTCCCCCGCGCCGCTGGAGCTGCTGCCCGAGGTGGTGGACGCCGTGGGAGACCGTACGGAGGTCTTCCTGGACGGCGGCGTCCGCAGCGGGGCCGACGTGGCGGCCGCGGTCGCGCTGGGCGCGCGGGCGTGCTTCATCGGCAGGGCCTACCTGTACGGTCTGATGGCCGGCGGCGAGGCGGGGGTGACGCGGGCGCTCGACCTGCTGCACGCCGAGCTCGTACGGACGACACAGCTGCTCGGCGTGGCCGGCGTCGGCGGCCTGGACCGCGACGTCGTGCGGTTGCTCCCCCGCTGACAGCAAAGGCCCGGCATATCTCGCCAGAACGGACGCGTATCTAATCGCCTGTGTCGGCTCTCTGCTCCTTCACACGGGGACACGGTCCTCACCGGAAAGGAGAACAGATGGCAACCGGGGAGTTCCAGGTGATGAAGGTGGCGGCCGAGCAACTGGCCGGTGCTCTCCACAGCCAGGTTGTCGATCCGGGCGCGCAGCCCACGACCGTCGTACGGTGCGGCGAGGGGTGGACCGTGGACGTGAGCTGGGAGGTCACCGGCGAGCTCGTCGACTGGCTGGCCGGCCGCTGGCAGTTGGAGATCATCGCCGATCTGGTGGGCGGTGGCGAGTCGAGGCATCCTTCACCCCCCGTGGAGATGACCTTCACGCCCGGGTCCGGCCGATATACCGCCTCTATTCCGATGCGCGGTCAGTTGGCCCCAGGTACCTATGATCTCGTGGTCAACCTCACCACCACGACCGCCGCCGGCACCGCGGGGGCGCTCGGCGGGTTCGTGGTGCTCAGCAAGATCGCGGTCAAGGATTGAGGTCAGCGCAGGCGGCGCTCCAGGAGGAGGGCGCCGCGGCCGGACAGCAGGGAGGCACACCATTCGCGCAGGTCCGCCGGCTTGGGCCCGCTCACCTGGCCGCCGTCGAGCAGGTCCGCCCAGTCCAGCAGGGACTCGGCGAGCATGAGCGGCACCTCCCGCCGCTCGTGCACCTCCGCGGCGGCCTCGAAGTGCTCGGCGGCCCGCCGCGGGTCGCCCATCGTCACGCACAGGTGGGCCAGGTAGTGGTGCCCGCAGTGGTGCGCCACGGTGCCGTGGCCGAACGTCTCGCCGTCGGCGGCCAGCGAGTCGTACAGCTGCCTGGCCAGCTCCGGCCGCCCCAACCGGCAGGCGGCCAGGGCCAGGTTGTCCAGGGCGGGCCGGTGCGCCATGGTGCGCGGCGGCACCGCGCCTTGGTCGGCCAGGATGCGATCGAGCAGCGGGCCGGCCTCCTCGTCGCCCATCTCGCACAGATAGCGCAGCACCGCGTGCACGGGGTCCACGCGGAGCGCCTGGGCGGCGCGGCGCAGCCGGTCGCGCAGCTCCCACAGCCGCCCCTGGAGACGTCGGATCTCGGCGATCTGCTCGGAGTAGATCGCCACGGCCTCCAGGCGGCGGCCGATCTCCGAGCCGAGCCGCAGGGCGGCCGTCGCCTCCGACTCGGCCTGCGCAAGGTCGCCCTGCATGAGGGTCAGGCCGGCCTTGGAGTAGCCGACCAGCCAGTGCAGGTGCGGCTGGGCCAGCCGGTGCGCCAGCTCGTCGGCCTGGTCGAGCAGCGTCGCTGCGCGGGCCGCGTCGCCGCTGTCGAGGACGGGAGGCGTCCGCTGCACGTAACCGTGGAACAGCACCAGGTCGTCACCGGTCCTGCGGGCCGCCTCCAGCATCTCGTCGCCGTCGCGGTGGCGCTGGTGCAGCGGGTCGGCGGGGA
The DNA here is from genome assembly GCF_052245935.1 of Nonomuraea sp. 3N208. Classification (NCBI taxonomy): domain Bacteria; kingdom Bacillati; phylum Actinomycetota; class Actinomycetes; order Streptosporangiales; family Streptosporangiaceae; genus Nonomuraea; species Nonomuraea sp. 3N208. The sequence goes on along the minus strand of NZ_JBQQBR010000074.1, from coordinate 27,193 downwards.
TGATGGTGAGGCTGCGCAGGCACAACACCAGGGCGAGCGTGCGCGGATCGCCGGATTTGCGGGCCAGCGCCACCGCCTCGTCGCTCAGCGCGAAGCGCCGCTCCCCATCGGGCGCCCAGATCAGCTCCGAGGCGAGCTGGGCCGCCAGCAGCGCCCTGGTGCTCACGTCGGTGGAGTCGACCAGCCGCCTGGCCTCGGTCAGCAACGCGATGCGCTGCTGGTCGGGGGCGGCCGAGATGCTGGTGAAGCCGCGGTCGCCGCCGAGCGCCGCCGTGACGATGAGGTCGCCGCGGTCGCACTCCCTGGCCAGGTCGGCGGCAGCCGCCAGCGTCGGCCGGGCGTCGGGGTGCCCGGCCAGCCACATCGACGTGCCACACTCCAGCAGCAGCTCGGCGCGCCGCTCCAGGCTCGCGCCCGGGGAGTCGTCGAGCAGCTCGAGCACCCGCTGGTACCAGGTGACCGCCTCGCGGTGCGCCAGCCCGGCCAGGGCGTGCTGCGCCGCGCGCACCGCCGCCTCCGCCGCCGCGCTCATGCGGGCCGGGTCGCGGCCGTGCTCGGCGGCGGCGAGCAGGTGCGCGGCCACCACGTACGGGCGCGACTCCATGGCCTTCGGATCCGCCTGGCACAACGCGTCGGCCACCCGCCCGTGCAGCAGGCCGGCACGCGGCGGGGAGAGCGTGGCGTACAGGGCGTTTCTGGTCAGCTCATGCGAGAACCGGCAGGTGCCGCGTGCCGACATGGTGACCAGGCCGGCGCCCAGCGCCTCCTCCACCGCGGCCACGAACCGCGCCTCGTCCAGGCCGAGTCCCAGCCGCAGCTCGGCCGACTCCATCCGCTCGCCCACCGCCAGCAGGCTGACCAGGTCCCTGGCGTCCGGGTGCAGCTGCGCCAGCCGGGCCAGCACCATCCGGGTGACCGAGTCGGGCACGGTGAGCGCGTCCAGGTCCTTGCCCGCGGCCAGCTCCGTGGCCACCTCGCTGATCAGGAACGCGTTGCCGCCGGTGATCCGGTGCAGCTGCTCGGGGTCGCCGCCGGAGCGGACCTCCGACAGCAGGTCGGAGACCTCGTCGAGGCCGAACGAGGGAACCTGCACGACGCGGCCGCCGGCCGTCAGCTTGTGCAGCTCCGGCATGGCGGACTCGACCGGCACCGGCCGCGACGTGGCCATGATGAGCAGCGGCATGGCGTCGGCGTCGTACATGAGGGCGCCCAGCATCTGCAGCGACTCCAGCGTCGCCCACTGCAGGTCGTCGATCACCAGCAGCACCGGCCGCACGGTGGCCAGCCGCTCGATCAGCGTGCGGGCCGCGGCCATCAGCTGGTAGCGCTCCGAGACCGGCTCGGTGGCCGGCGGCACCTGCAGCGACAGCGGCGGCGCAGCGAGTGACGGCGCCAGGCGGACCAGCTGGCCGCACTGCTGGTCGACCCCGGCCCGCAGCAGGAGCGCGGGCGAGGTGCGGGCCAGCCGCTCCACGGCGCCGGCGATCGGCTCGTACGCCTGCCGCGCCGGATCCGTGCATCGCCCCGCCAGCACCGTGAACTGCCGCTTGAGCGCCTGTCTGGCCACCATGGACGCCAGCCGCGTCTTGCCCACCCCCGGATCGCCCTGCAGGATCACCAGCCTGTTGCCGAACTCGGCCGCCGCCAGCTCGCCGTCCAGCGCCCGCAGCTCCTCGCCCCGGCCCACGAACGGCAGCTCGTGCCCACTGTCCAGCCAGGTGGGCAGCCCGCCGCTCTGGTGGTGGTCGGCGTTCTGCCAGTGCAGCTCGTAGGTGTGCATCGGCTCGCGCAGCCCCTTGCCCGGCAGCCGCCCCAGGTCCTTGAACTCGTGCCGGCTGCGCCCTTGGGCCAGCCGCCGCACCAGGTCGGTGCAGAGCACCTGGCCGCCTTCGGCGATGGCGACGAGCCGGGCCGCCTCCACCGTCGGCAGCCCGCTGACGTCGTCGTGCCCCCAGCACACGTCGCCGGCGGCCAGCGCGGCCTTGATGGAGATCTTCTCCATGGCCCGCTCGTTCTCGTCCGCCACCGCCTGCTCCACCGCGATGATCGCGTCGAGCCCGGCGGTCGCCGAGTTGAAGACGGCCATCAGCCCGTCGCCCAGGCTCTTGGTGAACGTCGAGCCGCTCGCCGTCACCACGGAGTGGAGCAGCTGGTAGAGGCGGCGGAAGACGACGTTGGCCCGCTCCTCGCCCAGTCTGATCCGCAGCGCGGTGGAGCTCACCACGTCGGTGAACAGGATCGTCGCCGTGGTGAGCGTGCCTGGCTCGTGGGGGGCGGTCACGTGCGCAGTCCCTTCCGCCCGACTGCTTTACGCCGGATGTTCTCCCGGACATTGTGGCGGACATTGTGGCGGATCTCGCGGGATTTCACGGCCGTCTTCGACTGCTTGATCCGCCAGGCGCGGGCCAGCTCCGCGGGGATGCGGAACGGCGCCTGCCCGCCGGAATGGCGGTCGACCAGGGAGATCACGATGTCCCGCCCGGCCCGGCGCACCAGCCAGCGGACCACGGAGTCCGCTCGCCGGCCCAGCCACGGCCGCCGGTGCGCCGCCCGCGCCGCCCTGAACAGGGCGGTGAACCACCACGCCGCCGGCGGCACGCCCAGCAGCTCCGGCACCTGGTCGGCGCCGTATTTCGCGTCGTGGAAGACCCAGTGCACCAGGCTGCGCGGCAGCTTGCGCCAGCCCAGGTGCATGAACTCCTCCATCTCCTCCAGGAGCCTGGCCATCAGCAAGCGGCCCTCGGGGCTGGATTCGTAGAGCCGGCCAAGGCGCTCGCTGACCGGCACCACGTCGTCGAGCGTGAGCGGCCCGTCCTGGCACGCCTCCACGCCCATGAGGTGGCCGAACACGCTCCACGTGTAGAGGTGGGCTTCACGCTGCTCGTCCGTCAGCACCACGCCCATGCTCTCCAGTGCCTCCCACGTCACCACGGAGAAGTCGAAGATGGTGGCGAGCAGGAGCTCCTGATTGACCGGCGGGCCGAACTTCACGGTGTCCCAGCTGTCGCCGAAGCGCTCGTCGACCAGGGCGCGCACGAAGGAGTGCAGGATGCGCAGCCCGATCGCGGTGGTGTGGCCCGGACGTCCGGGCTGCAGGCTGTCGGTGGCCTTCAGTCCCATCACGTCGACCAGCATCTGCCCGGTCTCGGCCACCCGGCGGGTGAGGCTGTGCGTGGCCAGGTTGGACACGCCGGCCAGCACCTTGGCGCTGGACACCTCCACGTACGCCATGGGCAGGCACTTGCAGAACAGTGCGGCCGACTGGTAGAGCCCGTAGTCGGCGAACACCGCCTGCCCTTTGGCCAGCAGCTCGGTGTCGTCGCCCCAGTCGGGCAGGTCACTGGCGAAGTCCAGCGCCTCGAAGACGAGGGAGGCGGGCGGTTCCCCCGAGGGCGCCCTGGCCTCCCGCTTGGCCTGCCCCAGCTCCTCGATCACGGCCCGCACCAGCTCCAGCGGGCCCTTCCCCTCGGGATGCTCACTTAAGTAGGCGGCGACGATCTCGTCGATGTTCGGATCGGCCTGCTTCCTGAGCTGCCGAAACCTCTCCTCCGGCCAACGCTCGTACGCGCCGTTGCGATCGTTCATGGTCCCCGTACTCCAGATTCGGTCAGAGCCCGCCCCGCTTGCGCAGGGCGGCGACGTCCAGCAGTGTGATCGTCCGGCCCTCGATGGCGATGAGGTTCCTCGACACCAGCGACTGCAGGGCCCGGTTGACCGCCGGCCGTGTCGCGCCGATCAGCGCGGCGAGGTCCGACTGCGTCAGCCCGGGCAGGTCCACCACGCCTTCTGCGGTGCCGTGCTTGCCGGCCAGCTGCAGCAGCAGCTTCGCCAGCCGCCCGCCCAGGTCCAGGAAGGCCAGGTCGGCCGCCTGGCCGGTGAGCCTGCGCACCATGTGCCCGAGCATGCGCAGGAACTCGTCGGCCAGTCCCGGATGCTCCCGCATCAGCTCCAGCAGCCGGGCCCTGGGCAGCGAGAACACCCACGACGGCCGCGCGGTGACGATCGAGGCCGAGCGCGGCGAGCCGTCCAGCAGCGCCATCTCCCCGAAGGTGTCGCCGCGGCCCAGCATGTTGAGCACGATCTCGTCGCCATGCTCGGTGGTGAACACGACCTTCGCCAGGCCGTCCAGCAACACGTAGAGAGACTCCCCCGGGTCCCCCTGGTGGAAGATGATCTGCCCCGACCGGTATCTCCTCGCCAGCCCGGCCCGCGCCGTGTTCTGGACACCGCTCTCTCCGAGTACGCGGAACAGCGGGATCTCCGCCAGCACGGCCGCGACCGGCTGGAGGTTCTGTGGAAACCCGCTGCGCCCGTTCATGCAAGAACTTTAGGCCGCAATCGACGCCCGGACAGTATCCGGTAAGCGATCTACGAAATGTGACGAGGACCACATTCGGACTGTCACGCCCGAAACAGCCCCGGCGGATCTTCCGGCGGACCGTGGGGTTGCCGGCCGGAAGTGACCCCCCGAGTACCCGGACCGGCAAGGAGTCGGACATGCAGTTGGAGACCATCGAACGCCTCGACACCGGTGCGTTGGTGTCGGCCGCGCAGGACGGCGACGCCGCCGCCTGGGAGCGGCTGGTCGAGGAGTTCACGCCGATGCTGAAGGCGCGCATCCGCCGCTTCAGGCTCGGCCACGAGGACGCCCAGGACGTGCTGCAGACCACCTGGCTGCTGGCCTGGCAGAACCTCAAGAGCGTGACGGACGGGCAGCGGATGGCCGGCTGGCTGGCCACGATCGCCTTCCGCGAGTGCCTGAAGCTCACCAAGAGGACGAAGGAGATCTGCACCCCGGACCTGGACAGCCTGGGCAGCACGGACGACGTGGACAAGGAGCTGGCCAGGGCGTGGCTGGCCGGCACGCTGGACGAGCTGGTCGAGGAGCTGCCGGACGCGCAGCGGGTCCTGTTCAGGGCGCTCACGGAAACCTCCGAGCCGCACTACGTGGACGTGGCACGCAGGCTGGGCAGGCCGGTAGGGAGCATCGGGCCCACCCGAGCCCGCTGTTTCGCGAAACTACGCGGACTCCTCCAGGCCCGCGAGATCACCAGGGACTTCCTGGACTGAACTAGTCGCTCGCCGGGTCAAGGGGGATCGCCTCCAGGAACGGCTCGAAGTCGAAGTGCGCCATCTCGTACGCGTCCGGGTCGGTCTCGGTCGGGTAGCGGTAGACCTTGCGCCGGATGGTCGGCAGGGCGGGGTCGTTCTTGAACATCTCGCTGACGGCCTCGGGCACCAGGCCGCGCCGCATCTCCGCGGCGAGGCCCTCGGCGACCTTCTTGTCGAACGGCACGTCGTACAGGGCGCGCACGTGCTGGTAGACGCGGAAGTAGCTGACGATGAAGCGCATCCGGTCGGGGTAGGACACCCAGTTGGCCACCCCGGCCGTGGACGCCTCCTGGTCCGCGGTGATGAACTCCTCGGCCAGCTTGCGTACCTTCTCGTGCTTGATCGGCGCCCACACCTTCGCCATGTCCACTCCCGCCGGCGCGGTCAGCGGCTTGCCCACCCTGACGTCGCTCAGCGGCGTCTGCACGGAGAACAGGTGGCGGGTGTAGAGCCCGGCCCACAGCTCCTCCAGCGTGCGGGTCAGCCACGGCTGGTCCTCGTGCCGGGCGGCGTACAGGCGGAACCTGGGGAACGGGCGGCGGATGATCATCGAGCGCAGCGACCGCCACGACACCCGCGTCAGCCACCTGACCGGCCGGTAGAGCACCAGCTCCAGGGCCTTCTGCGCACGTTTCTGCTCGTACGCCGACAACGCGATGTTGGCCCCTAACATCAGCTCGGCCCGCACCGCCGGGTCGGTCGCCTCCCTGGCCTCGAGTAGCAGTTGCGCCGCGTCCTTCAAGTAACGGGCGTCGGCCTTCTCCAGCAGCTCGGTCAGGAACTCGGGCGGCGTCGGCGTCAGTTCCGACTCCGGGCTCACCTTCAGGAACCGGTCGGGCGTGTCGTTCCACAGGTTGACCGCGAGGCTGGCGGTCTCGAGGAAGATCGCCCGGTTGGCCAGCGCGAGGCCGAGCTGGTAGCTGGGGCCGAGCAAGGTGAGCAGCGTGGCGCGGAAGAGTCGCCGGAACCGGCGCGGCACCCTGAGCTTGCGCCCGAAGTCCTCGATGAACGGCGAGGCGGGCGTGAGGTCGAGGCTCTCGCCCACCGCCTTGGAGGTCCAGGTGGCGTAGCAGTACCAGTTGTTGGCGTCCTTGCCGAGGTGCTCGGCCAGGTCTACGGCGACACGGTGGTAGCTGTAGGCGATGACCATGGCCTCGAGCGCCGGGCTCCGGTCCTTGTAGGCCGCGATGCGCAGCACGTCGTCCGCGGTCATCGGAGAGTCGGACATGAAGTCTCCCGTTTCGCTGGTCCCGTCGCCTCAAGTCGCTCAAGGAGTCAGAGCGTCTCGATGGGCGTCAGATACAGCCCGGCGGCCGGCTTCGTCTTCCCGTGGCCGCCGAGGGCACCGAGCCTAGGAGAGAGGACTTGCGAAAGGCTTGCAGGGTCAACCGTCCCGGTGTGCGCAACGCAGTGGCGGGCGATGCGCCGTCTCTCGCATCGCCCGCCACGGATTCGGAGGGTGAGTGAGGGTCAGTGCTCCTGAACGCAGGCCTGAACGCCTTGCTTACCCATTGAGAAATAGTGGACGCGCTGCTCAGCGTCACCGTGATGCTCGGGCTCTGACCAGGGATGACTGTCGGCGATTCGGGTGAGAGCCCTGGAGAGCTTCTCTGGATCTCGAGGCTCCCATTCGAGCCGGCCCTCCTTGTACGCTCCGACGAGCGTCGCACCGGCCAGACAGTCCGCCTGCAGCTCGGACCCCTTCCAGACCTGTCCCGGGATGCGTGCCTGGATGGCGTGCCCCCATTCGTGGGCGACCACCAAGTACGGGAACGTGTTTCCCTCCTCGCTCGGGATTCCTCGGATGAAGTCCTTGTCCCAGGCGATGTAGTCGGGCCCGTCGCAGTAGATCGCCTCCCCCGCGCCGAGCGGCTCGTCGCCGCACGTCGGCCGGTCGGGGGAGGTGGGATCGTACGGGCCCAGCACGGTGGGCGGCTTGTATGGACCGGTGAAGTTCTTCGGCCAGTTCCGCACCCAGAACTCGTTCACCACCTGCACCGCGTCCCGCTCGTCCCTCCCCATCTTGATGGACGTTTCCTCGATGGGTGCGGAGGGCGGTTCCTGCCGTTCCCGCGGCTGCGGCGGGATCCTGAAGCCGTACGGCTCCTCCCCGTCGTCCGTTCCGTCACTTACGTCACTGTCGTCCGTGCCGGTCTCCGGCTCATCGGACCGGTCGGCGGGAGCCGGTTCGGCCTGCCCCGTCTCCTCGCCTTCGTGGCTTTCTGCAGGCGCCGTCACCGTGGATTCCGGTTCGGTGGGTTCCTCTGCCAGTGCCGGCGACCCGAAACCGAGAACTGCCAGGAATGCCGGGCCAAGCACCATGAGCCCTTGCTTCTCGCTCATGCCATCTCCTTCTCCCGTGGCCAGGATGCGGCCTTCGCCGTGCGGGGTGCGGAGATCTCCTTTCGAGAGCTGTCCCTCTCATGGTCGCCAGGGCGCTTCGCCGTTGTCGATGACGCTTGACCGGGTCGATCCGCGTCTTTAGGGATGAGCGGATTATCCGGTGTAGGAAGAGCACGATGATTTGACCTCAACCGGTACCGGTCAGGGAGCGAGGGTCTGGCCCGCCTCGATCGCCTCGCGGACGCTTCTGGCCAGAGTCTCCTCCAGCGCGTCCCCGTGGGCGGCCAGGGCGCGCATCCCGTCGGCGTCGTCGGTGTGGGCCAGCAGCGCGCGGTACTTGTCGTTGTTGTCCAGCGCCTCGCGGGCCCGTAGGGCGGCGTCGGCCTCCTGGACGCGGCGGGCGTACCGCTCCAGGCCCTCGACCCTGGCGGTGACGGCGGCGACGGAGCGGTTCAGCGCCTCCTGCTGGGGCTCCAGCACCGCCAGCAGCTCCGCCGTCACCACGCCCTGCCTGGCCCCGTGCTGCTCGTCCTGCAGGTGCGTCTGGGCCCGCAGGAGCATCGCGATCTCCCAGATCTGCCTGGGCAGCAGCACCTCGTTCGCCAGGCCGTCCAGTAGGCGCCGGCGCATGACCTGGGAGGAGTGGACGGTGGTGACGGCCTGCCTGGCGCGTTCCAGCAGGGCCCGCGAGGGCGGGGACAATTCGGACACGGCCACGAACCGTTCGCGTACGCCCGGGTGGTCATGGGCGAGCCTCGGAATGAAGCAATCCAGGACGGCCAGGCGTTCCTCCCCGGTCAGCGCCGGGTCCATGACGAGATCGACCGTGCGCCTGACATGATCCCGCTCCCGGGCGAGCAGGCGTTGCTCCTCGGCGGCCAGCGCCCTGCGACGGAACACGTCGTGCCCGACGACGATGCCGCACAGGATGAGTGGGGCGATCAGCACGGCCATGACCACGTCCGTGGGTTCGGACGACCTGAAGAGGGCGACGCCCGTGACCAGGACCGCGCTGAAGGCGGCGATCGACGCCAGCGCCAAGCCGCAGCCTCTGGCCACACCGTCCCCCTCGAAGCGAGTTCCCGAAGTGCCCTGCTGCCACAATAGCCGCGGATTTCGCGAAGATCACTACTACCGCAGGTATGAAGCCCCGTTCAGGTCGAGGACGGCGCCGCTCGCCCATTCGGCGGCCGGCGAGGCCAGGTACAGGACGGCGGCGGCGATCTCCGCCGGGCGCGCCACCCGCCCGAACGGGCTCTGCGCCCGGATCGCGTCGCCGCGTGGTGCCTTGAGGTGCTCGTTCGTCATGTCGGTCTCGACGAACCCGGGCGCGACGGTGGCGACGGCGATGCCGCGCGGCGCCAGCGCGATGGCCAGGGACTGGCCGAACGCGTTCAGCCCCGCCTTGCTGGCGCCGTAGGCGGGACTGTCGGGCTCGCCGCGGAAGGCGCCGCGCGAGGAGACGTTGATGATCCTGCCGCCGGAGGGCATGTGCTGGAGGGCGCACCAGGTGACGTTGGCGGCGCCGGCGAGGTTGACGTCGAGGGTGCGCCGCCACGCGGCCTGCCACTGCTCGTAGGTCTGCTCGGTGATGGGGTGGTGGAGGAAGATCCCGGCGTTGTTGACGAGGACGTCGATCCGCCCGAGCGCCCCGGCCGCCGCGTCTGTCATGCGCCGCACGTCCTCGGGGTCGGCCAGGTCGGCCTGGACGACGGCGTGGCCCTGTCCGGGCAGCGCGCCGAGCAGGTCGCCGGCCTCGGCGGCCGAGTCCCGGTGGTGGATCGCAACCCGGTCGCCCTGCTCGGCGAACGCCGCCGCGATGGCGCGCCCGATCCCTCTTGACGCGCCGGTGATGAGAACTCCTCGTCCGCTCATCCGCCGCACATTAACCCATTCCTCACATGTCACCACGACCGGGCCGCACTCCGGTGCGGGTCCCTCGGGAAAGGGGCCCACGCCGGTGCAGGTCCTTTGGGGAGGAGAGTTGAGGGGTGCAGGTTGCCGTTGCGGCAGAGCAGCGGCAGAGCAGCGGCAGAGCGTCAGATGCGGGCGGCGGGCTAGAAACGCCCTGAGCGGCGCAGAGATTGGGGGCGGCCGTCCGGGTCGATGGCGAACCGGTACATCGGCAGGGCCAGCAGCCTCTGGAGCCGCGACAGGGTCGGGGCCGGGTGCGGGCGCAGCCGGCCGGGCGGGCGCGGCCCTGTGCGGCCGCGCCGGTGCCAGTCCTCCAGGCGGGACGCGGCACGCGCGAACGCCTCGAAGGCGGCGACCGGATCGCACAACCGGTCGTGTTCGTCCGAGGGCAGATCCAGGTGCTCGGCCATGAGGGTCAGACGCAGGTCACGGGCGAACCGCAGCGCGCCGCCGGGTGGGCGGAGGTCCTCATGCTCGTCCAGGACCGCGCAGCTGAGCTCGGAGTCGTAAGTCCAGGAACGCAGGTTGACGTTGTCGGAGCCGACCTCGGCCCACACGTCGTCCACCACGCACACCTTGGCATGCACGTAGATCGGGGCGCCCGCGTGGTTCTCCAGGTCGTAGACGGCCACCCGGTCGCCGCCGGCCGCGCGCAGCCGCCGCACCGCGTCGGCGCGGCCGATCAGGCTGGCGGGAGCGGCCAGCCAGCCGTCCTGGTCGGGGTGGCGCGGCACGACGACGATCATGCGGAGCCCCGGCTCGCGCTCCAGTGCCCGCGCGAACGGCTCGATCACGTCGGTCGACCACAGGTACTGGTCTTCCAGGTAGATCAGCGAGCGGGCGCGGGCCAGCACCTTGAGGTAGGCGTGGGCGATGCTGCGCTCGCCTTGCGGCGCGAACGGGTAACCGCGGCGCAGCGCCGGGTAGGTGCACAGCAGCTGCACGGTGTGGTGGCCGGCGCGGGGCGGTGGCGGCCCGGGCGCGGGCAGGGCGGGGGCGTCGTCGAGGCGTTCGACGTGGTCGCGCAGGCGGCGCAGCGGATCGCGGGTCTCGGGGGCCGGGTCCTGCCAGCGTTCGCAGAACACCTCCGCCACCTGCGCCACCGCGGGGCCGCTGATGGCGAGCTGGACGTCGTGCCAGGGCGGGCGGGGGCCGTACGCGGCGGGCATCGGGGCGCACTGCGGGTCGCCGGTGTGGCCCGCGTCGTCGCGGCGGCTGTGGCACAGGTCGATGCCGCCGACGAAGGCCACGTCCCGTTCGGGGTCGCGGTCGTGGCGCAGGATGACGAACTTCTGGTGGTGGGAGCCGCCCGGCTTGGTGCGCGTGTCCAGCAGGGCCTGGCCACCGGCGACCTCGATCTCCTCGCCCAGGTGGCGGTTCTCGGCCGAGCTGAAACGCAGCCGGTCCAGGTGGGAGCGCCAGATGAGGCCGCGGACGAGGGCGCCGCGTTCGGCCGCGGCCGTCATCGCCGCGCCCACGGTGGGCCCGTCGGTGGTGAGGCGCTCGTCGGGGTCGCCGCGCCAATCGGCGAACAGCAGCAGGTCGTCCTTGCCCAGCGCCTCCAGGCGGGACTTCAGCTCGGCGAAGTAGGTGGCGCCGTGCACGAGCGGGCGCACGTCGTTGCCGGCCGACCAGGGCTCGAGCCGGGTCGCCTGGTTACCCCGTTCCTCCGCGGTGAGGAACCAGTCCTCGATGCGCATCCGCTTCCGGCTACCCCGGCAGCGGATCCCTACGCGGGCTCCCCGCGGGCTCCGGCTCGGGGCGGGGCGGCGGGCCCGTGGCGTCCGCGGGGAGCCGGACGACGAACACGGCGCCCGCCCCGGGGCGGCCGTCCGCGGTGATGGTGCCGTGGTGACCGTCCACCACCTCTCGTACGAGCGCCAGCCCCAGCCCGTACCCACGGCCCACGAACCGGGTGAACAGTTTCTCGGCGTCGGCGGGATCCAGGCCGGCACCGTCGTCCCTGACCGTCAGCTGGACCACGTCGGCGTCGCTGAAGAGCGTCACCCAGATGTGGCCGCCGGGGCTCGTGTGGCCGAGCGCGTTGTCCAGCAGCGCCGAGACCACCCGCCGGAGCGCGGACTCCACGCCGCGCACGACGTGGTCGCCGGCGCCCTCGCAGCGGACCTCGATGCTCACCCCCCGCGCCTGGGCGCGGGTGTGCTCGGCCTCGGCCAGCTCCGCGGCCAGCGCGGCCAGGTCCACCGGCACGAACGGCCGGCGCAGCTGCTTGTACTGGGCCGACCTCAGCAGGTCCTCGACCACCTCGCCGAGCTGCCTGCTGCCGGTCACGAGCTGATCCACCTCGTCGATGAGCAGGATGGGGTCCGTGCCGCCGCGCATCCTGCGGGCCAGGAGCTGGGCGCGGGTGCTGAGCCGGGTGAGCGGGGTGCGCAGCTCGTGGCTGACGTCGGCGGCGAAGCGCCGCTGCCGGGCCAGGGCCTCGCCGAACGGGGCGATCGCGCGGCGGGAGATGACCTGGCCGACGAGCAGGGCGGCCAGCAGGCCGGCGATCTCGGCGGCGGCGAGCGTGCGCAGCAGCCTGGTGCGTTCCGCGGCCTGGTAACGCAGGTCCATCACGGCCTGGACGACGGCGTCGCCGCGGCGCTGGGTGCGGATCAGGTAGGTGTGTCCTGCCACCTCGGCCTGCGTGACCCGGGGCTCGCCGCCGCGGCCGACCCGGTCCAGCTCCGCCTGCACCGGCAGTGCCGCCGGGGCGCCCGGCGAGGCGCGCACGGCGCCGCCGCGCTGCTCGTACAACCACACGCAGGGCGGCGGCTGGGCGACGTCGGTGCGCTGGGCGGCGGCTGACAGCTCGCGTCGCGTGGAGGTGCTCTGCTCGTGGACCATGAAGCACAGGACGAGCACGCCGACCAGCGCGAGCACGACCGAGATCGCGCCCGCGACCTGAACGGTGAGCCTCCGCCTCGCGTGGGTCAGCAGCCGCCGCTCCGGCTCCGTGTCTTGCTCGCACGCGACGTCGATCATGGACTGCCCGCGCTTCGGGTGCCGCCGCCGACCGATCACAGCTCACCCAGGCGATATCCCACGCCGCGCACGGTGCACACGACTCCCTGCCCGAGCTTGTTGCGCAGGTAGTAGACGTAGGTGTCCACGATCGATTCCTTCTGGGCGCCGTCGAAGACCCGCTGCCGCAGCGACCGGCGGGTGTGCACCTGCCGCGGCCGGGTGGCCAGGGCGCTCAGCAGCCGGCACTCCTGCCCGGACAGCGTCACCTGCTCCCCACTCGGCAGCCGTACGAGGTGCGCCTCGGAGTCCAGCCAGCCTGCGCCGAGCGGCAGCAGGCTGGCCTGGTCGAGGTTCCTGCGGTGCAGGGCCCGCACCCGGGCCAGCAGCTCCTCCACGTCGAACGGCTTGACGAGGTAGTCCTCGGCGCCCGCGTCGAGCCCGGCGACCCGGTCGGCGACCGTGCCGAAGGCGGTGAGCACGAGCACGGGCGTGGTCACCGCCTGCCTGCGCAGCCGCCGCAGCAGGTCGATCCCGTCCAGGGCGGGCAGGCCGCGGTCGACGATCAGCACGTCGTAGCCGCGGCTCAGGCCCAGGTGCAGTCCCCGCTGCCCCTCCAATGCCAGGTCGACCGTGTATCCCTGCTCGGTGAACAGGTCGACCAGCATGTGCCCCAGTTCGCGGTCATCTTCGATCAGCAGCAGCCGACGGGAGGGTGGATCGGCCGTGCCCGATGTCCCAGCCACCTGACCACGTTTACACCATGGTCGTGGAATTACCAGGTCCACTCTGTTCGGAAACCGGGACAGCGGTGCTGACCTGCGAGGCAATTTCGGATTGGACCGGACGGACGGCGTTTTCCGCGAAAGGTTCAAGCGTCCGCTCGAGGCGATCCGGCAGCGCCAGCTTGTAGAGGGGCAGGGCGGCGGCGGTGGTGAGCACGGCCACGAGCACGAGCATGGCGAACAACTCCTGCGTGATCATGCCTTGGGCCAGGCCGATGTTGATGAAGATGAGGATCATCAGGCCGCGGGCGTTCATGAGCCCGCCGACCGCGTACGACTCCCGCCGGCCGAATCCGATCGCCCGCATCGCCAGTGCGCAGCCGAAGAACTTGCCGCAGAACCCGGCTGCGAGGATCAGCCCGAACGCCAGCAGCATCGTGCCGCCGGCGATGCCGCCGAGGTGGGTGTTGAGCCCGGAGAAGGTGAAGAAGGTCGGCAGCAGCAGCGTGGAGACGACCTCCATCATGCGGCCGTGCAGCACCTGGCGGAAGGCCGGGTCGCGGGGCATGGCCAGGCCCGCGAAGAAGCCGCCGAACACCGCGTACACGCCGATCCAGTCGGTCAGCCAGCCGGCCGTCAGCGGGATGATGATGACGGCGTACATGGCGGTGGGGCCGAGCCGGCCGGTGCGGGCCACGGTCCTGCCCATGGGCCGCAGCAGGGGGGCGACGACCTTGAGCATGACGACGGCGAACAATGCGGTCAGCGCGATGGTGGGCAGCGCTCCCGAGGCTCCGGTGCCGAGGTGCACGGCGGACAGGACGGCCAGGATGCACCAGGCCAGAGCGTCGTCGATGGAGGCCGCCAGCAGGGTGAGCCGGCCGATCGGGGAGTTCTCCAGGCCGCGCTCGTACAGGATCCTGGCCAGCATGGGGAACGCGGTCAGCGACAGCGCGCCGCCGACGAACAGGGCGAACTGCCACGGGCTGACGTCGGGGCGCGAGAGCGTGTCGTAGAGGAGCAGCCCCACGCCGGCGCCGAGCACCAGCGACGGCAGGATCCCCGAGGCGGCAAGCACGCCTGCCTTGCGTACCTCTCCTGGCGTGCGGGCGCTGTGGTCGAGGCCCGCGCCGACCAGGAACATGTAGAGGGTCAGGCCGATGGTGCTCAGCACGTACAGGACGGGCCGCACCTCGGGCGGGAACACGGCGGCCTGGGCCTCGGGGAACAGCCAGCCGAACAGGGTGGGCCCGAGCAGCACGCCGGCGACCATCTCGCCGAGCACACGCGGCTGCATCACCATGAGCGCCAACCGGCCGCAGACAGCCGAGGTGATCAGGATGACGACGAGGGCGGGCAGGACCTTGAGCACCAGGGCGAGGTTCGAGTCGGGTGCCGTCACCAGGGCCAGAAGGGGCATACCGGTTTCTCCGCTCAACGGTCGAGGAAATAGTGCTTGCAGAGGCGCCGCCTGCGCGCGTCCCACACCATGTACGTGCCGAGGACGAGCTGGACCAGGCTGCGCCAGACGTCCTCCCAGCGGTCGCGCAGGCGCATCCAGGCCAGCACGACGGGGGCGGGTTCGGCAGTGTTCAGCGGGGTGAGCAGGCACGGTCCCCGGTTGGGCAGGGACCGGGTGTGGGAGGCGGACGAAGCGAGGGCGTACCCGCGCAGGACCTCCCGGGTGGCGGCGCGCATCATGATGGGCGCCAGCCGCCACGCGGGGCAGGGGCGGTTGGCGGCGACGCCGAACGGGATGTGGTTGAGCTCCTTGGCGGGTTTCTCGAAACGGCCAGGGTCGAAGCGATCCGGGTCCGTGAAGCCGGCGCGGTGGAACGCCGGGTAGTTGAAGCAGAGCACCGACCCGGCCGGGATCGTGGTGCGTTCGCCGAGCTCGATGTCGCCGGTGGTGATGCGGTGAGCGATGCCGAAGAGCGGGTAGAGCCGCATGGTCTCGGTGATCACGTGGTCCAGGTAGCGGGCGTCGGCGTGCCGGGCCCGCTCCTGGACGCCCTGGTGCTGGGCGAGGACCATCAGCACGTGGGCCATGGCCTCCGACATCTGCACGACGGCGGTGTTGAAGAACGTGCCCTGCAGATAGAAGGCCTGCTCTTGCGGTGACAGGTCGGCCGGCAGCGGGACGCGGACGCGGGAGAGCCGCCCGAGCAGATAGCGGGTGAGGCGGTGGCGGCGCTCCATATGGCGCAGGCCACAGCACTTGAGCGCGGTGACGACGTCGTCGGCGTTGCCGACGATCAGGTCCCTGGCCTCGCGCGGGCACGGCTCGGCGAAGACCAGCTCATAGGAGAACTCCGCCCAGATCGGCATCATCAGATCCCGCAGCCGCACCTCGCCCCGGACGCCGTCCAGTGCGCGGACGGTGCAGCGGCGGGCGAGCTCCTCGGCCTCGGCACGCGGCACCGCGAGCAGGCCGCGGGTGGTCCTGGCCACGGCTTCGTACCGCTCCCCCGCCTCCAGGTGCTCCTGGTGCATCTCGGGACCGGGCGACAGCCAATACCAGAACAGGTCCGACAACGCCGCCCCCTTGCTGCGCCCGCCGGCCGCCGGGTGCGCGTAGACCTCCTTGAACCGGTCGATGCCCACCAGGTCGCCGGGCACGGGGATGTCCCCGTCGCCGTTGATCCGGTTGAAGACCCGCACGCGCAGGGCCACGACGCGGCCGGGCAGCCACCACGGCAGGCTCGCCACCAGCGCGACGGCGATCAGCGCGATGATCAACATGGCCGCACCATGCCCGCGTCGAGCTCGTGGACCGACGCGCGGCCGCACAGGGCGAGCGCGTGCTCGATCTCCGCGCGGAGCAGGCCGAGCACCCGCGACACCCCGCGTTCCCCGTCCGCCGCGAGACCCCAGAGGACCGGCCGGCCGACCGCGACGGCGGCGGCGCCCAGAGCCAGGGCCTTGAGCACGTCGGTGCCGCGCCGCACGCCGCCGTCCAGCAGGACGGGCACGGCGCCACCGACGGCCGCGACGACGTCCGGCAGCAGGTCGATCGTGGCGGGGACGGTGTCGAGCTGGCGCCCGCCGTGGTTCGACACCATGATCGCCGAGGTGCCGTGGTCGAGCGCGAGGCGGGCGTCGGCCGGGTGCGTGATGCCCTTCAGCACGATCGGCAGCGACGTCATCTCCCTGAGCCGGTCGAGGTGCTCCCACGACAGCTCGGGCGTCATGACGACCGGCCGCACCCGGTCCCCGTCCCGCAAATTCTCGCAGCACAAGTGCTCGGGCAGGTCGTGGAAGCCGTTGCGCAGGTCGCGCTCGCGCCGCCCGAGCACGGGCGAGTCCACGGTGACGACCAGTGCCTTGCAACCGGCCGCCGCGGCACGCCGCACGATCTTCTCGGTGAAGGCCAGGTCGGGCTGGATGTACAGCTGGAACCAGAGCTCGGCTCCCGGCGCCGCGGCCGCCACGTCCTCGATGGCCACGGTCGCGGCCATGCTGACGATCATGATGGTCTCGGCGGCGGCGACCGCCCTTGCCGTGGCCCGCTCGCCCGCGGGGTCGGCGAGCCGGTGGAACGCGGTGGGCGCCACCAGCACCGGCATGGCCGCGCGGCTGCCCAGCAGGGTGACGTCGGTCTGGAGCTTGGCGGCGCCGCGCAGCACCCGCGGCACCAGTCCGAGCCGGGCGAACGCGGCCTCGTTGGCCCGCACCGTGGCCTCGTCCCCAGCGCCGCCGGCGAAGTAGTCGTAGTGCGCGGGTTCGAGCCGGGCACGGGCCTCGGCCTCGAACCCGCGCAGGGTCCTGTGGTCCATGATCAGACCGGTACGGAGGCGATCTGGCGGGCGAAGAAGGCCCGGAGCGGCTCGACGTGGACCTCCTCGGAAGTCCACTCGTTCTCCAGGTTCTCCGTGATGTGGTGGGTCACCGGCGGCTGTCCCGGTCGGTGGTGCCGCACCACCGGGTGCAGGTAGTGACCCTCGTGGGCGCGGGCCACGTCGCTCTGGCTGATGCGGGACACCTCGATGTCGAACGGGTCCACCTTGTCGTGGTCGGGGCCGTACTCCAGGGTGATCGCGAAGTGGCCGCGGTCGCCGATCGGCGGGCCCTGCAGGTCGTACGGCAGCTCCTCCAGGTAACGGGCGGTGCCGTCGCCACGAGGTCCGTCCAGCACGATCACGTCGGCCAGCAGCCCGAACTGCTGCCACAACGCCGAGGTGCGGTTGACGCGGTCGATGACGGCCGCCGCGAGCGGCCCCGGCTCGGCCGCGATGATCCTGGCGGGCCATGGGACGCCGTGGTAGCGGGACTCCAGGATGCGGTGCAGCGCGCGTGTGCCGTACCTGAAGCCGTGGATGAAGCCGCTGGTGCCGCGTTTGAAGTCGCGTGACTGGGTGATCGTGCCGGCGAAGTACAGGCCGGGCACGTTGACGGACTCGTAGGCGGGGGTGAGCGCGGGGAACCTGTCGTCGATCACCAGCTCGGGCCGGCAGTCGTCGGCGAAGATCGAGGCGTCGAAGCGGAAGCCGGTGCAGACGATCACCCGGTCGTACGGGATGTCCTTGGTGACCTCGTCGACCCGGGCGAAGGCCACCGTGACCAGGTACGAGCCGTCGGGATTGCGCTCGATGTTCCTGACGTCGCCGTCGAGCAGCGCGTTCTGGGACTTGAGCTGGTAGGTGTCGAGGAGGCCGTTGTTGACCGCGCGCAGGTGGCCGACGTAATGGGTGCGCCAGGCCATGCGGAGGGAGTGAGGGCCGGCGACGTGGATGACCGCGGCGGTCTCGACGAGGTTGTCGGCCGTCTCGAACGCCGAGTTGCCCTTGCCGATGATGAGCACCCGCTGGTTGACGTAGTCGGCCGGGTCGGTGGAGGCGGTGCCGTACAGGTCGGCGGTCTCGACACCAGGGATGGGCGGGATGTTGGGGCGGGTGACGCCGGTCGCGACGATCAGCCGTCGCGCCTCGTGCCTGCGCCCCTGCTCGTCGGTCGCCACGAAAGGACCGCGCTGATCATTGGGCCGCTCGACGCGGGCCACGCGGGCGTCGTACGAGATCCGCAGCCCGGTGCGCTCGGCGAAGTCGGCGAGGTAGCGAACCAGGTCGTCGGCGTGCGGGAAGTACCGGTCGCTGTAGCGGGTGAACAGCAGGCCCGGATCGTCCGACAGCAACGAGTTCCAATCCATCCGGAGATTGAGCTCGGGGTCGTCCCAGCCGGTGTGCTTCTTGTTGATCGAGATGAGCGTGCGATGGCGCGGGAAGGTCCGGAAGAACTGGCCCGGCGCCGGACCCGCCTCGAGGATCCGGTACGAGTGACCCGCTTGGTGCAGGGAGTACCCCAGCTGCAGGCCCGCCGGGCCGGCGCCGATCACCAGGTAGTCCAGGGCGTTGTCCGGCACTGACGCCTCCACTCACGGAAATGTGGTTGAAAGGACAACATCAGTGTGGGCGGGCAATTCTCAGAGATTCCTCAGAGGAACCGGTCTCAGAGATTGCTCAGAGGAACCGGGCCAGCAGGGCGCGCTTGTCCGGCTTTCCGCTGGCGGCGACGGGCACGCCCGGCACCATCGTGATCGTCTTGGGCACGCCGTCCTCGCCGAGCTCGGCCCTGACCAGCGCGGACAGGGCGGCCGGGTCGGGCACGCGGCCGGGCGACGGGACGACGAACGCGTGCACGGCCTCGCCGGTGTCCTCGTCGGGAGCGCCGGCCACGTACGCCTCGTCCACATCGGGGTGGGCGGTCAGAGCGCGCTCGATCGGGCCCGCGTACACCACCATCGCGTTGACCATGATCGCGTCGCGGGTGCGCCCGGCCAGGTGCAGGAAGCCGCCGTCGTCCACGTGACCGAGGTCGCGGGTGTTCAGCCAGCCGTCCCGCAACGTGTCGCGGGTCTCCTCCTCATCGCCCCAGTAGCCGGACATCACGTACGGGCTGCGTACGTGGATCTCGCCGGTCTCCCCCGGCGGCAGCTCCCAGCCGTCCTCGTCGCGCACGCTGATCTCGACCCCGGGATGCGGCCGGCCCACCGAGTCCAGCCCGCGCCCGGCGGCGATGTGCTCGGGCGTGAGCATGGCGAGGTTGCCTGCCTCGGTCTGCCCGTAGCCCTGGTAGACGACGGGACCGAGCCGTTCGGCCGCCGCGGCCAGCCGCTTGGCGCTGATCGGCGAGCCGGACACCATGAGCGCCCGCAGGCTGCCGACGTCCGCCGGCTGTTCGTCCAGCAGGCGCAGCATCTGGAACAACCGCGGCACGGTGATGATGGAGCCGGTGATGCGGTGACGCTCGATCGCGTACGGGAACAGCGGCCGCCCGTCCTCCTCCGGGATCACCGCCGTGCCGCCGCCCAGCAGGCACGGCGCGACGAACTCCAGCACGACCATGCTGGCGAGCGTGCCGAACAGCAGATAACGCTCGAAATCCCGGGCGAGGGCGGCCGCGACCGGCCCCCAGGCACGCGGCTGCCAGGCCCAGTGCTCGCTCAGCGCCCGGTAGGTGATCGCGCAGCCCTTGGGCCGCCCGGTGCTGCCGCTGGTGAACACCAGCGCGGCCACGTCGCCAGGCCGGGCCTGCACGGCGAGCGGGCGGCCGTCGTCGGGGTGCGCGAGCAGGTCGACCGCCTCCGCGCACGGGCCCAGCGACAGCGCGGGCTTGGCGAACAGCTCGGGCGCCGCGGTGGCCGGGTCCACGAGCACCATGTCCACGTCCATGCCGAGCACGTGGGCGAGCTGGCCGGGGGCGTACCCGGGGCGGATGCCCACGACGCGGCAGCCGAGCGCGTGCGCGGCCATGTGGGCGGCGAACGCCTCGGGCGTGACGGCGGTGCGCACGGCCACCGCCCGGCCGGGGCCCAGCCCCGCGTCGGCCAGCGCGCCCGCCAGCCGCCGGATGAGGTCCAGCAGCTCGCCTCGCGAGACGGTGCGGCCGGCGTGCTCGAAGGCGGGGGCGCCGGGTGCGGCGCGCAGCGCGTCGAACAGGGAGTGCGGGAAGAGCATGGCCGGCTCCTCTGGGCATCCGGGACGTGTCGTCGTAGAACTGAACTCACGGTAGAGGGCGCGGATCAGAGGCGCATCGGAGATGCGATATGCGGGAGGACTCCGTGAAGGTGATCGGCGCGGGTTTCGGCCGGACGGGGACGCGGTCGCTGAAGGCGGCACTCGAGCTGCTGGGGTACGGCCCCTGCTACCACATGGCGTCGGTCATCGCCGAGCCGTACCGGGTGCGGCAATGGCTCGACGTCGGCGAGGGGCGGTCACGGGACTGGGAGGAGGTGTTCCGCGGCTTCCAGTCGGCGGTGGACTGGCCGGCCTCGGCGTACTGGCGCGAGCTGGCCGCGCACTACCCGGACGCCAAGGTCGTCCTGACCGTGCGCGACCCCGGCCGCTGGTACGACAGCGTCAGGGAGACCATCTTCCGCAGCGCCCTGGCGGAGCAGCAGCGACTGCCCTTGCGCCGCCGGGTGGTGCGCCGGCTGATCGCGTGGCGGGCCCCTGACTTCGCGCTCTACCCGCGTATGGCCAGGTCCACCGTCATCGACCGGATCTTCGAAGGGCGCGTCGACGACCGCGACCACGTGCTCGGCGTCTACGAACGACACACGGCCGAGGTCAAGGCCGCGATCCCGGCTGAGCGGCTGCTGGTGTTCGATGTGCGGGACGGGTGGGAGCCGCTGTGCGCGTTCCTCGGCGTGCCCGTGCCCGCGGAGCCGTTCCCGCAGGTGAACGAGCGGGCGGCGTGGGCGGCCAAGAGGCCGCGCCGGCAGCTGAGCCTGATCCTGCGCGGCCGCTAGCCGCTCCGCCGGAGCCCTGCAGGGATATGCCCGGCTCAGAGCGCAGCCAGGATGGCATCGACCCTCGCCGGCGTCAGCGGCCGATCGAGCATCGTGCGCAGCCGGGCGCGAGCCCTGGCCCTGTTCTCCCCGGACTCCCCCGACTTCTCCGACTTCTCCGACTTCTCCGGGGCCAGGGCACGCTTGGCGTAGAACTCCAGCAGATGTCCCTGAACCACGATCGCCATCGAGAAGTCGGCCGGCTCGGACACCGTCGCAGGCCCGCCCGCCTCCCGGTAGGCCCGATAGGCCGCGGCCGCATCCTCCAGAGACAGATCGACCAGGATTCCCGCCAGCTCCCACGCCGGGCGCGCCGGACCGCAGTTCTCCCAGTCCAGCACGACCACCCCGCCGTCGGCCGCCCGGAGCACGTTCTCCACGTTGACGTCGCGATGGCAGGTGGTGACCAGGGAGCCTGAGCCGGGCGGGATCACCAGGGCGTCCAGCGCGACGAGCTCGGGAAGCACCCGCTCCAGCGCCGGCGCCCACTCACCTCCGGCCGCCGCCAGCTGCTCCCACCCGGCACGACCGACAGGCTCGCAGAACCACGAAACCACCGGCCCCGACGCCGGGTGCCCCACCCGATGCAGCCCGGCCGTCACGGCGCCGAGCTCGGCCCCCGTCACCACCTCGCCCGGCACGAGGTCGACCCATTCGTACACCCGCCACCGCCCGTCGAGCAGCACATGGCCCTCCGCCGTCGTGACAGGCCGCGGCAGGCGCACTCCGGTCTTCCCGGCGGCCAGCTGGAAGGCGGCGTCCGCCCGCGCGGCGCTCTCCTCCGCGGGCACGAGCAGCTCCTTCACAGCCCACGAACCACGCGCCGTCTCCAGCCGCCAGATCCTGCCGAGCTCGCCACGCGCCGCGTACACGGCCGGCCCGAGCGGCTCCCCCAGTCCGTACGCCCGCGCCACCGCCCGCATCGTCTCGCTCGCGTCCATCCTGTCTTCTTACCTCACGGATTCGCCGCCATTGTGTCCGCGGCGCGCGACGCTCGGCCGTACCCACGTGCGGTCGCATGCGCCCACTTGGGCATCCCGCTGGCTGCACCATTGTCGCGTCTGGACAAATCAGCGGCTTCTGGGCCATGCCTCTCGATCGCCACCCCTTGGTCCTGGCACGGTCGGGCACTTCGAGACCATGGGCGGGAAGTAACTCGGAAGATCAAAAGGGCCGCTTCCCGTGTCGGAAAGCGGCCTTGACCGTGGTGGGCGATACTGGGATCGAACCAGTGACCTCTTCGGTGTGAGCAGGCATATCGATTAGGTGATCAGGCGTTTGAGCTGGTAAGGCCGTGATCATAGTGCACCGATGTGCATGATCAGACCTCGATAAGCGCTCCGGGTGTCACGCAGTTTGTCACTCGCTTCCGCGATGGGACTCGAACCAGACTCTCGCCGTCTTGATCAGTTCACACCGATTCAGAGGCGATGTCGGTTGGTCGAGAGAGTTCAGACCGGTTCAGGTCAGTGCACTTGATGTGGCTCCCGGCTTGGCTCCCCTTCGGATATTCAGCCCATCACGGCCGCGGAGAGGTGTAGGAGGCAGAACCGACACGATTTCCGGTGCTTGACTGGATGACATCGGCGCGATAACTGCATTGATAACCTTGTGCGCGGACGGCCTTCGTGTAGGTCGTGCGGTTGATGTCCTTGGTAGTCGAACCTGGACTGTCGCAGCTCCCGCCGGTCACGACGAACTTCAGGTAATAGTCGCTGTTGTACTTCGACGCTGGGGACGAGACCCGCCCCCAGTAGTACACATAATGGTTGTAGATACCGCGACGAATCTGGATCTGGCCGCCACCGCTCAAGTTATACGAGCTCCCCATGGTGGCCACATTCCCTGCCTTGATGGGTGGATCGCTGTAAAAGGTAAGGGCGCTTGCGGGCGGCGCGGTTGCTAGGCCGATGGTCGTCACTGCCATTGCGATGACACTTACACGCATGGTGCGGCGTGCGACCTTTTGCATTACCACTCCTTTGATTACGGATCAAGGCATCCTTGACTTTACTGAGACGCGGTATGTTGTCGGTATGTTGTGGGCGCAGATCGCGCGGGTCGGACATCCAGCCAATCGCGGCTACTGAGTAACGCATGATCGTCCGGGATACGTTGTAGATCAGGACGAGTAGGAGGCAAAACCAATACGCTTTCCGGTACTTGACTGGATTACCTCGGTTTGATAATAGCAGTTACCTTGTACGCGGACGGCCTTTGTGTAGGTCGTGCGGTTGATGTCCTTGGTAGTCGAACCCGGATTGGCACACCTACGGCCGAGGACATTGAATGTCAGGTGATAGTCGCTGTTGTACTTCGACGCTGGGGACGAGATCCGCCCCCAGTAGTATGCGTAATTGCCGTAGTTACCGCGACGAACCTGGATCTGGCCACCGTCCAAGGTATTATACGTCATAGTGACCACATTCGTAGCCTTGGTGGGCGGATCGCTGTACCAGGTAAGGGCATTTGCGGGCAGCGCGTTTGCTAGGCCGATGGTCGTGGCTGCCATCGCAATGACACCTACACGCATGGTGCGCCGCGTGATCTTTTGCATTGCCACTCCTTTAATTGCTGATCAAGGTGCCCTTGACTTTACTGAGGCGCGGTATTTCGTCGGTATGTTGTGGGTGCAGATCGCTCGGATCGTCCCTCAGGATGTTCGTGTCTGCCCGTCTGCCGTCGTCCCACCCACGGGGGTACAGAGACAGAAAGTCTGAGGTAACGCGGCGTGGTTGCGTGCTTACGGCGGGGTTCGGGAGTATGCCGGTGGGATGCGTTATCCGGATGGTGGTGGTCTGACTCCGGCGGCGCGAGCCAAGCGTGAACAGGTGCACTTGGAGGCCGCCGGGTTATTCGCCGCGGGCATGTCGCCGCCTCAGGTGGCCAGGAAGCTGCGGGTCTCACGCAAGTCGGCTTATGTCTGGCACAAGGCCTGGCGCACGGCAGGGGCCGAGGCGCTGGAGTCGAAAGGGCCAGGTGGGCAGCGCCGCCGGCTCAGCGATGCGCAGGTGGAGCGGTTGGAGGCCGCGTTGGACGCTGGTCCGGCCGTTTGGGGGTGGACCGAGGATCAGCGGTGGACTCTGGCGCGGGTCACCGCCCTGGTCGGCAGGTTGTTCCACGTCTCCTACACCCCGCGCGGGATCTCCTACCTCCTGCATCGGCTGGGCTGGAGCCCGCAGGTCCCCCAGCGCCGCGCCGCCGAGCGCGACGAAGAGGCGATCGCCACCTGGGTGAAGGAGACCTGGCCGCTCGTGGAACAACGGCGCGGGATCAGGACGCATGGATCTGCTTCGAAGATGAAGCAGGCCAGTCGCTGAGGCCGCCCAAGGCCCGTACCTGGTCCCGCCGTGGATGTACCCCGACCGTCACCGTCTCCGGCAGGGGCTCCGGGCGCGTCAACCTGGCCGGTCTGGTCTGCCTCAAGCCGGGGCAGCGGACCCGGCTGGTCTACCGCATGATGATCTACCGGCGTCGTAAGAACGAACGCAAAGGGTTCACCGAGACCGATTACGCTCGCCTGCTGGACGCCGCCCACCAGCAGCTCGGCGGGCCCATCGTGCTGATCTGGGACAACGTCAACACCCACGTCGACACCCTGATGCGCAGCCTGATCGACACGCGCCCGTGGCTGACGGTGTTCTACCTGCCGACCTACGCGCCCGAACTCAACCCCGTGGAGACCGTGTGGTCCCACCTCAAACGCGGCCTGGGCAACCTGGCCCCCTGCACGCTCGACGACCTCGCTGCGGTCATCCGCGCAGCCGACTCAAGCAGATGCAGTACCGCCCCGACCTCCTGGACGCCTTCCTGGCACACACTGGCCTGATCACAAACCCGAGATCGACATGACACCCCAAACTTTCAACCTCTTTTAGCGGGCCAGCCGCGGGGCTGCCCGGTCGCGCGCCCGGTGTCACGGTTGTGATGGAGCGGAGGCGGCCCCGCGGCTGGTCTGCTAGGGCTTGTCCTGGGGCGACGGCAGACGGGCAGACCCTCTTCCACGCCGACCCAGTACGGCGAGCAAGATCACGCTACCCCGCCCGGAGCCGGAGGCCCCCGCCGGAGGCACGCAGCGAGGCCAGGCCCCCATGACTGGCTGCGCGTGCGCTTCACGAGCTCGACCCCGTGAGCAGAGCACCGCGCACCCAAAGCGGCCCTGTCCTCGTCCGCGCCAGCCGACCGGCGTTTCGTGCGGGCCGGTCACAGAGCCTCGAGCGGCGTGAGCCGGCCCGCGCCAAGTCGGCGGCGCGTGCGGCCTGTCAGGGCCGCTTTAAGTTTGTAGAGAAAGTTCTCACACGTCACACACGTCACATGACCACATCGAGACTCCGGAGGCAGGAACGGAATGCCTTGCCGAGGTGGTCAAGGACGGATCGGCCTTTTTCAGCGGTGGCCAGCGAGGACCGACCAATGACACCCGTTTTGGTGTATGCCTCCATGCCGACTGTAAGAAGATCCTTGCGATCGTCCGCTATGTGATCGACAGTGTCGTAGCCTTCTCGCACCAACTCGGGATTAGTCGCCAGGAGATGGAAACCTCAAGTTCACCTGCGTGCATGTCCTCGTGACTGCTGGTTTCCATATTGGCCTTATCGCGTGCTGCCTTCCAGTCGGTGTTGGTTGGAAAGAGCGCCATGCATCGTCCCGAAGGAACCGGCGAATGGTTCGGCTGGGCCAACGCCGTCATCTCCGAACTCACCGCCACCGCCTCCGGCCTGGAAGTCCGACGCCGCAAGCGCAACGGCCAACGCACCGTCTACCCGACGATCGTTCTCATCGCCTCGGCCATCCTGTCCGTCGCGGCACAGATCGCCGTCGCCAAACCCCACCCCACCGGACGGCTGATCGCCGCCATCCCCGCACTGGCCTTCCTCGCCCTCACCAAGCTGGTGCTCTCACGCACCCCCACCACCGAACCGGCGACACCCCAACCGGCCACCGCACCCGAACCTGACCCGGAAACCACGCCCCAACCTGCGGTAACGCCCCTCGGCCACGAGCGCCAGGACCACGAGCACACCGACCACCGCACCCTCCAGGAGCGATCCCCGGCCCTGCCGGTCCTGCATCTACCCACTCCCGCTCTGGAGGGACAGCACTTACCCATGTTCACCAAGCTCGACATCGCTTCGGCGCTGGCTCTCACCCCCGGGACCGCTTCCCTGGTCCCGGGCGTGGGGGCGAACACCGAACCCCACCTGTTCAGCCCTTTTGCGCACGAGCCTAGTCAGTACATCCGGACCGCCCTGGAACGCGCCGCACGTCCCGACTACCCCGCCTGGCTCCGCCATGTCGAATCAGCCGCCAGCTGTACGCAGCCGATCCGTCTCCACGGCAACCTGGCCACCGTCGATGCTCGGACCGGTGAGATCCTCGCCCACCGGCACACCTCGACCTTGCCGGACGGCGTCATCTACAAAGCCTGCGGCAACCGACGCCGCACCGTCTCCCCCGCCTGCGCCACCACCTGCCAACACGACGCCTACCACCTGGTACGCGCCGGACTCGTCGGCGGCAACACCATCCCCGACAGCGTCTGCACCCACCCGGCCGTCTTCGCCACCCTCACCATCGGATACACCCCGGCAGGCAAGCGCATCACCAGGAAGGCTGCCGGACGTACCAAGACCGAAGCAAAAGCAAAGCTCAAGGAAGCCATCCGGGACCTCGACGACGGACTCACGCCAGCCGCGGGTCACGACACCGTCGCCAATGCCGTACCCGATTGGCTGACCTTCGGGCTATCGGGCCGTGATCCTAAGACGATCGAGACCAAGCGAATCCTCGCCGAGACACACATCACCCCGCAGCTAGGAGCCCGAAAGCTCCGTGAACTGTCGGCCGACGATGTAGATCGATGGCTTGCCGAGCGTGCGAAACACGTCTCCACACGGCCCCTGCAAGAGCTGCGCTCCATCCTCAAACGGGCGATCACCAGAGCACAAGCCCGCGACAAGGTCAAACGAAATGTTGTTCTGCTCTGCGAGCTGCCGAAGGGAAAACCGGGACGCCCGTCCAAATCGCTGACATTCACGCAGGCCGAAGCGGTGCTCACAGGGGCTGAGCATGCGCGGCCCTGGCTCTGGGCATACGTGGCGCTGTTGCTCCTCACAGGTGCTCGAACGGAAGAGCTACGTGAGCTCGCCTGGTCGCACGTCGTCGCCTATGACAAAGAGCGTCAGGAGTGGCGATCAGTGATCGAGGTCGGCTGGGAGCCAGGGCCACGGCGAGGTATCGGTAACAGCCTGAGCGTCCCTTTCGTGGCGTGACTGTTCGGGGGCTGTAAGAGGGGTCTGGAGACTCGTCTGAGGACGAGAACAGGCACGACCTTCGAGATCATGAG
>NZ_JBQQBR010000073.1:0-38661 GCF_052245935.1 Nonomuraea sp. 3N208 | reverse complement strand
CCCCCCCCCCCCCCCCCGCCGGGCTGTCGATCGACCGTGGAGCTGCTGCCGATGCCGGCCTACCTGCGCTTCCCCGCCGTCTTCCACGACGTCGTCGTCTTCGCCGCCGAAGACGACCTGTGGATGGTCTCCGCCCAGGGCGGGCGGGCCTTCCGGCTGACCACCGGGCTCGCCGAGGCCGGCTATCCGCGGATCTCACCGCGCGGCGACCAGCTGGCGTTCGTCGGCCGGGAAGAGGGCCCAGAAGAGGTGTACGTCATGCCGGCCGACGGCGGCGCGGCCCGCCGGGTGACCTTCCACGGCGCCCGCTGCACGGTGACCGGCTGGGACCCCGAAGGCCGCGTCCTGTACGCCAGCGACGCCGCCCAGCCGTTCGAGGGCCGTAAGTGGCTGCACCGGGTGGCGCCCGGCGGGGTGCCGGAGCGGCTGCCGTACGGGCCGGCGAACTCGATCGCCTACGGTCCCGACGGGATGATCGTGCTCGGCCGCAACACCGCCGACCCGGCCCGCTGGAAGCGCTACCGCGGCGGCACCGTCGGCGACCTGTGGATCGACCCGAGCAGCGCGGGCGAGTTCCGGCGGCTGATCAGGCTGCCCGGCAACCTCGCCTCGCCCTGCTGGAGCGACGGCCGGGTGTGCTTCATCTCCGACCACGAGGGTGTCGGCAATGTCTACTCGTGCGACCCCGACGGCCAGGACCTGCGCAGGCACACCCACCACGACGACTACTACGCGCGCAACCTGTCCGGCGACGGGCACCGGCTGGTCTACCACGCGGGCGCGGACCTGTACCTGCTGGATCCCGGGGAGCGGCCGCGCAAGCTCGACGTGCGGCTCGCCAGCGCACGCACGCAGCGCAACCGCCGCTTCGTCGAGGCCGCCGACTACCTCGACAACGCCACGCTCAGCCCCGACGGCAGCGCCCTGGCGATCACGGCGCGCGGCAAGGCGTATGCGATGGCGAACTGGGAGGGCCCGGTCCACCAGCACGGCGCCGAGGACGGCGTCCGCTACCGGTTCCTGACCTGGCTCAACGACGGCCGGCGGCTGATCGCGGCGGCCAGCGATGACGGCCTCGAGGAGAAGCTGGTGATCCTCGAAGGCGGCGAGGGCGGCCCCGGCACGGAGGTGGCCAGGCTGGGCCGGATCAACGCCCTGGTCCCCGACCCGGCGCACGACCGGGTGGCCATCGTCAACCACCGCCTCGAGCTGCACCTGCTCGACCTGTCCAGCGGCCGCTCCGACCTGATCGAGGCCAACCCGCACGGCTCGCCCGATGACCTCGCCTGGTCGCACGACGGCCGGTGGCTGGCCTACGCCGCCCCGCTCAACGCCCAGACCAGCGCGATCAAGCTGCACCAGCCGGAGACGGGGCTGACCGTGCAGGCCACCGAGCCGGTGCTCAAGGATTCGCGGCCGGCGTTCGACCCGCGGGGCCGCTACCTGTACTTCATCGGCCAGCGGACCTTCTCCCCCGTCTACGACCAGCTCCAGTTCGACCTGGGTTTCCCGCTGGGCACCCGCCCGTACGCGGTGGCGCTGCGCGCGGACGCGCCGGACCCGTTCGTCCGCGAGCCGCGCCCGCTGGAGCAGAAGGAGGACGAGGACGACGGCGAGGAGCCGGAGCCGCTGCACGTGGACGTCGACGGGCTGGTCCGCCGCGTCACGGCGTTCCCCCTGCCCGAGGGCCGCTACGAGCGGCTGGCCGGGCTCAAGGGCAAGGTGCTGATCCTCGCCAGCCACACGGAGGGTGAGAACACCCTGCATCTGTACGACTTCGCCAAGGGCCAGAAGGAGACGTTCGCCGACGGCGTCACCGACTTCGAGCTGGGCCGCGACCACAAGACGCTGCTGTACCGGGCGGGCTCCAGGCTGCGGGTGGTCAAGGCCGGCGAGGCGCCGGACGTGGACGAGGTCCGCCCGGGCCGCGAGAGCGGCTGGGTCGACCTGTCGCGCGTCAAGGTGTCGGTGTGCCCGGAGACGGAGTGGCGGCAGATGTTCCGCGAGGCGTGGCGGCTGCAGCGGGAGAACTTCTGGACCGAGGACATGGCAGGAGTGGACTGGCCGGCCGTCTACGACCGCTACCAGCCGCTGGTCGACCGGGTCACGACCCGGGGCGAGTTCTCCGACCTGCTGTGGGAGTTGCACGGTGAGCTGGCCACCAGCCACGCCTACGAGAGCGGCGGCGAATACCGTCCCGGGCCCGAATACACCCAAGGCAAGCTCGGCGTGGACTGGGACTACCGCGACGGCGTCTACCACATCCGCGCCGTCGTCACCGGCGACCCGTGGGATCCGGCGGCCACCTCGCCGCTCAACCGGCTCGGCGTGGACGTACGTCCGGGCGACGCCGTCCTGGCGATCAATGGCGCGCCCATCGGCGCGGCGGCCACCCCGAACGAGCGCCTGGTGAACCAGGCCGGCGAGGAGGTCGAGCTGACCCTGCGCCGCGAGCAGCGGGTCTTCGCGGTCACCGTGCGGGCGATCGCCGACGAGCAGCCGGCTCGCTATCGCGACTGGGTGAACCTCAACCGCGCCCGATGCCACCAGCGCTCCGCCGGCCGGGTCGGCTACCTGCACGTGCCCGACATGGGGACGGACGGGTTCGGCGAGTTCCACCGGGGGTTCCTGGCCGAGTACGACCGCCACGCGCTCATCGTGGACGTGCGGTTCAACGGCGGCGGGCACGTGTCGGCGCTGCTGCTGGAGAAGTTGTCGCGGCGCCGGCTCGGCTACGACTACCCCAGGTGGGGGGCGCCGGAGCCGTACCCGCCTGAGTCGGCGCGCGGTCCGCTGGTTGCCCTCACCAACGAGTGGGCGGGCTCCGACGGCGACATCTTCAGCCACACCTTCAAGGTGCTGAAGCTGGGCCCGCTGGTCGGCAAGCGCACCTGGGGCGGGGTCATCGGGATCTGGCCGCGGCACCAGCTGGCCGACGGCACCGTGACGACGCAGCCGGAGTTCTCCTTCGCCTTCGACGATGTCGGCTGGCAGGTGGAGAACTACGGCACCGACCCGGACATCGAGGTCGACATCACCCCGCAGGACTACGCGCGGGGCGTGGACACGCAGCTGGAGCAGGCCATCGACGTCGCGCTCGAGCTGCTCGCCGAGCAACCCCCGCATACCCCCGATCCCTCACATAGGCCGCGAATGCAACCTTAAGTGCGTAGCGGGCGTCTAAAGATCAGTGGTGGGGAAAGCGCACAGGGGATGAATGGTGCACTCCGCCCATGCGGGACAATGGCCGGGGGCAAGGGCATGACTCTTGTCCCTGGCCACGTGTGTTGTTGACTTCTTCGGTCCTAAAGGGGGACTTGTCAGGTGCGCGCACTGGCACGCAAGGGAAAGTCGGCCGCGGTCCGGCTCTATCGGGGGTACAACCGGCGCAGGGCGCGCAACGCGCCGCCGCCCTCCACCCAGCAGATCCGCATCCTGTTGCTGCACGCCCACGGCATGGGCGGCACGATCAGGACCGTGTTCAACCTGGCGAGCTATCTGGCCAGGGAGCACGACGTGGAGATCGTGAGCATCCTGAAGGAGGCGGAGGAGCCGTTCTTCCCGATCGACCCGCGGGTCAGGTTCCGCTTCCTGGACGATCGGCTCAACCCCAGCCCCGACCCGCTGCGCGCGGTGTTGTCGAAGGTGCCCAGCAGGCTGATCCCCAAGGAGGAGTCGGCCTTCCACCGCTTCAACCTGTGGACCGACATCAAGCTGGCCCGGTACGTCCGCTCACTCGGCAGCGGCGTGCTGATGGCCACCCGGCCCGGGCTCAACCTGGCTCTGGCCCAGTTGGCGCCGCCCGGCGTCATCACGATCGGGCAGGAGCACGTGGCGCTGCGTACCCAGGCCGAGCCGATCCAGGAGCTCGTCAAGTGGCGCTACCGCCGCCTGGACGCCCTGGTCACCCTCACCAAGGCCGACCTGCGCGACTACCGTGAGACGCTGCCGAAGAAGCCGCGCAAGCTGGTGCGCATCCCCAACGCCGTACCGCCCATGTCGGGTGACGTGGCCAAGCTCGACGCCAAGGTGGCCATCGCGGTCGGCCGCATGACCCGGATCAAGGGCTTCCACCGGCTCATCACCGCCTGGGAGACCGTCGCCGCCGCCCACCCCGACTGGAAGCTGCGCATCTTCGGCGCCGGCCCGCAAGAGGACAACCTGCGCCAGCAGATCATCGAAGCCGGGCTCGAGGGCAAGGTCGAGATGCCCGGCCCCACCTCCGACGTGGGCGCCGAACTCGAGAAGGCGTCCATTTACGTGCTCAGCTCCCGCCACGAGGGCTTCCCCATGACGATCCTGGAGGCCATGGCCAAAGGGCTGGCGATCGTCAGCTTCAACAGCCCGCACGGCCCCAAGGAGATGATCAGCCACGAGGTGGATGGGCTGCTCGTCAAGCCCCGTACCAACGCCAACCTGGCGGCGGCCATCACCCGGGTCATCGAGGACGAGCAGCTGCGCAGGGATCTGGCCGCGGGGGCGCTGGAGACCGCGCACACGTACGACCCGGACGTGATCGGGCAGCAGTGGGACGCGCTGCTGGGCGAGCTCCTGGCCCGCCGCAACGGGACGTACGTCAGACCCCAGCCACCGGCCGCGTCCCCGTCGCCGGACGGGACGCCGTCCAATGAGCCGCCACCGGCCACGCCCCCGTCGCCGAGCGGGACGCCGTCCAATGAGCCGCCACCGGCCGCGTCCGGCGTCACACCCCAGAGCCCGTCAGCTCCACCGGCTCAGCGATGACATCGACCAGCGCCCCGTTGCGATAGACGGTGATCGGCAGCGGCCGCCCGATCGCGTCCGCGAACATCAGCCGCTGCAGGCTCTGCGCATCGCCCACCGGGCTGCGGCCCGCGCTCAGCACCAGGTCGCCCGCCCGCAGCCCGGCCAGGTGGGCGGGCGAGCCCGGCACCACCTCGACCACGCGCAGCGCCCCGTCCTGCCCGGTACGTCGCCGCAGCTGCTCGGGCAGCGGCGCGGGCGAGGTCACCAGCCCCAGGAACGCCCGCCTCACTCGGCCGTCCCTGATCAGCGCGGCGATGATGGACCGGGTCGTGCTGTTCATCGGCACGGCCAGGCCCACGCCGACCCCGGCCACGGCCGTGTTGATCCCGACCACCCGCGCGTGCGAGTCGGCCAGCGCCCCACCGGAGTTGCCCGGGTTGAGCGCCGCGTCGGTCTGAATCACGTCCTCGATCAGCCGCACATTGGATCCGCTGCGCGCAGGCAACGACCTGCCCAGCCCCGACACCACCCCGGCCGTCACCGACCCGGCCAGCCCGAGCGGCGTGCCCACGGCCACCACCATCTGCCCGACGACCAGCTCGTCGCTGTCGCCGAGCAAGGCGGGCGCCGGCGTGGCCGTCTGCGCCCTGATCACCGCCAGATCCGACAGCGGATCGCGACCTACCACCACGAAGTCACCCGAGGTGCCGTCGGCGAACGCGACCGTACCGGCGCGGGAGGAACCGACCACGTGCGCATTGGTCAGCAGGAACCCGTCGGCGGTGAAGACCACCGCGGACCCGCTGCCCCGGCCGGCCCGCACGCTGGCCACTTTCGGCAGCAATTCGGCCGCCACGGAAGAGACGACGCGCGAATAGGCGTCGAGGGGCTCCGCCATCACGTGCACTCCTTTGCTTACAGGATTACACGCTAACTCCGCTCGGGCCAGATGGGCGCGCATGATGCAAGCAAATTCACTTGCGGTGCCTTCTGCCTCCCATGCTACGGTTTCGATCAGTCAACGCTCTGAATCCCCGATCCCATCGGGCTCATAGCGAGTACGGGTCGAATGGCGTCGGTTATCTCTTCTGTAAAAAGATCACATCCGGTGCCGCTTCTCACATCCGTACCCGCTCCCGGCTCGGCGGTCGGCGGTGCGGTTCGGTGAGGACACGGGTCGAAGTTCGTCGCTTATCACCTGTTAAGTGAGTGGTTGCTGGTTCGAGTCCAGCTCGGAGCGCTGCTTCGGTAGCTCAATCGGTAGAGCACTTGAACGGCGGTGGACATCCCACATCCGTGTCTTCTCCGGACCTCACCGGTTCGCTTGTCAGCCGTGCCGGGAGCACGGGTCGAATCTGGCCGGTTACCACACGGGTAGAGGTTCGATTCCTTCCTGGCCCACTCGTGGGTCAGGATGCCCAGGTCGGCTGGGCGCCCGGCCAGAGCCCCACATCCGTGCCTCCGGCAGGGTTGACGAGCTTGGGGAGGGCGGGTCGAAGTTGATCGGTTATCGCTTCGGGAGCGAGTGGTCCGGGTTCGAGTCCTGGCGAGTCGCCTCGTGCGACTCGTGGTGTAAGTGGCAGCACGCTTAACGGCCGGTCTACATCCCACATCCGCCCTCCCCTCCCCACATCCGCCACCCGAGCGGGTCGAACCAAAGGAGGCACTCCATGGCCCGCAACCGTGACCCTCTCGCAAGCGTTTCCGCTAGCGCCACGCCGCAGACGCAGCCACTGCCCGGCCGCCCCGACCAGGTGCGGAACGCGGCGGGCGGCTACGTGTTCGCCATGGACCTGTGGCGCAAGCTGGAAGACTTCCTGATCCTCGGCACCACGGGCGGCACCTACTACGTGTCCGAGGACCGGCTGACGGCCGAGAACGCCAGCGTGCTGTTCCAGGCGATCGCCGAGAACGGTCCGCGCGTCGTGCAGTTGCTTGCCGACATCTCGACGGCGCGCCCCCGCCACCGCAAGACCCCGCAGGGCGAGGCGTCCCACCTGCGCGACGTGCTGCGCATCGCCCACCCTGAGGCGGACAGCCCGGAGCGGGGGCGGCTGTTCGGCTGGATCGCCGGGAACGTCTCCGACGAGGAGGCGCGCGATGTGCTGGAGTCCGTGGACCGGTTCCTGACCGCGAAGGCCGTCACCACGCCGCGCGACCGACCGCGACGCGCTGCTGAAGGCGCGCATCCACCCGATGGACGCCTTCCTGGCGCTGCGCGTGTACGGCTCCGGCCGCGCCCGGCCCAACCCGCGCGCCGACGTGCAGACGTGGGCGCCGGTCCCGGCGATCCAGGATGCGCTGGAGGAGACGTACGAGCTGGCGTTCGGCGCCGTCCAGCCCAGCGGCCGGCGCCTGCTGGTCGCGGTGGACTCCTCCGGCTCGATGAGCTGGGGTGGCGTCATGGTCGGCGGCTCACCCATCGGCACGCCATACGAGGTGGGTTCTGCCATGGCCGTCATGCTTGCCCGGATCGAGCGGGGCAACGTGCACGTCATCGACGTGGACACCAGCGTCCACCCCTCGCGGGTGACGCCGCCCACCAATCTGCGTGAGATCAAGAGCTGGCGGCCTTCGGGCGGCGGCACCGACCTGTCGTTGCCGTTCCGGTGGGCGCGTGAGCAGCGGATGGAGGTGGACGGCTTCGTGGCGTTCACCGACAACGAGACGTGGGCGGGCCGTGCGCACCCGTCGCAGGAGCTGGGCGCCTACCGGCGCACGGTCGCCGCAGGACCGCGCCCATCGTGTGGATGCGAGTCCAAAAGAAGTTCACTGCAATCATCGGCATATGACGATCGCTTCGGTCTACGCCGACTTCGCCGCGCGCGAGGCCCACGGCGTGTCGCCCGCGTACGAGCGCCTGGCATCCGCGGTGACGCGGGATCGCGAGCTCCTGACCTTGCTCGCTGTGCTTCCGCCGGCCAAGCGGCAGCCGAACCTGCTGTTCGGCGTAGTCCGGTTGCTCGGCGGGCCGGTCGAGGATCCGGCCGCGTTCCATGATTACACGGTGGCGAACTGGCCGGTGATCGAGGCGGAGATGCGCACACGGGCCACGCAGACGAACGAGGCCGGACGGTGTGCCGTCCTGCTACCGGTGCTCACCGCGCTACCACAGCCGCTCGCGCTGTTGGAGGTCGGCGCGTCCGCTGGGCTGTGCCTCTACCCCGACCGGTACGCCTACCGCTACGGCGATCACCTGGTCGGCTCCGGCGACCCGGTCCTTGCCTGCACGGCCACTAATATGGCGCCGCCGACCGGCCTGCCCCAGGTGGTGTGGCGGGCCGGCCTGGACCTGAACCCGCTTGATGTGACCGACCCCGCGGATCTCGCATGGCTCGACGCCCTCATCTGGCCGGAACACACGCATCGCCGCGCCCGACTGCGGGCGGCGGCGGCCGTCGTCGCAGCCGACCCGCCGCTGCTCGTACGGGGCGACCTGGTAGACGACCTGCCGGCACTGGCTGCGCAGTCCCCACCCGACGCGACGCTGGTGGTGTTCCACAGCTCGGTGCTGTACCACGTGCCGACGCCGCGACGGGTAACGTTCGCCGAGGTGGTACGCGGGCTACCCGGACATTGGATCGCGAACGAGGCCCCGGACGTGCTGCCCTACGACACGCTTCCGATGCCGCCGGGCGAGGAGCTGTACAACGTGCTCGCGCTGGACGGGACCCCGCTCGCCTGGGCCCGACCACACGGGCAGGCGATCAGCTGGTTCGCGTAATGCGCTTGGGCGACCGGCGCCAAGATCAACGATCTCGACTGTAACTAAGCACGGTCCTGGATCATTTGTTAGGACTTCTAAGCCCGTGCCGCCGCGGCCTCGGAGCGCGTCTCCACCGACTGACCCGCACGCATCCTGCACAGCAGCCAGGCCAGCATGCCGGCGAGCACGGTGACAGCCCCCGCGAGGGCGAGGGCCAGGCGCGACGCGATGAGGGCGGGCAGCAACAGCATGCTGCTCATGCCCGCGACGTGCAGCCCGGTCAGCTCGACCGAGAACACCCGCAGTCGTTCCGTTCCTGGCAGGTGGGAGATGTCCGAACGCACCGATGAGGATGTGCGGGACATACTCGACCACGACGATGAGCCCCATCGCGACCGCGCCCGACTTCTGCCACGCCGTCCACATCAGGGGGAGGGTGAAGAATCGGTCACCGAACACCTCCCGCGCACCCCGCCACGCCGGCCCCGGGGGTGGGGGTGCGCCAACTGTGGCACGCGGCCCGGACACGCGAAAGCATGAGCAATCGCGCCAGGCCCCATCGGCAGACGACGAAGCCGGATTCGGCCTGCCGGGGCGGCTGCTCCTCCTGCTCGCAAGGGAGAGATCACGGCAATCCAGACGTAAGCGTGTCCGCTTGCGCAACTGCAGCGGTTGGCGGTTGACTAGAAGCGTCACAGCCCGCCCCAGCTCGCCAGATCGGACCCGCATGGCGGCCCCTAGGAAGTCCTCCACAGCTGGCGACGCAGCTCCTACTGAGTTGTTCCCGGCCTCCAGCACCAGGCGTCGGAGGTCCGCGGCTCTGCAGGAGACACCGCGTGCCGGTCAGCCGCGCCGTACCAAGAAACAGACCAAGTGGGCGACAGTGTCGGTGCGTGTCCACACGCATCTCGACGACCGCGTGGCATACGCCTGCGACATGACGGGGCTGGGCCCGAAAGGCGTGGTCGAGGCGGCGATCAACGACTACGCCGACGCACTGGGCGTCCCGGCCGAGTTCGCCGAAAGCAACCCTGGGTTCACCGAGCAGATGCCGCACGATTACAGCAACCGGCGCAACCGGCGGCCGAACGGCACCGGCGAAGACCCCGATCTAGTGATGGTCTCCGTGCGGGTGATCCCCCTCACTCGCGCCCGGCTCTGGCACTCCTGCGATTACTCCGGCCAGGGCGCGCAGACCACGGTCGTGACGGCGCTGAACCTCTACCTCAGGAAACTTGGCGTGCCGCAGAACGTGAATCGTGACGCCAAGGGCAACCTCATCGCCGGATGACGAGCCTCCCGCCTCCTGAAGGCGGGCCGTCCTCGGAACATGCCCATGCTCGCAGCGAGCACCAGATCAGCGATTCTGGCGGCGCAGAGCACTTCCGAGGACGGCCCGGATACCCCGCGACTCAGCAGAGCAAAGTCGGAGAAGACCTCTTTCAATCGGGCGACTGTGCGCCGCTCGGCGCGCTGTGCGGGAACGTGGAGATCGACGTCCGGCGACGATCAGTCACACAACCCTCCCCGTGTCAAAACGGTAAAACCCGGGAATTTCTCTAGACAACTGGGAAGCTCACGGAGGACCGGTTGAGCACGAAGGACGCCATCGCCCTTCTCGCGGGTGCCATCATCGTCGTTTCCTTCGTCGGCACCACCAAGACCCCGCCGGCCACCGCCGCCAGCCCACTGGGCAACATCAGCGGCACGCTGCCCGGCCTGGCACCCATCACCTCCGACGCCGACAAGGCCAAGGCACGCGATCTCATCCAGCAGCTGCGCGTCAAGGGCTTAGGCCCCAACACCGGGTACGAACGCACCCGGTACGGGGAGAACTGGGCCGACACGGCGACGGGTGTGCCGTACGGGGGCAACGGGTGCCGTACCCGCGACGACCTGCTGGCCCGCGACGGCCGTGACGTGACGTACCGGGAGGGCTCGTCCTGCGAGGTCGTGTCGATGACGCTGGACGACCCCTACACCGGCAGGACCATCTACTGGCACCAGGACAACGCCGACGAGGTGCAGGTCGACCACGTGGTGCCGCTGAACTACGGCTGGCGCATGGGCGCGCCGCGCTGGCCCATGTCCAAGCGGCTCGACTTCGCCCAGGACCCGCTCAACCTGCTGCCGGTGGACGGTGACGCCAACGAGCAGAAGGACGCCTCGGGACCGGCGAGCTGGCTGCCGCCGCAGCGGCGCATCCGCTGCGCGTACGTGACCCGCTTCGCTCAGGTCGCGTTCAAGTACAACGTGCCGGTCACCGCGGCGGACAAGAAGACGATGCTGGCCCAGTGTCGCTAACGGGGGTCGATCCAGTCGAAGCCGTTCTTGAACGTCAGCTCGGCCAGGGCCCGCTGCCCGGCTGCGCTCGGGTGGAAGAAGTCCCACTTGCTGACGTGGTCGAGGGTGAAGGGGAAGGCGAACACGGCGCCGCCGTCGGTGTCGCAGCGGGGGCCGTAGGCGGCGCACGCCTGGGCGGCGGCCTGGTTGTAGGCGATCACCCGATCCCGGACCCGGTTGCGGCGCTCGGTGTCGGCCCGCCGGGTGGAGGACGGGTTGGCCAGCATCGCCGGGCAGACCCGGCCGAGCGTCCAGAACGTCCTGGCCAGCGGGTTCCCTCTGCCGGCCTGCCACAGCCGGCGCAGGTCGGGGATGCTGGCGATGAGCACCCTGGCCCTGGGCATGCCGGCGCGCAGCTCGGCCAGCGCCGCCTCCAGCCGCCGCCGGTAGGTCGGGACCGGCGTCATGGCCTGCTCGGAGCGCGCGCAGGCGTCCTGGGCGCCGATGAGGATCGTCACGTAGTCGGCCTTGGCCGCGACCGCCTTCTTCACCTGGCCGAGCAGGTCCGCGCTGGTGGAGCCGGGGGCGGCGTAGTTGAGGTTGTGCTTGTGGAGCGTTCCAGACAATTTCGACAGGCGCAGGTAGTGGCTGGTGATCTCCCGGTGGTCGCCCGCCGACCACGAGCGGGAGGTGCAGGAGACGTACCAGCCGCAGGCGTTGAATCCGGTGGAGATGGAGTCGCCGAGCGCGGCCATGATCTCGGGTACGGGCTGCGCGGCGGCAGCCTGCGCCGGAGGCGCACCGGAAAGGACGACGGCCGCGGCGAGGACGGGGCCCAGGCGAGCGATCATGGCCCCAAGGTAGAGAGCCGATCATGCGCGGACTATGGCGTCGAGGCAAGGTCTGTCATTTCAGGACCGTCTTCATATGGCCGCTTGACAGCCCGAAGGCGATCAGGCTGTGCCCAATCCTGGATGGTGTCCGGTTTTTTCCGAGTTCGCTTGCCGTAACGTGGCATTCACGGGGGTCCGAGTCGAACATGTTCAGCTCGCGAATAGCATGTCTTGAGTGAGTGTCGCGCTCGGAACAACCCGCCCGCTGCCGGTTCGCACCGCACTTGTCGGCGACCCCGGCGACCTGCTGACCTCCTTGCCGAGGACGGCGCCGTACGCCTGGATCAGGAACGGCGAGGGACTCGTCGGCTGGGGTCAGGCCGCCAGAGTCGCCGTGCCACCGGGACCGGGCAGGTTCGCCTGGGCCCGGCAGTGGCTGGCCGACGTGTTCGGCGACGCGCACGTGGACAACGCCGTGCGCACGCCCGGCTCGGGCCCGGTCGCCTTCGGCAGCTTCACCTTCGACGAGGACGCCGACGGCTCGGTCCTGGTGGTGCCGCAGACCGTGCTCGCCCGCCGCGGCGGCCACGCCTGGCTGACCACCGTCGGGGAAGCGCCACTGCCGACCTTCTCGCCCCTGCGCGACCCCGGCCGCATCAGCTACGGCGACGGCAGCCTCTCCGCCCCCGAGTGGGAGCACGTCGTCGCCCGCGCCGCCCAGCGCATCCGCGACGGCGAGCTGGAGAAGGTCGTGCTCGCCCGCGACCTCGTCGCCACCGCCGAACGCCCCATCGACGTGCGGCTGCTGCTCGGCCGGCTGGCCCGCCGCTACCCCGAGTGCTACACGTTCTCCGTCGCGGGCCTGGTCGGCGCCACCCCCGAGCTGCTGATCCGGCGCACCGGGCAGGAGATCGAGTCGCTCGTGCTGGCCGGCACGACCCCGCGCGGCACCGGACCGGCCGACGACGTCGCCCGCGGGGCCGCGCTGCTCGCCTCGGCGAAGGACCGGCACGAGCACGAATGCGCGATCGCCTCCGTCCGCCAGACCCTCGCCCCGCTGTGCTCGTCGCTCACCACCCCGGACGAGCCCGAGCTGCTCATGCTGCCCAACGTCCAGCACCTGGCCAGCCATGTCAGCGGCCGGCTGGCCGACGGGGCGTCGGTGCTGGACGTGGTCGCCGCCATGCACCCCACCGCGGCCGTCGGCGGCACCCCGACCGATACCGCGATCAAGGTCATCCGCGAGCTGGAGGGGATGGACCGCGCCGGGTACGCGGGGCCGGTCGGCTGGATCGACGCCCACGGCGACGGCGAGTGGGGCATCGCGCTGCGCTCGGGGCTCATCCAGGGCCGCCGCGCCCGCCTGTTCGCCGGCGGCGGCATCATGGGCGACTCCGACCCGGCAGCCGAGCTGGCCGAGGCACAGGCCAAGTTCCGCGTCATGCAGTACGCCCTGGAGGGCTGAGCCCGACCGGCTCTGCTCGCGGGCCGGCCGACGCCGCTCAGGCGGGGACGTGGACGTCCTCGCCCACGGCCACGCGTGCCCGCCCGGCCGTCAGCGTGGCCACCCAGTCGGCGAACTTCGCCACCTCGTCCTCGCCCACCGCGACGGAGAACGTGACGTCGCTCGCGTACACCACGTCCTCGACCGCGTACCGCGAGGCCCGCAGATCGTTCTCCACCCGCCCGGCCTGGTCGTGCGCCACCGAGACGCGGACCCGCTTGGCCGGCACCATCCGCACAGGCTCGGCCCGGTCCAGGGTCTCGGTCACCGCCGACCCGTAGGCCCGCACCAGCCCGCCCGCCCCCAGCAGCACGCCGCCGAAGTAGCGGGTCACCACCGCGACCACGTCGCTGAACCCCCGCCCCACCAGGGCCTGCACCATGGGCGTGCCCGCGGTGCCGCCGGGCTCCCCGTCGTCATCGCCCTTCTGGACGCGCTGCCCGATGACGTAGGCGGTGCAGTTGTGGGTGGCGCCGGCGTGCTCTCGCCGCCGGCCGGCGATGAACGCCGCCGCCTCCTCCACGGTCCGCGCGGGCGCCACGGCGCAGATGAAGCGCGATCGCCGCACCTCGGTCTCGTGCTCGACGGCGGTGGTGAGAGTGAGGTACGGAGCAGGCACATCCGACAGGGTATGCCGTCGCCGCCGGAACCATCCGGGCTACCATCACGTTCATTCCATCAAGACCTCGGGGAGGGTCTCCATGGACATTGCGAACGACGTCATGCCCTTTGTCACCTCGGCGATCGGCGCCTATGGCGTGAGCGTGCTGGCCAGGACCAGCGAATTGGCCTCCGACACTCCCGTCGCCCGCGGCGCCCGCATCCTGCAGCGCGTGTTCGGCCGCGGCGACG
Organism: Nonomuraea sp. 3N208; assembly: GCF_052245935.1. NCBI lineage: Bacteria > Bacillati > Actinomycetota > Actinomycetes > Streptosporangiales > Streptosporangiaceae > Nonomuraea > Nonomuraea sp. 3N208. Next base: position 24,758 of record NZ_JBQQBR010000073.1, on the reverse strand, counting down.
CGGCCTCCCAAGCGGTGATCGAGGCGGTGGCCGAGGCGAAGCCGGACGACGCGCCCAGTCATAAGGCGTTGAAGCTGGCGATCGTGGCGGCGTTCCGTGCCGATCCTCTCCTGGCGCGCGAAGTCGCCGCGATGTTGCCCCGGGTCATCGCGGAGCGGCCGGTCCCCGTCGGGGGCGATGACGGCGGCTTGTTCGTCACGGAGGGCGACCCGAGGATCGACTCCCCTCAGTGACGTCCCCCTGCTCCACAACTGGGACAGGCACTCCATGGCCGCGGAGCCGGTCCATGTCGCGGGAGGCGGGCCGCAATCCCGTCAAGGTCGTGGCGAGCGCGTAGGCCACGCCGCAGATCAACAGCACCGGTGCCAGCCCCGCGCCGGCCACCGCCACCCCCGCCAGCACCCCGCCCAGCGGGATGCCGGCCCACGCCAGTGAGCTCCCCAGGGCGTTCACCCGGCCGAGCAGGTGCCGGGGGATCCGCTCGTAGGAAATCGCGCTCAGGATCGGGTTCAGGAACCCGCCGCAGAACCCGCTCACCGCGAGCACCGCCACCACCGCCGGCACCGGCACGTCCGCGGCCAGGATGACGAACTTCGGCGGCCCGGCCAGCAGGAAGGCCACGAAGAACACCGGCCTGCGCCGCATCCGGTGCGCGATCGCGGCGGCCACCAGGCTGCCACCGACCGCGGTCAGACTGATCACGCTGTTGTTCAGCCCGAGGACGGCGGGCCCGTGGCCGGACTCCTTCGCCCACACGGGCGCGAGCACCTGGCCGTAGGCCGCGTCCAACAGGTTGGTGACGGCGACCATGACGATCATCGCGCGCAGCAGCGGCTCGCCGCGCAGGAACACGAAGCCCTGGCCGAAGCGCCGCCAGTATCCCTCGCGCGCTTCCCGCTCCTGCGTGCGATGTCCCATGCCGCGCGGCAACGCCACCGCGACGATCATCGACCCGAGCGCGAAGCAGGCGGCGCTGACGCCCAGGGCGCCCAGCGAGCCGAGCAGCGCCACCAGCGCGCCACCCACCGCGGGGCCCACCGTCGAGGCCAGCCGGTCCGTCACGCCCATCAGCCCGGTGGCCCGCTCCAGCGGCACCCGCCCGCGCTCGGCCGCCTCCGGAACCATGACCTCCTTGGCCAGGTCTCCCGGCCCGCGGGCCGCGCCGATCACGGCGACCAACACGATGATCACGCCCAGCGGCAACCGGCCGAGCATGTACAGCAGGACCACCGCGACGGCGGCCAAGGCGCTCACGACGTCGGCGACCCATGAGATCCGGCGCGGTCCCACCCGGTCGACGAGCGGCCCCGTCAACGCCTTGACCAGCACGTACGGGGCCATCTCCGCGAACGCCACCACCCCGGTCCACACCGCGCTGCCCGTGGTCGTCAGCACGAACCAGGGCAGCGCGATGGCCGACACCCGCGTCCCGGTCAGCGACACGGCCATGGCCGCCAGCACTCCGGCCATCGGCCGTAAGAACCGGCGCGGCTCCATCACGGCTCCTCTGCGGTGTCCGGCTCGGGCAGGACCTGCGTCATCAGGTAGACCCGGGCCGCGCCCGGCGGCGCCTCCTCGCCGTCACGCCGGTAGCGCGCCAAGACCTCGCCAAGGTCCTCCCGCAGCCGCCGCGCCTCCTCCACGGTGAGGCGGAGGGTGTGGGAGCTCAGGTCCATCGCGCCGCGCCACGGCCGCGGCATCGTCTGCATCTCGTTCAGCGCCTGCTGGACCCGCAGGTTGTAGAGGGCGGCGATGGACTGCATGTACGTCAGCACCGCCTCCGGCTCCCGGTCCGACAACCCGTTCTCGTCGGTGAGCCGGGTGATCCGGTGGACGGAGCGCCACCAGCGCTCCCGCGCGTTGCCGCGCTCGGTGTCCTCCTCGACGAACCCGGCCGCGCCCAGCCTGCGCAGGTGGTAGCTGGCGGTGCCCGAGTTCACGCCGAGCCGCTCGGCCAGGCGGGTGGCGGTGGACGGGCCGTGCTTGCGCAGCAGGTCGACGAGCTGTACGCGGACCGGATGGGCCAGCGCCCGCAGCCCTCTGGCATCGAGGACGACCACGCTCTCTCGGGGATCGGTCATGCCTCGAAGGCTAAACTGCAAACAGTCCTTCGCAAAGACCTCTTCGCGAAGAAGTGTTTGCAATTCTTGGAGCCACGGCTACCTAGGTGCGGCATGCCGAGGCCCGGAGGAGGCATTCCCCTCCGGGCCTCGGCGTGCGTTGGGTAATAACGGTCCGAGCAGCAACACGCCGGACGCCTTTACGTTGTAGATCAAAGACAACCTCCCGGCCTCTCGCTTCACGCCCTTCCTACCTCCGAGCACGTCCGAGGTATCGCCCAAAACCCTCAAATTCCGGTCATTGTCGTTTCAGCTCGTGCGCCAGCTCCTCCAGCTCCGCCCCACCCGCCATGAGTGAGGTCAGCGCCTGCGGCGTGATGTCGGCCTTGGCGTACTCGCCCATGCTGGTCCCCCGGTTGAGCAGCAGGAACCGGTCCCCCACCGGGAAGGCGTGGTGCGGATTGTGGGTGATGAACACCACGCCGAGCCCCCGGTCGCGGGCCCGGGCGATGTAGCGCAGCACCACGCCCGCCTGCTTGACGCCCAGCGCCGAGGTGGGCTCGTCGAGGATGAGCACGCGGGCGCCGAAGTGGACGGCCCTGGCGATGGCCACCGACTGGCGTTCCCCGCCGGACAGCGTGCCGACCGGCTGGTCGACGTCGCGGATGTCGATGCCCATCGCCTTCAGCTCCTCGCGGGCCACCCGGCGGGCCGTGGCCACGTCGAAGGCCAGGCCCTTGGTCGGCTCGGAGCCGAGGAAGAAGTTACGCCAGACCGACATGAGCGGGATCATCGCCAGGTCCTGGTAGACGGTGGCGATGCCGCGGTCGAGCGCGTCACGCGGGCTGGAGAAGCGCACCTCCGCGCCGTCCACCAGCAGCGTGCCCGCGTCGTGCTGGTGGACCCCGGCGAGGATCTTGATGAGCGTGGACTTGCCCGCGCCGTTGTCGCCGAGCACGCACACGACCTGCCCGGCCGCCACGCCCATCGACACCTCGCGCAGCGCCAGCACCGAGCCGAACGACTTGCCGATGCCCCGGGTCTCGAGGATCAATGCCGCACCTCCTCGGCGTAGCGCCGGACCAGCCGGTTGGCCAGCGTGGCCAGCAGCAACATCCCACCCAGGAAGAACTTGAACCAGTCGGCGTCCCAGCCCAGGAACACGATGCCCTTGTCGGCCATGCCGAAGATGACCGCGCCGATGGCGGCTCCGACGGCGGAGCCGTACCCGCCGGTGAGCAGGCAGCCGCCGATCACGGCCGCGATGATGTAGATGAACTCCTGGCCGATGCCGATGTTGGCCTGGACGGAGGTGTAACGCAGGGCCAGGATCGAGCCGACCAGCCACGCCGCGAACGCCGTCGTCATGAACAGGGCGATCTTCGTACGGGCGGCCGGCACGCCGACCGCGCGGGCGGCCTGCTCGTTGCCGCCCACCGCGAAGATCCAGTTGCCGGCCTTGGACCGCATGAGCACCCATGTGGCCACCGCGGTGACCAGGATCCACCACAGGATCGCCACCCGGAACGACGTCCCGCCGATCTCGATCGTGCCGGCGAAGACGGCGTTCGCGCCTTCGAACCCGGAGGCCCGGCGCAGGCCGCTGACCTGCACGGTCCCGGTGATGGCCTTCGTGACGCCGAGGTTGATCCCCTGCAGCATCAGGAACGTGCCCAAGGTGACGATGAAGCTGGGCAGTTTGGTCCGCGTCACGACGAGCCCGTTGGCGAAGCCGACGGCCAACGCCACGACCAGCCCGGCGAGCATGGCGAGCCATACGTTGAACCCGAAGCGGGTGGCCAGGGTGACCAGGATCAGGCCGCTCGTGCCGGTGAGCACGCCTGCCGACAGGTCGAACTCGCCGCCGATCATCAGCAGCGCGACCGCGACCGCCATGATGCCGAGCGTGGCCGCCGGGTCGAGCCAGTTCGCGATGCCGGCCGGCGACCGGAACACCGGCGACTGGGCGGCGAAGAACGCGAACACCACCACCATGCCGACGACCGCGCCCAGCTCGGGCCGGATCAGCAGGCGGCGGGCCAGCCCGACGGGGGCGATCCGCTCGTCGGCCGTGACCGTCATCGGGTGCCGGCCTCGGCCAGCTTGGCCACCTGCTCGGCGTTGTCCTTGGTCACGAACCCCGGCCCGGTGTTGACGGGCAACCCGCCGCCGACGGTGTTGAGGTTCGCCTTGTACAGGTTGAGGAAGGTGATCGGCAGGTAGCCCTGCAGGTACTGCTGCTGGTCCACGGCGAACAGGACCTCATCGGCCTTGATCGCGTCCACGACGTCGGCCGACAGGTCGAACGTCGCCAGCTTGGCCTGCGACCCCGAGTCCTTGATCGCGTCCCTGGCGGCGATCGCGATGGCCGGGTTGAGCGACAGCACGCCGTTGACCTGCTGGTCCGACTGGAGCTTGGCGGTGACCTTGGAGGTCACGTCGGCCAGGTTGCTCACGTCCACCTGCAGCCGCTCGACGGTCCCGCCGAGGGTCTCCTCGGCGCCCTTGCACCGCTGGTCGAGGCCCACGTTGCCGGCCTCGTGGATGACGCACAGCAGCTTGGTGACGCCGGCGGCCTTGAGCTGCTCCCCCGCGCCGCGCCCGGCCACGTCCTCGGACTGGCCGACGTGCGTGATGGCGCCGAACGCCTTGGAGGAGTCGGCGCCCGAGTTGATGGTCACCACCGGGATCTTCGCGGCGACCGCCTTGCCGATGGCCTCCTTCAGCGCGTCGGGGTTGGCCATGGAGACCACCACGCCGTCCACCTTTTCGGACACGGCCTGGTCGATGAGCTGGGATTGTTTGGCAGGGTCGCCGTCGCCCTGGTAGGTGACGCTCACCCCGTACTGCTTGCCCGCGGCCTCGGCGCCGTTCTTGACCACGTCCCAGAAGGAGTCGCCGGGCGCTCCGTGGGTGATGACGGCGAAGCGGGCGCCGCCGCCTGCTTGCGGGGCCGCGGATGAAGCGGGTGGGGCGCTCTGCGCGGTCTGTCCTCCGGAGGAGCAGCCGGTCACGGCGAGGGCGCCGAGCAGGGCCAGCACGATCGGGGTACGTCTCATAGGACACCTCCAAGACCAACGGCTTGGCCCGGTTGTACCTCAATGTCAACTCTTTGTATAGACATAAGGACGAATACCGACACCATTCGTTCACGGAGAGCGGCGACCGTACGGAGGTGCTTGTGCGTCCACTTTTCGCCACAGTCCTGCTGCTGCTCACCCCCCTCTCCCCCGGCGTCGCGACCGTCACGGCCGCCGCCGAGACCCCGCCCCTGTACGACGACGACGCGGGCGGCCACGCCAACGGCGACGACCCGGCGATCTGGGTGCACCCCACGCGTCCCGGCAAGAGCGTCGTGGTCGCCACCGCCAAGGAAGGCGGCCTGTACGCCTACTCCCTGTCCGGCGCCCAGCTCCAGCACGTTCCCGCCCAGCCGCCGCCCGGCCCCGATCACGAGCCGGGCCGGCTCAACAACGTCGACCTCGTCCGCGGCTTCCGCCTGTCCACGGGCACTAAGGTCGACCTGGCCGTCGCCTCCGACCGGGGCCGCGACCAGCTACGCGTCTACGCCATCGACCCGGCCAAGGCGGCCGCCGGGCAGCCACCGCTGACCGACGTCACCGACCCCGCGGTCCCGTTCGTCTTCAACAACACCCAGGAGGAGGTCGACGCGGCCGAGACCGCCTACGGGCTGGCCGTCACCGGCACGCAGGTGCTGGTCAGCCGCCGCCACGAGACCAGGCTCGGCCTGCTGGAGCTGGTCGCCGCGCCCGGCGGCAAGGTCACCTATCGGAAGGTCCGCACCCTCGACCTTCCGTCGAGCTTCGCCCTCCCAGACGGCTCCACATGGACGCCCTGCCTGGAGCCGGGCGAGCTCCCGCAGGTCGAGGGCATGGTCGTGGATCGCGGCGTGCTCTACGCCGCGCAGGAGGACGTCGGCATCTGGCGCCTGCGCGCGGACCTGACCGACCGCCCGGTCCTGATGGACCGCGTCAAGGAGTACGGCAGGCAGGACACCTACGACCCGGCGACCGAGGAGTGCGCGCCCGGCCAGGACCGCGGTTACGGCGGCGAGCACCTGGCGGCCGACGCCGAGGGCCTGACGGTTTACGAGACCGGCCGCGACAGCGGCTACCTGCTAGCCTCCAGCCAGGGCGACGACACCTTCGCCGTCTACGACCGCGCGGGACGCAACGCCTACCTCGGCCAGTTCCGGGTCGCCCCCGGTGACCGCGCCGACGGCGCCGAGGCCAGCGACGGCGCGATGGCCACCAGCGCCCCACTCGGCCATGCCTTCCCCGAGGGCCTGCTGGTGGTGCACGATGGTGCCGACAGCAAGCCGGACGGCGACCGGGAGGTCACCAACTTCAAGTTCGTGGACTGGCGGAAGGTGGCCCACTCCTTCAAATAGCAGAACAGACCCCTCAAGTTCCGGCAGCATTGCAGCGTTGACCTGCATGTTCCTCACCAGTCTGAAGACGCGGGCGGGGCAGAACGGCGGCTTTCGCGTCCGTCAACAGCGAAGCCGCTCTGCCTCGCCTCACCTCACTTGAGCTGCGATTATCCGATCTTCCCCGGCGCCGGTGGCAATCCACCGACCGAAGGGAGACCGCGAGTTCGAGACGGTCCTCCGGCAGACACGGTCGCCAAGCGATCGCACTTCCATTGATCTCTCCCTATTGACGGTCGGAACCTACGCCACGAAGACCGTTTGTCCCGAACGACTCCCCCACCGTGACCGTCTGAGGCACCAAAGCAGCGCTGGCTTCGGCTGCCGCCCGCGCCACATCAGGCAAAACCGCCGTGTATAGATCAGCAGTGATCCAAATGCTCGAATGCCGTAGCATCGCCGACGTCGTCTTCATGTCGGTCCCGGCCGCCAGTGACAGCGTGGCCGCACCATGCCGGAGATCATGCAGTCGGATTGGCGGCAGGCCGGCCTTGAACGTCAGCCGCTCAAAGTGCGTACTGACCCAGTCGGGCGTCAAATCGCGGCCGTCCTCACGCGTGAAGATCCGGCCTGTGTCCGTCCAAGCCGAGCCCCACGCCAACCGCTCCTCGTTCTGTCGCGCCCTATGTGCTCGAAGGACTGCCACCGTGGCATTGTCCAGCGCGACCACGGCGCTCGAAGAGTGCGTCTTAGGCGCACCCTCCTTAACCATTCGACCGACGTTGGCCAGCTGCTTGACCATGGCCAGCAGACTCTCGTCAAGGTCCCCGTCAATCCACCGCGCACCGCACGCCTCGCCGCGGCGTAGACCACGAAACGCAATCAGGTGATACAAGGCATACAACCTGTCGGTCGCTGCATGATCGAGGAACGCACCGAGCTGAGCGGGCGTCCACACCATGACCGGCGACGGGCGCGGTGTCGCCAGCCAGACTGTAAAGTTCCCTGGCACCTTCCTCGGCCGACTCTGCGCCCCCGTGCGACCGCATCCGCCGATTCCGCATCCACCTGGAAGGGCAACTCGGCGCGCTGCGGGACGACCATCTCGGCGGGGTCGCCGACCGTCAACTGTCGGATCAGCGGCTCGGTCAGCGTGATCTCTGGGCGGCCATCCACCGCGGCCTGCTGAATGAGCGCCAGCAGTGTGCTGTCGCGGTCGCTCAAAGGTCGCAGAGGCCGCTCACGCGCCGCGCCGAGGAATCCGGCGGGAGGCCCGAGCCCTGAATCGGCGATCAGTTCACGTACTGGCACAAGAGCGCCCGGTCCATATCGGGCCCGGAACGCCAGATGGAAGTCCCGCCAGACCTCAGGCCCGAACGGGCGCGTGGTCAGGCGCAGCAGTACCGACGCGGCTGCGGCTGCCTCGTCAAGCACCGTGCGCGGCAGGCTGATCCGCCCGTCCACCGCGGTGTCGGCGGCCAGCACGTCGTTCACGGCGCACAGCTTGCGGGCCGGGGGGAGCGACGGTGGCGTACGCGGCCGGGGTGCCGGTGTCGGTGATCGCGCGCCATGGTCGGTGGCAGCCTGGGTCACCCGTCGTGTTGCGAAACATCCGGGCGGTGGATCGCTGGCGGGACAACGCCATGCGGAACGTCGGTCTCTGACGGGCATCCGCATCTGGCGGCTCGCTATCAGGAGCTGTACGACCGTTCGGGGCTGCCCTCCCCTGACTACGAGCGGCGCATCACGGGGCAGATCGCTCAGCTGTGTCAGGTGTACGGGATGCGGCGTGGCGCAGTGGCGTGAGCCGCGGGCGGCGCAGCTGGCCCCGCGAGGTGGTACTCGCGGGGCGAACGGTGACCATGATGGCTCTAGTGCCTCTTCTTCTTGCAGGATACGAGGTACCAGTGGCCGAATTCGCTCTTGCAGAAGTAGCAACGCTTGCCGTGCCACCACCGCCACTCGCACTTCTTCGCGCTGTCCTCGGCGATGGCCTGCTGGGAGCTGGACGCGCAGGTGGTGGCGGCGTTTACGGCCGGGGCGGTGACCGCTCCTGTGACGAAGAAGGTCGAGGCCATGAGCGATGCGGTGAGCAGAAGGCGCCTTAGCATCTAAAGATCACTCCCTTAGGCGATGATCGCGTCCCAGCGGGGTCGCTGGGCGGAGGATGAGCGTCGAATCCGGGTTTCCCTGGGATGCGCCGGATACGGCGCTGAACATTTCTCACGGTAATGGCGGTGTCCGGTGGAGTCTCCCGGCGCGCGGCAAAGCTTAATTCCCGCAGATGTCATTACATCTACGTAATTAGCGAATTGCCCGACGACTCGGGGGATGTGCAGACGTTGCCGATCTTCCACTCTGGCCAGGCGACACTCGTGCGCGCCGCAGATGCGAGAAGCGGCTTCCCCGCCTCCCCCAACGCCATCCCAGGTCGGCGGCAAAAAGCAAGAAAGGCACCATTCGAGGTGCAATAAACCGGCATATGGACGGGACTGCTGTTTGAGGCCGCGGGCCCGGGAATTGCCGGTGGCGCCGGCCACGGCAGGGCCGGAAAACCTCGAAAGACCGGAACGGTCAGGTGGGGCCGGCCCGGCCGGTCGGTCATCCCGTTCGACGCCATCGAGACCAGCAGGGAGGAGGGCAAGCACATCGTGTGGAAGGCCGCCGAGGGTCAGCTGATCGCCCACGCCGGGACGGTGCAGCTGACGCCCGAAGAGGACGGCAGGACGCGCGTGCAGGTGCAGTTGTCCTACAACCCGGTGGTGGGCGCGGCCGGCCATGCGGTCGCGCGGTTGTTGGACGCGGACCCCGGCGACCAAGCTCAAGGAGGACCTGATGCGGCTCAAGTCGTACGTGGAGCCCGGCGCCAGCCCGCTCGATCGGGCTGATCATTGCGGGAGCTGCAGCGGCCGGAGCGGTGCTTGCAGACCCAGGCCCTCATTGGGCGTCGTAGCAGCCACGACTCGTTCGGGGCCTTGTTCCGCCAGGTCCACGTGATCGGCTCATCCGGGCGTTCCGCGGGATGCGATCTTCGACCAGAGCCACGCGGCGTGCTTGAGCGCCTGGTCGAACCGGTAGTGCAGCCGGGGCGGCACGTACGGGAGCAGCGCCGAGTGCCGCTGGGCGAGCAGGGCGAGCAGCTGTTCCGATGGGAGGTTGGCGTAGCGCGGGAGGCTCTCGTACCAGCGGGCGCTGTTGCGGGCCGCTTTCTGCATGGGCCGGATCTCGGCCTGGCGCTCCCGCTCGTAGAACTCGAGTGCGGGCTCGAGCCGCGGCTTGGCGTGCAGCGCGTAGACGAGGAAGGCGGCGTCCCTGAACGCGAGTGCGGTGCCCGCGCCGACGGAGTAGTGGGTGGTGTGCGCGGCGTCCCCGATCAGGACGAGGTTGCCGTGGTGCCACCTCTCATTGGTCAGCGTGCGGAAGTTCAGCCAGCGGGCGCTCTCGCCGGCGGCGTCCTGGCCGATCAGCGAGTGGCCGTCCAGGATGTCGGCGAAAAGCTTTTCCAGGAGGGCCAAGCTGTCGGCCTCATTCGCCTGGTCGAACCCGAGCCCCGCCCAGGTCTCGGGTGAGCACTCGATGATGCAGGTGCTGCGCTCATTGCTGTATCGATAGCCGTAACACCAGATCCAGCCGTGCGGGGTTTCGACGAAGGCGAAGGTGAAGGAGTCGAACACCTTGGTGGTGCCGAGCCAGAGGTAGGCGTTGCGGCCGACCGCGACCTCCGTGCCGAAGTGGCCGGCGTGGCGCTGGCGCAGCGCGCTGTTGACGCCGTCGCCGACGACGATCAGGTCCGCGCCGGTCAGTTCCTCCTCGCTGGTGATCTCGCGTTCGTACTCGAGGCGGACGCCGAGGGAGCGGGCGCGGGCGGCGAGGATGGCGAGCAGCCGACTCCGGCTGATGCCGAAGCCCACGTCCCAGTTCTCCACCAGGCTCGGCGGGCGGTGGCCGTGGACGTGCGCCACCCAGGTGTCCCAGCGGACCGAGTCGTCGCCGATGGCACGGGCGGACTCGGGGTCGGCGGAGTGGAGATTGTTGTAGAGATCGTCCCAGTAAGTCACTCCCCAGCCGTACGTCGAGCCTTCCGGGTATCGCTCGTGGACGGTGATGTCATGGGACGGGTCCGCTCGTTTCATCAGGACCGCGAAATACAGGCTGGCGGGTCCGCCGCCGACGCAGTCAACCTTCACACCAGCCCCCTATGCCACGCATTGCAATCAATCCATGGCACAAAGTAGCAGACAGGTGTGGTAGGGGCGCCGTTAAGGAACGGGTCGCCAGCCGCCAACGAGGGAGATGCCCCAGGTAAACGGCTTGCACCAAGGAGCTGTGATGGGTTCGGCGGGTCGATGAATCTACGAAGCCATACCTTCCTGACCTGTACAGACATCGCGGCTGGCGGCTGACGACACCGTTCTTAGCGGCACCCCCTGTAGCGTGCGCCCCATGGCCTCCGACCACTTCCCCATCGTGGCCGACCTCGAACTCCCCCACCCCTCGCCCTGACCTCCGGCGCCCGCCGTCTCTCGCGACGGCGGGCGCCGAGCGGTCCGGATCAGATGACGCCGCTCTGCCCGACGCAGCTCGTGACACCGTTCCTACCGGCCAGCTTCACGAAGACCCGATGCGCCATCGGCCGGGTCGCCGAGATCGCCCTGTTGCCGGCGTTGCCCGTGATCACGGTCGCCAGGAACTCGGCGTCCGGAAGGCCGCCCCGATCCTGGACGAGGCTGACCTTGACCGTGGTGGGGCCTCCGGAGGCCGTCCAGTGGACACGGCTGAAGCGGTGCCCAAACGTCGTGTTGATGTAGGTGACGGTCACCTTCAGCCTGTAGGACCCCTTCGAACAGGTCGCGACGAGGGCCTTGGCTGCCGACGTGGTCACCGACGCCGCCGGCGCGGACGCCGAGGCGGACGCGGTCACCGACGCCGACGCATGCGCGGGCGCGCCCATCATGGCCACGGCCCCCATGGCCCCGACGACGACCGCGGTACGCATGATCTTCATATGGTTCCCTCCGTTGATTTCCCGTCGAGGTGAGACCATACGGAGACGCGGTATGGCGGAGGTATGTCCCAATCAGACCACTCGGAGCGCGCTAGTGGGACGCTAGTCAGACGCTAGGTTTTCGACGACCAAGCAGCCGACGACCAAAGTCGGCACGGCTGCCGGCCGAACTGTGTCCAAGGGATCTGTCGTCTGACTCAACCCTTGACCCATGCTCCTTCTCGGCGGGCACCTGATGGGCGGTCCGGGCTGGGCGTTCTCGGGCGGGGCTGATCGAGGGCCCGGTCAGCCGTGCGTACTGATCCCGCTGCCGCCCGGCAGCTAACGCTTCGGGTCCAGAGCACCGGTGGCAGGATTCTCTGGCAGGACTGGTCCTGAGGGCTGTACTCCTGCCGTCAAGAGATCATGTCCGGCCGAGTAGCTCCGGAGATTCCCGGCCATTTACTGCCGGAACTTACATGCTGGTGGTCGCGATCCCTGAGTTCAAAGCGTGGACGAGCGGCTGAGCCAAGCCTTTGCCAGGCGTCAGATCCGATGCCGTCCGGGGTGACATGTGAGCGAGCTTTCATCCCGGACGTATCGACGCGAAGTGTCGATACCTTAGCACTGATGTTGATCTTGGGCTTGTGATCGTCTTCGGTTTGGGGGTACTTACTGCCTATCTTGCTCACTGACTTCTCAAGATCATTTTGTTCTGCTGTGTCGGTTCCGGTCGGCTTGCTTTCCTGTTTTGACGTTCTCGGTTGATCTTTGAGGTTCGGCGGTCCGGTTCCGGGTGCACGGCGAGAGCCAGAGAGCCCCCGACCCCCTCACGAAGCAAAAGGGGGGTCGGGGGCTGTCAGGAGTCGTCGGCCTGCAGGTCGGCCATGATGAGGTCCTCCAGTTCGTCGGCGAGCGGCCAGCGCGGACCGTCCTTCGTCGTGGTCGGCTCCCGGCCGGTGATGCACTCCTTGATCGCCCGGATCACGTCGCGGATGTCGGCGATGTCGTCGAGGGGCAGCGGCACCCGGCTGTGGTCGATCCAGCGCCGGCCAGAACCTGGAACGCCAACTCGACGCCCTCCAAGCCGCGGGTTGCCGTCGCGTGTTCGCCGACAAGAAATCCGGCAAGACCGCCGAACGGCCCGAGCTCGCCGCCTGCCATGCCTTCCTGACCGAGGGCGACACGCTGGTCGTCCCGAGCCTGGACCGCTACGGCCGCTCGCTGGCCGACCTCATCACCATGGTCGGCGACCTGCGCAAGCGCGAGATCGGCTTTACCAGCCTGCACGAGAATCTCGACACCACCACTCCCGGCGGCCGACTCATCTTCCACGTCTTCGCCGCGCTCGCCGAGTTCATCCGCGAACTCATCGTCGCGGGCACCCGCGACGGCCTGGCCGCCGCCAAGGCGCGCGGCCGCACCGGCGGCCGCCCCACCGTCATCACCCCGGAACTCCTGCGGGCCGCCCGCGACATGCTGCCCAACCCGGACAACTCGATCACCTCGATCGCCAAGCTGCTCGGCGTCAGCCCGGGCACGCTGTACAACCACATCCCCGACCTGCAGCAGCTCCGCGCCAGGCCTTAGGGAGCCTGGCGCGGCCCGCTCCGCCGTCCACGTTGCCCTGGCCGACGCCTGCGCGGAGATCGTCCGCAGGTACCGCGAGCGGGGCCGCCTGGTCGGTGAGGCACAGCCGAAAGCCAGAACCGACACGATCACGAACCGCAATCGTGCTCTCTCACTCCGGCTACCTGGCGGCTGGGGACGCGTTCGGGAGCGGAGAGCCCGAGCGGAGGGCCGACCAGGACCTACTTTGGGGCTGGGGACACCTTCGGGAGCGGAGGGCCGATCAGGTAATCAGACCCACCATGTGCTGGTGCACTGAGCGGGGCTGCTGCCGGTTTTCACGCAGGCCCTGTATCCGTACTTGTGCCTGGACCGGTATGCGTTGGTATAGCTCGTGTTGCTGATGATCTTATACGGTGATGACTCCCACTTTTTGGTCGAAGGGTTGTAGACCGAAAGGAAAAGTAGTTTACTACGCGCGTCGGAATCTTTGGGGGCGCGAGCCCAGAAATAGTTGGACGTGCCGTATTTCCCCACGCGAAGCTGGATCGTGAATGTGCCGCCGAAGTTGACCTTCTTCTCCGTCACGGTGCCCACCGATGTGGCGTCTGTCGGCGGGGCTGAATGCCAATCGCTTGCCGCCGATGCGGGGAGTGCTCCCAGCAGAGTGATGCCCGCCATAGCAACGGCCGTGAAGCCGCGTGAAATCCAAGAGCTACTCATTATTACTTCCGTATCTTCCAGGCCGCTGAACGAAGGGCCCCCTTGTTCGGGATCTGCTTGTGTTCAAGGTCAGCTCAGCACAACCCGGTATATCGCCGGTATAGCAATCTCTTGACCGAGGAGTGGCTCCCCTGACCGCGCAGCCTGAGCGTCTGGCTTGCGCCCTGGTGCCGATCGAGGAAGTCAATGGTCAGCCGAGACGTTCGTGGCCTCCGGCCGCCGAGCTGGTGCGGGTGACGTTGCCCGCGTTGCATGCTGGCTGTGATCGGCTCAGTCTTCGTCGTTCCACAAGTCGTAGTCGTAAGGCTCGCCGCGGGCCAGCCGTTCGGCGCGCATCGTCTCGCGTTCGGCGTCGGTGATGCCGGTGATGTACTCCCACAGGGTGACCCGCTGAACCTTCCCGCGGGCCAGGTCGTGCTGCAGCACGATCCGAGACGGCCTGTCGGTAAGGCTGACCCCACCAGCCGCCATCTGTGCCGTTCCCGCAGGTGGACAAGGGGGGTGTGAGCGGTTATCTACACGGGGAATTGGTCGATGACGCCGTCGTAGGTTTCCTGGGCGGGCCCGAGCGCGATCTTGGAGTAGATCTCCAGCGAGGTGCGGCTGGCGTGGCCGGAGTGGGGTCCGGGGAACCTACTCGCCGGTAGTAACGCTAAGGATCGAACCGCAGGTCAGTGGCTTTTGCGGCGGGCGGCCGGGTCGGCTTCGGTGGTGACGCGGGCGGAGGTTTCCTCGCCGAGGCGGACGTAGCGGCCGAGGCTGGCCAGGTGCTGGTGGCGGGATTTGGCCTGGAGTTCGGGCGCGGTGCGGCCGTCAGCTGCCAGGTGCTGCAGGGCGCTGTGGCGCAGCTGGTGGAGCGTCCAGCCCTTCTTGTGCGGGTCGAGCTCGGCGGTGGCCTGCTTGAACAGGTACTCGGCTCGTGGGTAGGACAGCCGGCCGCGGCCGGTGCTCGGGCAGATGTCGGCGGCGGCGGGCGCACGCGCTCCGGAGGCAGGGGCGCGCCGGTCGGCCAGGAAGAGCGGCCCGGCGGTGCGGCCTTTGAGCAGGCGGGGCAGCAGCCGGGCGGTGGCGGTGGCCCAGTGCACGTACTCGATGGCGCCGGCTTTGGAGATGACGCGGGCGCGGCGGAACTCGGGGTCGAGGTCGTCGATGTTCAGGGTGAGGATCTCCTCGGCCCGGGCGGCTGTCTCATAGAGGAGTCTCCAGAGCACTCGCTCCCGCAAGGCGTGCTCGGTGTCGGTGAACAGGGTCTCCAGCCGGGTGCGCGGGATGGCGCGGTCGCCGCGGCGGGCGGGTTTGCGGCGTTGCAGGCGGCGGGCGGGGTTGGTGGCGAGCAGTTCCTGGCGCTGGGCCCAGGTGGTGAAGGAGACCAGCGCGGACAGGTGTCGGTTCCAGGTGGCGGCCGCGGCGGTGTTCCACTGCTCCATCACCGCGGCGTAGTCGGCAGGCTCCAGTTCCGTGGTGGGTCGGGTGCTGGCCAGGGCGGTCAGGCGGGTGAGGGTGGCGGTGTAGCCGGCGCGGGTGGTGGCGGCCTGCACCTGGTCGAGGAAGCGGCCGACCGCGGCCGCGACGCTCTGCCCGCCTGCCGGGGCGTCGGCGCCAGGCGTGGGGAAGGGGACGACCGCCACCGGGGCACCTCCGCGTTCGATGTGACACATAATGTGGCCGAGTCGCGGCCCGTCCGGCTCGCCGCGAGCTGGGCGTTGTTCCGGCCGAAGAGGCCAATGTGACAGGTAATACATATTACCTGTCACAGCACCGCCTGCGCGATCTACGATGATCGCCACGTAATCACTCCGCGAACGCCTGATTCATCCCTCAGCGCCCAGGCTGAAACCAGGCGCTGACGTTCGCCCCGCTTCACGGTCAGTCAACTGCGGCGTTGCTGCGCACTGCCCCGGGTGACGTCGACCCGAGCGCCAGGCCTCCAAGATCGTGAATGTGGGTCTTGGGCTTACGTGGGCCGACCTCGCCCGGGGATGAAAGCTCAGTGGGGCTGGTGGTGGCCAGCCTCACACTGCGATCATCCCCCTATGCGTCAACAACGCCGCTGGCGTATTAGCCGTGGTTGGCCTATACGACTGCTGATCGGTATCGGGGCGGTGTTTGTACTGGTGATGGCTGTTGTCGTCCTGCCCTCATCTTTAGCGCCGGGGGACGCTTTCGATAAAGCTGCCGACGCAGTCCGTGCCCAGCAAGAGACGCGAGGGCTCCTCCTTCAAGCGTTGGTCGGGTTGGCGGTGTTTCTGGGTGCATATGTCACTTGGCGTCAGTTCCTTGTCAGCCGTGAGCAGCTCCAGCTAAACCTTCGCGCGACGGCCGAACAGCTCCAAGCGGCCAGGGACCAACTCGCCATCGCACAACAAGGTCAGATCACCGACCGGTTCACTCGGGCTGTCGATCAGCTTGGAAGCAGTCAGCTCGTCGTCCGCATGGGCGGCATTCACGCCCTGGCACGCATTGCCAAGGATTCAGCAGCAGACGTTGGAGTCATCGCCGAGATCCTCTGCTCCTACGTCCGACAGCACGCACCGGCCCCCGAGGGCAATGGACTGGGCGCAACCGAACCTGAGGCGGCGATGCCGCATCTAGTCACGAGGGCCGCTGACGTTCAGGCGGTGCTCACCGTACTCGGACGGGGACTGATCCGACCCGACGAGCAGGAGCCTTTGCGGTTGCTCGGCACCGACCTGCGGAGGGCGGCCCTCTCCAGAGGAAACCTGGTCGGTGCCGACCTAGAGGGAGTGCGGCTGGACAATGCCTGGATGCCGGAAGCCCGTTTGGATGACGTCGACCTAAGTCATGCCGACTTGCGGAAGGCGAATCTCGCCGGAGCCAGTCTCAAAGGTGCCGACTTGACGGACGCGATCTTATGCGGGGCACATGTGGAAGGCGCCTGTCTGCGAGAGGCCATTCTCACAGGCGCGCAGCTCGACGGCGTCGTGGCCAACCAGTCGACCACCTGGCCCGAAGGATTCGACCCGCAAGAGGCGGGCGTCGTGGTGGAGGCGGGCCATGCCTACACGTGGTGGAGACCCGGTCTCTGACATAGCCGTCCGGAGCGGGGGCCCATGCCCGACGACAACGTCTGGCTCGCCGAACGCCTGCGCGAGCGCCAAACCCTCGTCCGGCTCCTGGCCGCCTGACGGAACGTCCCGCTTCAGCGTGTTCCGTCGTCTCGTGCGCTGGGGCTGCTACACAGGCGCTACGGGCGGCCCAGATCGGCGGCTTCACGATGACGCAGTCCTGATCGGCACCGTGGTTCCTCTGGCGGCCAGCGCATCCGAATGGCCAGTCGCCGGTACGGCGAGCTGACTCCCGGATTCCTCTCGGGCCCTTTTTCCCGCATCTATTCGGTGCCAAGGCCGGCGGAACGGGCTTGGACGATCGCGGGTCCCATCCTGGACGTACCGGCACTAGCCTGTCCCCGAAATCCCCCAAGTGCCGATGCACATCGAAAACTCGGCACTCTTCGCGACCAGCCCGGCCTCCCCCTGGGAACGCAGTATCCGGCCCTCGACTGCCCGATGAGGTCCCGTGGCAGTTTGAGCAGGTGTGTGGCATCTTCGACAGGTGAGACGGGTTCGCGTCTTGATCGCCACCGTGGTTCCTCTGTCGGCTGGCGCGCTGGCCTGGTGGGGTTGCGTGGTCGGCGGCGTCGATCTCGACACCACCGGGATCATCGTCGGCCTGGTCGTGCTGGTGCCCGCCACACCGCTGGCCATCTGGGCCGGGGCGGGCGCCGAGCCCGAACGGGTGGCCTCCACCACGCGCCTGGAGATCGGCGAGGTTCCACGCCGGCCCCGGGCCTTCCAGCGCAGGCCACAGGTGCGCGGCCGGATCGAGGAGATCCTCGCCGCGGGCCGACCCTGTTGTCTGATCGGCGCCAAAGGGGTGGGAAAGACGCAGCTCGCCGCCGCTCACGCCCGTTCCTGCCTGGAGCTGGGCATTCCCGTTGCGTGGCTGGCCGCCGAGCACCTGGCCGACTCCCTGCAGGCCATGGCGGCCGAACTCGGCCTGCTAGGTAAGGACGACGACCCGGCGGCAGTCCAGCGCCGGATGCGCGACTGGCTGGCCGAGCGGCGCGAGCCGTACCTCCTGGTCTTGGACAACGCGGTCGATCCCGACGCCGTCGCGGCGATGTTGCCGGCGACCGGTGTCGTGTGGGTGCTCATCACCTCCACCACGCACGCCTTCGAGCGGCTGGCCGAACCTGTCGCGGTCGAGCGCTTCACCGCCAAGGAAGCACTCGACTATCTGCGCGAGCGGGTCGGGCCTGGCGACGTGGCCGCGGCACGGGTGCTGGTGCGGGAGTTGGACCGGCTGCCTCTGGCGCTGGCCGTGGCCGCGGCGGGCATCGTCGGTCCGCCGCGGATCCGCTACAGCGCCTACCTCGAGCGCCTACGCGGCGAACCCATCGACCAGCTCCTGGCTCGCCCCTCGGGCGAGGCGTATCCACGCGGCGTGGCACAGGCGATCCTGCTCGCCCTGCACGCGGTGAGCGGGCCGTCGCGGGACCTGCTGGGGGAGCTGTCGGTGCTGTCACCGGACGGCGTGGACCTAGAGCTGCTGCGGGACGCCTCGCTGACCGAACTCGCCGGCCAGTCGCTGGTGAGCTTCAGCCGTGACGGCTCGACCGTGTTGGTGCACCGACTGGTGCAACGGGTCGTCCGGGAGAGCGTCGAGTCCGTCGCCGATCTAGTCGAGCGGGCTGCCCGGCGCCTGCGCGCGGTCGAGGACGTGGCCGACGCCGACACCTGGCGGCGCCTGCCGTACATCACCGCCGTCGCGGGACACGCCGCGGTCCTGTGGGAGCACGCGCACCTCGCCGTAGTCCTGGAGGTACGGCAGGCCATCGCCGCCCACCTGCTCTACCTCAACGACGGAGTGCGGGCCATCCCGATCCTGGCCGCCGTGGCCCAGGGGTGGGAGCTGCTGCACGAGCCAGACCATCCAGCTGTGCAGCAGGCGCGGCACCAACTGGCCACCGCCCACGAGTTCGCCGGCCGGTTCGACGAAGCTGTGAACCTGTTCGAGGAAGTCGTCGCCGACCGGACCCGGACCCTCGGCGCCCGCCACCCCGACACCCTGCACTCGCGGGCCAGGCTGGCCTCCTCCCTCAGCGGAGCAGGCCGGTTCTGCCCGGCGCTGTTCGAGGAGGTCATCGCCGACCAAGCACGGGTGCTGGGCGCGGAGGATTCGGCCACGTTGACCACGCGCTTCAACCACGCGCTCGCGCACTCGCTGGCCGCCCGCCACGCCGAGGCTGTCACGCTGTTCGAGGGGGTGAGCGCGGATCAGGCCCGGGTTCTGGGCCTCGACCATCCAGACACCCTCGTCTCCCGGGGGCGGCTAGCTTCTGCCGTCGCCTCGGCCGGGCGTCCCGATCAGGCAATCGAGCAATTCGAGCAGACGCTCGCCGCCCAGGAACGGGTAATCGGGGCAGACCATCCGGACACATTGATCACCCGGTTCGGCCTGGCTTCGGCGTACGAGGCCGCTGGGGCACTGGCGCAAGCCAGGGCCGAGTACGCGCACGTCGCCGAACACATAGAGGCTGTGCTGGGACCCGACCAGCCGATGACGGCGGCTGCACGACAAGCGCTGGCTCGGCTCAAAGGCGAGTGATACCCGCGCGCTGTTCTAGGTCGAGCTATCAACGGCACACCTACCTGCGGGAATGTCGCAGATGGCGGCTGGTGGGGCCAGCCTTACTGACAGGCCGAGACGAGCGGCCCATCTCCTCCTCTTTGACCACCCACGGGTCGGTCGCTTCCCAGGGCACGTCGGCCCAGGAGGCGTTCTCGGCGATGTCGACGGCCGCGCGGTGGGCGGGGGAGCCGTGCTGGCGGGGTCCGTCGGCCAGGGGTTCCCAGCAGGAGGCGCACCGCACCCACGCCACCTTGTCCAGCTGGCCGACGTCGGTGTCGACGACGACGTCTTGCACGCCGCTCGCCGGATCGGCGGTGTTGACCAGGGCGTTGACCACGGGCCCGGTGTAGGCGACCTGCAGGAAGGAGGACTTGCAGTACGGGCAGAGCGGCACCCGCTTGGTCGCTGGCAACCGCTCGCCCAAGGCCTTCTCCTGTGCGCGCCGCTCGCGCTCGGCTTCCTGCACGGCGAGGTGGCGCTGCCACACCGCGGCGGCCTCGACCGGCAGCAGCACGGCCTCGTTGCGGCCCGGGCCGCGCCGGGTCAACACGACCGGGTCGCCGCCGCCGGCCGCTTCGATGAGTTCGGCCAGGCGGGCGCGGGCGTCCCGGATCCCGATCTTCTTCATGATCCGCATTGTGTACACAACCCGGCGCTGGCCAGACGGGAATCCGGGCACCGCCTGGAGCTCCGGCCGGACTGCCCCGGCGCGGCCCACGGAGTCCTTTTGTGTACACAACCGAACGCCATTCTTGATCGTTTTACGCTAAGGCGGGCGGTTACCGGCGTCTGGCGTGCTTGGCCATGAGGTCGGCCAGCCGGTCCTGCAGGGTGCGTTCCGGCTGGTCCGGGGCGACGGCGGTGCGCGCGGGGCCGGCGGGGCGGGCCTGCTGCTCGACCGGGCGCGTCGGGCCGGGCGTTCCTGGTTGCTGGCTGCGGGAACCGTCGTCGTGCTTGGCCATGAGGGTGGTCAGCCGGTTGTGCAGGGGGGCGCGCACCACGGTGGCGGGCCGGACGTCGACCGGGGCCTGTGCGGCGTCGGCCGCGCGTGCTGCGGCGATGGCGCGGGCCTGCTTCACGAGCTCCGCCCGGCGGACGGCGTTGGCCGCGTTGCGGGCGGCGTTGGCGGCAAGGAGGGGTGCCGTTAAGGAACGGGTCGCCAGCCGCCAACGAGGGAGATGCCCCAGGTAAACGGCTTGCACCAAGGAGCTGTGATGGGTTCGGCGGGTCGATGAATCTACGAAGCCATACCTTCCTGACCTGTACAGACATCGCGGTTGGCGGCTGACGACACCGTTCTTAGCGGCACCCCTACGATGGTGGCGATCGGCGACGGCCGTACGATGCGCTTGTGTGAGACAGGCGGCTGACTCAGGGTGACAGATCCAGCGCATGACCGGCCCGTGCTGACAGGCAAGCTGAACCCGCCCTGGACGCGTCCCACAGCGGTGTCACGGCGGCGGCTGCTGGGCATGCTCGACGACGCTCTCACGCCTGTGACCGTGGTCATCGGGCCGGCCGGCTGGGGCAAGACGACACTGCTGGCCCAGTGGGCCGCCGGTGGCGCAGGGCGGCGGCAGGTCGCATGGGTCACGCTGGACGAGACCGACAACGACCCGGTGCGATTCTGGACCTACGTCATCACGGCGCTTCAGCGCGCCCGCCCGGGCGTCGGGGCGGAGGCGATGGCTGCGCTGCGCGTTCCCGGTCTCGAGCCGCTCGATGTCGCCGTGCCGAGCCTCATCAACGACCTGACGGCCCACGACGCCCAGCGCGTAGTCGTGCTCGTGCTCGACGACTACCACCTGATCACCGACCGCAGGATCCACGAGGCGGCCGAGTTCATGCTGTCCTACCTGTCGGCGGCGATCCGCGTCCTGATCGCCACGCGCTTCGACCCACCGTTTCCGCTGGCACGCCTGCGCGCACGTGGACAGCTCACCGAGATCCGTGCGGCCGATCTCGCGTTCGCGCCGGAGGAGGCGATCGGCCTGGTGGCCGATGTGGGCCGGGTCGCGCTCGACGCCGACCAGGTCGCGGGGCTCGTCGACCGTACCGAGGGCTGGGCCGCCGGGTTGCACCTCGCGGCCCTGGCCCTGCGCGGCGCGGCCGATCCCGTACGCCGTGCGGAGGCCATCCGGGGCGACGACCGCCACGTCGTCGACTACCTCGGCGCCGAGGTGCTCGCGCGCCTGCCCGGCGACCAGCGGCACTTCCTGATCCGTAGCTCGGTGCTCGACCGCATGACCGGTCCGCTGTGCGACGCCGCGCTCGACTGCGACGGATCAGCAGAGCGACTGGACGCGCTGGAGCGGGCCGGCTTGTTCGTCGTGCCGCTCGACGAGCAGCGGGAGTGGTACCGCTACCACCGGCTCTTCCACGCCGCGCTGCGCCAGGAACTGGACCGCGTGGCGCCTGCCGGTACGCCCGGGATTCTACGGCGGGCGGCGGCGTGGTGGCATGCGTACGGCGATGTGGAGACCGCCGTCCCGCTACCTGATCGCCTCCGGCGACCAGCGCGAGGCGGCCGACCTGCTGATCGCAGCGGACGACGAGTTCCTCGACGGGGGCGCCGCCGCGACCTATCTCCGGCTGGCCGAGGGCCTCGACGAGGCGCCGGTTCGCGCCGATCCGTGTCTGGCGATCGCGATGGCCGCCGCAGCCGGCTTCAGCGGCAGACCGGATCGGGCCGACCGGCTCCTGGACGCCGCGGAGGCTGGGCTGACCGGCGACGACCGGCCACCGCGCGGGTGGACCAGCGCCCGCGCGGCCATCGGCACGCTGCGGGCGACGTTCGGGCCGGCCGCGAAGCTGGCCGCCGCCGTCGAGGAAGCCCGGCGCGCCGTCGAGTTGGAGCACGATCCCACTCGCGACGGCTACGTGATCTCGCGGCTGACGCTGGGCGTCGTCCTGGCCGGGCTCGATCAGCAGGCCGACGCGCTGGCGTTGCTCGGCGCGGCTCGGCGCGGCTCGGCGGGGCGCGGATGCGCTCGGCGCGCCGGTGTTCACCCGGCTGATCGCCGCCGGAGCGCTCGCCATGTGCCTGCTCGACGAGGGCCATGTCGATGAAGCCAGGTCGGTCGTCGCCGAGTCGGCGCCCGCCGCCGCTGGGCTCGAGGCGGCGCTGGGCGACGCGGCCGGCGGCGCGCTCGCGCTGTTGCGGGCGGCCGAGGGCAGGCTCGCCTACGAGGCGGGACGGCCGGACCTCGCGCGTACGACGCTGGAGCGGGCGGCGCGGCTGGCACGGGCGGCGGCGCATCCCTCGCAGACCGCGCGCGTCCTGGTCACCCTGGCCGACGCGCTGCTGGCGACCAGTGACCGGGCGGCCGCACGCGCTGTGCTGGCCGAGGCGGCCGAGATCGCCGGCACCGACACCGTCTTCCCGGGAACGCTGCGGCGGATCTCCGCGGCGGAACAGCGCATGGGCCGCGGCGCGGCGCGTGCCGCCCGGGGCGACGGGCGGCTGTTCGAGGAGCTGACCGACCGCGAACTGTCGATGCTCCGCGCGCTGCAAGGCCCGTTGTCACAGCGCGAGATCGGACAGGAACTGTACCTGTCGCTGAACACGGTCAAGGGTTACACCAGGAGCCTGTACCGCGAGCTGGACGTGGCGTCGCGGCTCGACGCCGTACGGCGGGGCCGGGAGCTCGGGCTGATCTGACGCGCCGACCATCGCCGTGCCCGCGAACGAGGTGGACGGGGCTCTGCCTAAGAGGCGCCACCTGCTGGATCCCAAGCCTTGGTCCCGCCTAAAGATCCGAACTCAGAACAGGCCACAGTCCCATCAGCGTAGGCTGGCCAACGTGTTGAGGGGGTTGTCCAGGAGGTTGGCGAAGGCGAGTTCGGCAGCCCCGGCGAGCGTGGTGTCGTCACCAAGGGCCGTCACGGCCAGGCGGACACGTTCGCGCGACACCGGCAGGACATGCGCGTCGATCCGGGCGTGGAGGCGTGGCGCGGCGCCAGGGTAGACATCGCGGAGCATCCCGCCGAAGACCACGAGCGCCGGGTTGAACAGGTTGATGAGGTTGACGACGCCGACGCCGAGCCAGTCGCCGATGCGGTCGAGGGCGTCCCGCGCTCGGGCGTCGCCGGTCCCGGCGAGGGCGACGACGGCCCGGATGCCGTCGCGTCCGACGAGTTCGTCGGACCGTCCCGCGTAGTCGAGCAGCGCCTCCTCCCCCACCTCGGCCTCCAGGCAGCCGCGCGACCCGCACAGGCAGGGCCGCCCGTCGAACGGGTTGACCAGCATGTGCCCGAGTTCGCAGCCGTAGCCTGCGTCGCCGTCCAGGAGTTTGCCGCCGACGATGATCCCGCCGCCGACGCCGACGTCCCCGTGCAGGTAGATGAGGTTGTCGACGTCGCATCCCGCGCCGCGCACGTGCTCGGCGATCGCACCCAGGTGCGCCTCGTTGCCCACCTCGACGGGAAGCCCGAGGCCGAGCCCGGCGGCGAGTTCCGCGCCGAACGCCTGGTCCACCCAGCCGAGGTGCGGTCCGTACCGGACCGTGCCGTCGGCGCGCCTGATCAACCCGCAATACGACGCGCCAACACCCACGCACAACGCGCCCGGATCGGCCCCGACGACCAGTTCTCGACCAAAGGTGGCGAGAACGCCGACGACGTCCTCCAGGTCGACCCCGGCGCGGGTGCGCACGGCCTCGCGGCGGTCGAGGACCCGGCCGCCGAGCCCGACACGGGCCGCGAGCAGCCGATCCACGGCGACGTCGAATGCGAGCCCATACACCGTCCCTCGCTCGGGCATGACGACGATGGACGGCCGCCCGGCGCGGCCCCGCCCGATGGGGACGCCCTCGTGGACGAGCCCAGCCGCGGCGAGTTCGGCGGTCAGGTCCATGATGGTGCTGCGGTTGAGGCCCATCCGGCGGCTGAGCGCGGCCCGTGACACCGCCCCGTCCTTATGGACGCGCCGCAGCACCTCACTCAGGTTCCGCTGCCGCATCTGCTCCTGCGTCCGCGCGCCCGCCGCCGATTTCGTCATCCCCGCCAGCCTAGGATCTGTCTTCAAATGATCATAGCCAGAGCAGGAGGCAGGCCATGGTGACGACGGCAACGTAGGAAGTGGCGGTCTTGTCGTAGCGGGTGGCCAGGCCGCGGAAGTGCCTGACCGAGCGGCCAGTGACCGTTCGAGCGCGACGGAGTAGTCCAGGTCGTCTTCGGCCCTCGTCATGGCCGGCGAGCTCTGGGCGGCGGCGCTGTGGCGGGCCGCCGATCGGTGACCCGCCCGCGCCGCACCGCCGCCGGTCACGGTGTGGCCGTGCCCCCGTCCACGCCGATCGCCGGGAGCGGCCGTGCCGCCCTGGTCGCCGCGCCCGCGTCAGGCCCGCACGCCGCCTCCAGCAAGTGGTTCCCGAACGCGAAG
>NZ_JBQQBR010000072.1:0-38901 GCF_052245935.1 Nonomuraea sp. 3N208 | reverse complement strand
AGGCGGTTTGACGTCTCCCCCCGCAGGGCGACGCCGAAGGGCCAGACCTTCATCTCCTGCACAGCACCGCATCCAGCAAGGTCACCTACACAACAACCTCGCCTTCTGCGCTCGTGGCGCACTTAAACGACAAGCTGTAAGCTGGTCGTTTAACCCCCGATCTTCGCGATGCCGCATCCGCAGGCTCGGGTGATGTATCACCGCATAGCGGATTGTGGCGAATGAGGCAGGGCGTGTCTGTCTGCGAACTCGGTAGCGAGCACCGGTCAGGATGGGCTTGGTTGCCGCCGACAGCCCGGTCGGATAGGAAGCTTGCATGCTAAGAGGTAGCAAGGTCGGGCTCAGGGCCCGGTACGAGGACGACATTCCGATCCTGCTGGCCGAGCTCTACGACGACGTGGTCAACTCCTCGCGGGCCGAAGGCCGGCCGTGGCGGCCGATCACACCCGGCTCGAAGGATCCGCGGCTCGTGGTGGACGACAAGGAGCAAGGGAATGTCCCGTTCTCGGTCGTGGAGCTGGACGGCGGCACGCTGGTCGGCACCGCGACGCTGTGGGGCATCGACAACCACAACCGGTCCGCGCACATTGGGCTGGGGCTGCTGCCGTCGGCCCGTGGCAAGGGCTACGGCACCGACGTGGTCGCGGTGCTGTGCCACTACGGTTTCGTCGTGCGCGGTCTGCAGCGGCTGCAGATCGAGACGCTGTCGGACAACGCCGCGATGCTGCGCTCCGCCGAGCGCAACGGTTTCGTCCGCGAGGGCGTGCTGCGCTCCTCGGCCTGGGTGATGGGGGAGTTCCTGGACGAGGTGCTGCTCGGGCTCCTCGTCCAGGACTGGAAGCCGGCCTCGTAGGCCCACCTCTGATCTTCGTGTTGGGCTTCGTGGATATGCCGGGCTGTGACTGGGCGTAGCTGGCCAGGTGGTGCGGCGGGGTTTGGTGCCTTTGTGGTGGTGAGCTGGGCGTTTGTAGAGTTCGCCGGTGACCAGGAGGAGTCCGACCTCGTGGCGGGGTGCGGGCCGGTTCTTGGAGCAGGGTGGTCGTCCGTGACCGGGCCTGGAGGGTCGTGGCCTCGGCGGCGAATACGATGTCCCCCGCCTGCGGATCACCGACGCCCGGTGGCCCGGCGTATCCCCACAGTTGCAGGCCGGTGCCGCTGAAGAACGGGTCGAAGATGAGTCTCGCGGGCGGCCCCGATCTCCAGGATGGCCTCCAGCCGCCTACCAACTCCTCTGCCGGCTGCCCAGGAGCCGGATCGCAATCACTCCAGGTGGAAATACCTGTATGGCGCTACGGGCTGGTCGACGGGCGGGAGCACACGCTGACGGAGGTCGATGAACGCTACGACATCGGCCGTGACCGCGCCCGCCGTGGCGAACGCGACGCCCTGGCCCGTATGCGCAAAATGGCCACCAGCCGCGTGACCGACTTTCCTCTTTGACGGTGTGCGGCGCCCGTGTCCCGTTCGGCCCGGCGCCGCTGCGGTGTTCTTCTCTGACGGTGAAGGGCGCCGGCCGTCCTGTTCGGCCGGCCGCCGGTGGGGAGTTTCCCGCCGGTCAGGGCTGAAAGTCCTTTTGGCAACCCCCTCGGGCCGGGCGCCGCAATGCGTGCCTCCGGCCCGCTGGACCCGCCGTAGGGGTAGTGGGGGTGGGCGCCGTTATGGGCTTGCCGGACTCGCCGTGGTCGCGGCTGTGGCCGAGGGTGCGCGGGGGAAGCACACCCTCGGCTCGCCGCTCAGTCGAGGGGGCCGCTCACCGTGAGCGTGTGGACGGCCTCGGCGGGCAGGTGCGTGTCGTCGCCCAGGCGGCGGACGCTGTACGTGTAGTCGCCGCCCACCTGGGGAGTGTCGGCGACGGTGAACGAACCGTCGGCGGACGTCAGCCGTATGTTCGGCAGCCGGGTCGTGACGGTGCCGTCGCGGTTGGAGACGGTGCGTTGCACCAGGAGCGTGGTGCCTGCCGGATCCAGGCCCGCGCCCGACAGCGTGCCGCTGAGCTCGACGCTGCGGTCGGCGACCGACTGCTCCGGGCCGGTGAGGGTGAGCACCACGGGGGCCTTGGCCACCGGCACGCTTCGCGACGTGTAGCTCAGCTCGTATGCGGCGTTGCCCGACCAGGACACGTAGTAGGTGTACCGTCCGGCGACCGGCGGGGTGTCGGTGAGGGTGTACGCGCCGTCCGCGGCCGTCACCGCGGAGAGGGTCAGACGGGTGCCGTCCGGAGCGTGGCGGGTCACCGTGAGCCGCTGCTCGCCGGGGGCCGCGCCGTTCGCCAGGGTGAGCCGGCCCGTCAGGGTGAGCGGTTCGTAGAGGGTCGCGGAGGCGGGAACGTCCAGGCTGACCGAGGACCTCACCTTGGCCGCGGTGACGTACGTGTACGCCTTGGTCCACCGGTGCTCCGCGTCGCCGTCCCAGACCGCCTCGTACCTGAACCTGCCGGCGGCGGGCAGGGCATCGGTGAGGGTGAAGGAGCCGTCGGCGGCTGTCGTCACCTCGGCGACGGGCTCGCGGGGTCCGTTCCCGTCTATCGATTCCACCCGGCGGGCCACCGTCACCCGCTGCCCGCCGGGAGCCGGCCCTTCCGCCAGGGCGAGGCGGCCCGTCAGCGTGAGCGGGGCGACCGCGTCCACCGCGTACGGGGCGGTCAGCGTGAGCGTGGACGCCGGGAGGTCGACATCTGGCACCCGCCACAGGTGGACACGGTCGGAGGCGTCCTTCACCAAGGCGAAGGCGACCCTGCCGAGGTTGGTCAGGGCGCCCACGAACACCTCCACGTCGGAGTCCGCGTAGGTGAAGGTGTTCTCGCCCGTCGCGGCGTCGAACACGTTGATGCTGCTGACACCGTTGAAGTATTGGGCGCCCAGGACCGACGTGCCGTCCGGGCTGATTGCCATGGCTCGTGCCGAGCCTTCCGTGCCGTAGCCCCGGACGAGGGTCAGACTGGTTGTGTCCCAGGCGTTGTATGTGTTGGGAGAGCCGTGCAAGGTCAGCGCGGTCGAGCCGTCCGACGTGAGGGTGATGTCCGGCTGGCTGGATTCGATGGACGAGGGCTGGCCGAGCACCCCGCGAAGGGTGACGTCGGCGCCGGAGGTGTCGTAGACGAGGGTCTCGTTATCGGCACTGACGACGAGCGTCGACCCTGCAGCGGCGGGCACGGGGAAACTGTTAAGCCGCGGGATAATCGGAGTGGGCTCCGGCTGTGCCGCCGTCGTGTCGAGTCCGAGGAGACCGCCATTCCCCGATGAGCAACCGTAGCCGACGTACAGGCGACCGCCGGACCAGGCCACGCGCCGCGGGCACGGGTACGCCGCCAGATCGAACCGCCGCGTGATGGAGAAGGAGGCGGTATCGATCTCGGCGACTTCGTTCGAGAGCCTCAGCGCCGCGTACAGGCGGGTGCCGTCGGGCGTCACGGCCAGGCCGCCGGCGCCTGCAAGGCCAGTGATGGCCCCAGTGAGGACGCCACGGGAGTCCGCGGCGACGATCCGGTCGTCGACCGAGGCATAGACCCTGTCGTTGCCGGCTACGACATCGGAGCCGTACATGTAGTCGATGTCGACACCGAGGTCGATCAAAGAGTCGGCGGCCGTCGCGGCGGGGGCCTGGGCGACGAGCAGGGCGGCCGCGATCGTGGTGGTTGCGGCGCAGGCGAGCAGTCGCCGCGCTAATCGCAAAGACATGATCATTCCATTCATTCGCGCACCAGTACGAGAAAGCAAGATCAAAACCCATGTAAGGCCGCGACGTCAAGATGGGTCAGTCGTCGTGGGCGATGAGCATGAGCTGCCGCCACAGCAGCACCACGAATACCGCGGAGCCGGCGAAGGCGAACCAGAAGGGCGCCGCGACACCGAAGCGGGCGGCCAGGACACCGCCGATCAACGAGCCGACCACCAGACCGGCGTAGACGCAGATGGTGTTGACGCTGCCCACCCGACCCTGGAGTTCGCGCGGGACCGCGCGCTGGCGGACGGTGACCGAGGTCGTGCCCCATATGAACGCGTGCGCGCCGAAGGCCAGGAAGATGCCCCCGGCGACCCACGGCGAATGGGTCAGGGCCAGGCCCAGGTGGGTGAACGTTTCGATGATGAGTCCGATCCGCATCAGGGCACCGAGGCTCATCCTGCGGGTGATGGCCCCGTACAGGCCGGTGCCGATCAAGCCGCCGATCCCGCCGATGGTGGTCATCAGGCCGAAGCCCATGGCGCCGAGGCCGAGCTGCTCCTGAGCGTAGAGGACGAGAACCGACCAGGCCGCGCCGAACGTGAAGTTGAAGATCAGGATTGTGAGCGCCAGCGTGCGGACCGCCGCGTGCTGGATGGTCCAGCTGAACCCGGCGATGAGTTCCCGTACGGTGTTAGGCATGGGATCGGCGGCCTGTCGGCCGTGCGGCGGCAACGTGATCCGGGTGACCAGGACGATCCCCGCCACCACCAGGAGCAGCTGGCCCGCGAACGGCCAGGTCAAGCCCAGGCCGAACAGTGCTGCGCCGATCGGCGGCCCGGCGAGCTGATTGAGCGTGATGAATCCCGTGCCCAGGCGGGCGTTGGCGATGACGAGATCGTCCTTGCTGACCATCATGGGCGTCAGCGTGGCCGTCGCGTTGTCGGCGAACACCTCGGCGATGGACCGGAGCGCGAGCGCCACCAGCGCCGTCGCCACGGTCACGGTGCCGGTCACCATGAGCGCGACGAGCGCCGCCAGAACCACGGCCCGCACCGCGTTCGCGATGAGCACGATCCTGCGCCGGTTGTACCGATCCGACAGCACGCCCGCATACAGGCTGAACAGCAGCGGCGGCGCCCAGCCCACCAAGGCCGACAGCGAAATCATCAGCGGGTCGCGGGTCAACGTCGCAATCAGCAGTGGGCCCGCGGCGGCCGCGACCCCGTCACCGAGATTTGTCAGCCAGCTCGAGGCCAGCAACCACCGGAATCCTGTCCCTAGCCGGGCAGGCAGAACTCGCTCCACCACTGAGATCACGAGTGCAAAACCATACGTTTTGCGGGAATCTACGGCAACGCGTTTTCGCGTCTACGCCCTATGTGGTGAGGAGATCGCTGCGACCAAACGGGCGTACGCGATCGCGCTGGGCGCCCTGGCCGCCGAGCTTCGCGCGAGGTTTGGCCCCAGTCCCGTCTGGCCTGGGCCCTCCAGGCCCTTCCCGATCGTTGCCGGCCGCTGTCGTCGAGTCGCAGGTCGACATGGAGCATCCCGGAGCGAGGCGAGGACAGCCGACGTTGACGCGCGGGCCCGGACCTTGGGCAGACGGTTCAGAGCCAGATGGTGCCGAGCCAGGCGGTTGCCGCAGCGGCTGCCAGGAGGGCGATGTTGAGTCCGATCTGCCGGACCTCGCTGCGGCTCAGGTGGACCGCGATGCCACCGACCTGAATCAGGACGAGGCCGATCGCCGCGGCGATGGCCAGCCAGGACGCGATCCCGGTCAGCGGCGGCAGGATCAGGCCGACCGCGCCGAGGACTTCCAGGACTCCGATCAGGCGGACGAGCGGCATGGGAACGGTGTCGACCCAGCCCATCATCGGCTGAAGCTGCTCCTGGCTCTGTGCGATCTTCTTGCCTCCGGCATAGAGGTAGAAGACGGCCAGAAGTGCCGCGACGATCCAGTAGGAAATCTCCATGAAGGACACCTCGGAGGCTAAGGACGTGGCGCTAGCCACGATGGTTACCAGTGGTAAGTAGCCTCATGATGCGTCACTATTGAAGGCCTTACAAAAGGCACATGCATGTGCGTTACACACAGAGGGCTGTCATGTCGGAGTACGAGCACACCTGCATGATCCGAGGCGATGGAGGACGGACGATCCGCGCCATCCTCGACCGCATCTGCAACAAGTGGACGTTGCTGATCGTGGCGACCCTCGACCAGGGACGCCTGCGCTTCACCGACCTGCACCAG
The DNA here is from genome assembly GCF_052245935.1 of Nonomuraea sp. 3N208. Taxonomy (NCBI): domain Bacteria; kingdom Bacillati; phylum Actinomycetota; class Actinomycetes; order Streptosporangiales; family Streptosporangiaceae; genus Nonomuraea; species Nonomuraea sp. 3N208. The sequence goes on along the minus strand of NZ_JBQQBR010000072.1, from coordinate 32,987 downwards.
CAGATCCCCGGGATCTCCCAGCGCATGCTGACCCTGACACTCCGGAACCTCGAACGCGACGGCCTGGTCTCCCGGACGGTGCACGCCGAGGTCCCGCCACGGGTCGAATACGCACTGACCCCCACCGGCAAGAGCCTCATTCCACCCGCACTGGCCCTCGCCGGCTGGGCCATCGAGCATGTCCCGCACATCGAGGCCAGCCGAGAGGCCTACCAGACCCGAAACTAAGGATCCGATGCCCGGCCGCCAGCTACTTCGGCCCCCGGGTGGAGGTTACAAGTTATCCCGCACGAGCACGATGGGGCCGAGCACACCCTGTTCGGCGAGGTCTCCGCCTAGGGCGTTTCGTTTGGATCATGCTCCGGCCTGGCTGCTGACATGCGCTCGGTGCACGGCGAACGCGTTTCGGGGGCGGCTGTGTGCGCTCTTGTTCCGTGGCTTTCCCAATCGGATTCGCCGGCCACCGATGAATTCGACGACCGAGCCAGGTCTACTCCTGCAAACCGCAAGCTGCGCACATGATCAGTGAGGGACCATGAGCACAAACGCACTACCGCCCGTCGTCGACGCCGACACGTGGCAGCGTCAACTCCAAGCACTACGTGCCCGGGAAAAGGCCGCGACCCGGGAACTCGACGCCATCGCCGCCCAGCGCCGCCGCATGCCAATGGTGCGGATGCCGGACTACATCCTCGAGGGCGAGGACGGACCGGTTCGGCTGGCGGACGTCTTCGAAGGCAGGAGGCAGCTGATCGTCTACAACCACATGTGGTTCCCGGGCAAGGAGTGGCAGTGCCCGGGTTGCACGGGGTTCACCTCGCAGTTCACCCGGCTGGAGTTCCTGGACAACCACGATGCCCGGTTCGTCATCGTCACCCAGGGCCCGATCGACGAGGCACTCGCCTACAAGCGGCGGGTCGGGAACAAGATGGCCTGGTATTCCACCGCGAACAGCCCGTTCGGCACCGACGTCGACGCACCACCCGGCGAAGGCTTCGCCGTCAACGTGTTCCTGCGCGATGGCGACACCGTGTATCGCACCTGGCAGACCAACGGCCGGGGCACCGAGCAGCTCAGCCACACCTTCGCGCTGATCGACCTGCTGCCGTACGGGCGGCAGGAGGAGTGGCAAGATTCGCCCGACGGCTGGCCGCAGTCGCCCACCTACAGCCGGTGGGCCACCGCCAAGGACATCGCCGCGCTCTACGGCCCGGACACCGCCTAGGGACTTCGTTTGGCTCATCGAGCGGACCCCACCAGGGGCCAGGCCAGGGCAGACCCGCATCGCCGCGCTCACCATGAACGACCTCGACATAAGTATCCCGGCGTTCAAAGCAGGGCTTCAGCGGTAATGGGCAGCCCGCGGATGCGGCGGCCGGTGGCGTGGAAGACGGCGTTGGCGATGGCGGGTGCCACGCCGATGTGAACCACTTCGCCGAGGCCCTTGACGCCGATGGGGTTGGCCTCGCGGTCCTCGCCGTCCAGATAGATCGCCCGCAGGTCCGGGACGTCGGCGTTGACCGGGACGAGGTAGTCGGCGAGGTTGGCGTTGACGATCCTGCCGTCGCGGTGGTCGGTGACCGTGTGCTCCAGCAGGGCCGTGCCGATGCCGCCCACCATGCCGCCGAGCGCTTGGCTGTCGGCGAGCTTGGGACTGATGATCCGTCCCACGTCGTAGACGCCGAGCATCCGCCGGACCCGGACCAGGCCGAGGCGGTGGTCCACGGCGACCTCGGCGAACGTCGCGCCGTAGGCGTACATGGAAAGCCGGGGCTCCCCCGGGGTGAAGGAGCCGAGCGTTTCGAGGTGGGTGCGGTTGTTGCGGGCCAGGAGCTGCTGGTAGGTCTCCCTGCGCGCGGGGTCGTCCTTGACGTGCAGCCAGCCGTCGCTGACCGCGACGTCGCCGCCGTCGACGCCGTGCAGCGGCGATCGCTCGTCGGCGACGGCCAGCTCGATCGCCTGGCGCCGCAGCTTGTCGCAGCCGTCCTGGACGGCGGACCCTACGCTCGCCATGGTCTGCGAGCCGCCGTGCGCCGGTGTCGGCGGCATGGTGGAGTCGCCGAGCCGGAAATCCACGGCCCGCACGGTCAGCCCGAGGGCGTCGGCGGCGACCTGGGTCATGGAGGTGCACGTGCCGGGGCCCATGTCGCTGGTCGCCGCCTCGACCAGAGCATTGCCACGTGCGTCGAGCAGGACCCGCGCCTGGGCCGGGTTCCGCCGGGTGGTGTGGACGCCGGCGGCCATGCCCATGCCGATCAGCCAGTCGCCGTCGCGGGTGGAGCGCGGTTTGGGGGCGCGCCGGTCCCATCCGAACTCGCGGGCGCCGACGGCGTAGCACTCGGGCAGCCGCCGGGTGGAAAACAGCGTCCCGTTCGACTCGTCCTCGGCCGGTTCGTTGCGGCGGCGCAGCTCGATCGGGTCGATGTCCAATTCGTGGGCGAGTTCGTCCAGCGCTGACTCGATGGCGAAGGCTGCCGTGGCGTGACCAGGGCCGCGCATGTACAAGGGGGTGTTCACATCCAGCCGCACGGTCCGGTACGCCTGGCGGACGTGAGGCATGCTGTAGAGCATCTGCCCCGCCGCCAGGACACCCTCCTCGAAGTTCTCGTACGACGAGGTCTCGGCCTTGATGTCGTGGACCATGGCGGTCAGCCGGCCGCGCCGGTCGCTGCCCAGGCGAAGGTGGTATTCGTACGCGGGCCGGTATCCCGTCCCGGAGTACAGCTGCTTGCGGGTGAGGACGAGCTTGACGGGACGGCCCATCTCGCGCGCGGCGAGGGCCGCGATGGTGACGTGCGGCCAGGCCCGCAGGCCGCTGCCGAACGCCCCGCCCACGAAAGGCGACATGACCCGCACCGCGTGCTGCTCGATGCCGAACACGGCGGCGAGTTCCTTCTGCGTGCCGACGACCCACTGGGTCTTGTCCCAGACCGTGAGCCGGTTGCCATCCCAGCGGGCGATGGTGGCGTGCGGCTCCATCGCGTTGTGGTGGTTGCGGGCGGTGCGGTACGTCATCTCCAGCCGTACCGCGGCGGACTGCATGGCCTGGTCGGCGTCGCCGCGCGCGTAGGTCACGGGGGCGTTCGCGGGAGTGCCGGTCAGGTCCGTCGACGGTTTCTCGGCGTCGTAGCGGACCTCGACCAGGCTCGCGCCGTGCTGAGCCGCCTCCGGCGTCGTGGCCACCACGACCGCGACCGGCTGCCCGTGGAAGAGGACCTTGTCGTCCTGGAAGACATGCAGCCGCTCGCCGCCTTCCGGGTTGTTCGAGCTCGGGTTGGGTCTGTAGGCCAACTTGGGCGCGTTGCGGTGGCTGATCACCTTCAGGACGCCGGACACGGCCAGGGTCGCGCGGGTATCGATGCCGGTGATCCGTGCCCGTGCGACGGTGCTGCCGACGATGGTGGCGTGAACGACCCCGTTGGTGGGATGGTCGGCGGCGTACCTTGCTTGTCCGGTCACTTTCAGGCGCCCGTCCACCCGGGACAGCGGCGCCCCGACGGCTTGCCGGCTCATGCTGTGCCTCCCACGATGCGCAGCTGGCGTTCGACGGTGCGCTTCAGCAGTTCGATCTTGAACTTGTTATGGGTGAGCGGACGAGCCCCGTCGGCCGCCTGCTGAGCCGCCTCGGCCCACAGCGCCTCCGACGGCCGTTCGCCGATGAGGCGGCGCTCGACTGCGGGCAGCTTCCACGGCACGGTGCCGACGCCTCCGGCGGCGACCTTCGCCGCACGGATCACACCGCCGCGCACGTGCAGCGCAACCGCCGCCGAGGTCAGCGCGAACTCATACGACTGCCGGTCGCTCACCTTCAGATATCCGGACCTGAGCGGGCGCGGAAGAGCGGGAATCTCGACAGCGGCAATCAACTCACCTGGCCGCACGGCCTGTTCCCGCTGCGGTGTGCTGCCGGGCGGCAGCAGGAAGTCCGCGAAGGCGACGCCGCGCCGCCCGTCCGGTCCCACCAGGTGGACGCTCGCTTCCAGCGCCGCGAACGCCACGGCGATGTCCGAGGGGTGTGTGGCAACGCAGTGATCGGAAGCACCGAGGATCGCGTGGGTGCGGTTGAACCCGCCCAGCGCCGCACACCCCGAGCCGGGGTCGCGCTTGTTGCAGGCCGTCGTCACGTCGCGGAAGTACGCACACCGGGTGCGCTGCATGATGTTGCCGCCGATGGTGGCCATGTTGCGCAGTTGAGGAGAGGCGCTCAGCTCCAGCGCCTGCGAGATGACGGGGTAGGTGGCGCGCACCTTCGGGTGGGCGGCGGCCTCGGCCATCCGTACCAATGCGCCGATGCGCAGGCCCCCGCGCGCGGTGGCGGTGACGTCGCGCAAGGGAAGGGCGCTGATGTCGACCAGCGTGGACGGGCGCTCGACGCTCTCGCGCATCAGGTCGACCAGCATGGTGCCGCCGGCGATGTAACGCCCGCCGCGTTGCCCGGCCGCGAGCGCGCCGGCGATGTCGGACACTTTGATGTAGGAGAAGGGGTGCATCGGAGCCGGACCTCACTTCCTGCCGACGGCCTGCTCGACCGCTCTGACGACCTGCACGTAGCAGCCGCAGCGGCAGATGTTGCCGCTCATCCACTCCCGGATCTCCTCGCGGGAGCCGGTGTGGCCCTCCCGGATGCAGCCCATGCCGGACATGATCTGGCCGGAGGTGCAGTAGCCGCACTGGAAGGCGTCCTGCTCGATGAAGGCCTGCTGCAACGGGTGCAGTTCGTCGTCCTGGCCAGGGGCGAGCCCTTCGATGGTGGTGACCGCGGCTCCCTCCAGTCGCACCGCCAGCGTCAGGCAGGCGTTGACCCGGCGGCCGTCGATCAGCACGGTGCACGCTCCGCAGGCGCCTGCGTCGCAGCCCTTCTTGGTGCCCGTCAGCCCGAGTTGCTCGCGCAGCAGATCCAGCAGCGAGGTCCGGTTGTCGATCGTCGCAGTGTGCCTCTCACCGTTGACCACCAGGGAGACACGACCGCTGGGTGGCGCCTCTGCCGGCCTGGTTTCGAGCGGAGACGGTCCCGGCATCAGATTGCTCGCCACGACCGCACCGCCGCCAACCGCCGCCGTCGCCGTCGCTACGGCGATGAACGTACGCCGAGACAACCTCGATGCCGGCTCCGCCTCGGGCGGAACACCTGAGTCCGGAAGTTCGGAGGACATTTGCACCTCTCTCGATTCGGCATACGGTCGGCGCTCTCGCACGTCGGCGCGCCCCGGAGGCATGCCTGTGTCAGCACTGCGCTGTGCCACGTCACCAAGGAATCCGGTGCCGTGGCGGCCGCCCGTCTCCGCGCCGAGCAGTCGGCGGGAAGGGACGGCGATGCGGACCAAGTCCCTCGGCCGCTACCCATAAAACCGCTGGTTAACGGCCTGGGAGAGGGCCTGCTGAGACACGCGCTGACAGCACACCTGCGTGTTGAGCAAGCGTCGCGCAAGACTGTGCGCTACCGGCGTGAGATTTGCCAATTCCGGCCGTCCGCTCGGCCAAAATCACCCACAGCCGGCCTGCGCGCCCGTTCTCCTTCCCCATTGGGCAACAAATCGGCCGCACGGCTACCAGCTGCGCGCGCGGCTGCGCGACGCGCTCGGCCCTCTCGGTGACGCGATGAACGCTGGGCAGGTCTACGTCACGCTGACCCGGCTGGAAAAGGCCGGTCTGTTGGCGGTCGAGAGGCCTGCCGATGGCGCCGACCGGTCGGATCGCAAGGTGTACGCGCTCACCCCAACGGCCAACAGCGAGTCGCCGAGTGGATCGCCGAGGTGAGCTGGCCAAGACCCGACCTGGCGGAGTTCCATCTCAAGCTGATCGCGGTCGAATCCTGCAGGGGTACTCTCGATCTGCCGGCGGTCTGATCGCGTGCTTGGTGTGCGCGCTGACGGGGTTATGGCCGGTAGTAGTCGTCGATGGGGACGCGGGCCTCGGCGAACAGGGCCGGGCCGACCTGCGGGACCGTCGGCCAGGCGCCAGATGCCGGGTTGAGTTGGATGAGCTGCTCGGTGGAGAGCGCGTAGACGACGCGGCCAAGACCGGAGCGGACGATGCCGCCGGCGCACATCTCGCAGGGCTGACAGCTGGTGTACATGGTGGTGCGTGCGGCCGTGTCCTGATCGAGTTCGCGGGCCGCCCAGCGGGCGAGCTTCAGTTCCGGGTGGGCGCTGATGTCGTTGTCGCGACGCACCGTGTTATGCGCTTCGGCGAGAATCGCGCCGTCGGGGCCGGCCAGCAGGGAGCCGTACGGCGCGTCGCCCAGGGTGACGGCGTGGGCCGCGAGGGCGATCGCGCGCCGCAGGAGGGCCTCGTCGGCAGGGGTCATCACGATGGTGTCCTCCAGTGTGTGGCCACGGCGGCGAGCGCCTGCCAGGCCTCGTGGGGCCGACGGGTATCCTCCGGATCTCCGTGGTAGGGGTCGAGCACGACGGTGTCGGCGCCCAGCCGATGCAACTGGTCGAGATCGTCGAGGATCTGCTCAATGGTGCCGACGCCGGCGGGCCGCTCGGGGTCGTCGACCGGTGTCGTGGTCAGCCGCAGCGCGATGCGGGGCGTGAGACCCGGCAGCGAGTGCCTCGCCACGGCCGAGCGCAGCCAGGGCAGGGTGCCCCGCAGCGGGTGCCAGGCGTCGCCGAACCTGACGGCGCGCCGTATGGCGACCTCGCTGTTGCCGCCGACCCAGATGGGTACCGAGGCGGTGGGGCCGTCTGTTTCCTCACGCCAGGCCTTCCGCAGGGCGGCCAGGTATTCGTCGGTCAGCCTGCCGCGCGCGGCGAACGACACGCCGAGCGCGTCGAACTCCTGACGTGCCCAGCCGACGCCCACCCCGAGCACGAGCCGCCCGCCGCTGAGCCGGTCGAGGTTGGCCGCCATGCGCGCGACCAGCAGCGGGTGCCGGTAGGGCAGCACGAGCACGGTCGTGCCCAGCCGCAGTCCGGTAGTGACGCCGGCCAGCCAGGACAGCGTGGTGAACGGTTCGTAGAACGGCTCCGGGTACCGCTCGGCCACGTCCGGGGTGACGGCCACGTGGTCCGACACCATCAGGAGGTCGAAGCCAAGCCCCTCCACGATCCGTGCCCACTCACGCAACACGCCGGGATCGGTTCCTGGTCCGAAGTTCGGCACGTTGACGCCCAGTTGCATGATTCGAGGCTATCCCGGCGATCAAGGAATACGGAACGGACTCCTCCCGGACATAACGGCGATCTCCCGTGATTCTCCCGGTAAATTCGCGCCATGACCGTGAATCTCGATGAGGTCGACTGGGCGATCATCGCCCAGCTGCAGCAGGAAGCACGTATCTCGCTCAGCGAGTTGGGCCGGCGCGTGAGCCTCAGCTCCTCGGCCACCACAGAGCGGGTGCGAAACCTGGAGACGCTGGGCGTCATCACCGGCTACCACGCGGTGGTCGACCTGGCCAAGGTCGGCTACCCGGTGCTCGCCATCGTCCGGCTGAAGTACCCGGGCAATCACCATCAGCCGTTGCGCCGGCTGCTCGCCGAGCGACGGGAGATCCTCGAGTGTCTGCGCACCACGGGCGACGACTGCTACACCCTGAAGGTGGCCGCGGCCTCCATGGGGCATCTGGAGACACTCATGGACGAGTTGGCCGGCTTCGGCAGCACGACCACCAGTGTTGTCTACAGCCAGACGCTGCCCTATCGCGGACCCAGCCGGCTCTGACCAGCAACAGACCCGGCTTCGCGGCGGTGCGCCAGCTCAACGGCCTGCCTCCGGAGATCCTGCTGATCCCGCTGGCCGGACACAGTCGCGGGCACTCCGGCGTGGCCGTGGACACTGGCGCGACCTGGCTGCTGCACGCCGGGGACGCCTACTTCTTCCGCGATCGGCGCCATGCGAAACCGTTTTGTCATGTGACCATCACGATCCCCGAAGGCGCGCCCGGCGTATTCGGCCCGCTTGCCGAGCGAGGCCGCGACAAGCTCGTTAAGCGAGTCACCGTGGCGGTTCTGGCCGCAATGGAATCCTTCGGCGCCGTCAGCTCAACATAGGCTAGCCGCGGCTCGATGCGATCAACAGTTGGCTGCACCCGTACCCGGAAGCTGCGCAAGTCGTGGCCGTCATAGTCCAAAGCTAGTCGGATGAGGAAATACTCGCGGGGTGTGTCCTGCGCTCGTGGGCCAGCCCGACGGCGAATACAGCGGGGACCCGCTCTACGCCGAGCTGAGTCATCGGCCTTGGCGGCGATCTGTTGATCTATCTTCCGTTCGTGTAGGTCGGAAAGGGTGGTGATGGGGATATGGGGTTGTCGACGGCGTTTACGAAGTTGTTCGGTGTGCGGCACCCGATTGCGCTGGCGCCGATGGGCGGGTCGGCCGGTGGCGCACTGGCGGCGGCGGTCTCACGCGGCGGCGGGCTTGGGTTGCTGGGCGGCGGCAACGGGGATCGGAGTTGGCTGACCCGTGAGCTGCCGATCGTGGCGGAAGACATGGTGAAGCCGTGGGGTGTGGGGTTTCAGACCTGGGCGATCGATGCCGGCGCGGTCGAGCTGGCACTGGAGCACAACCCCACCGCGGTGATGTTGTCCTTCGGTGACCCTCGCCCGTTCGCTGACCGCATCCGTCAGGCCGGGGCGGCGCTGATCGTCCAGGTCACCGATCTGGAAGAGGCCAGACAGGCGGTCGATGTGGGCGCGGACGTCATTGTGGCGCAGGGCACCGAGGCCGGCGGGCATGGCGCCCGGCGCGGGCGGTCCACCCTTCCGTTCGTACCTGTCGTGGTGGACCTGGCGGCGCCGGTGCCAGTGCTGGCGGCCGGAGGGATCGCCGATGGGCGCGGCGTGGCCGCCGCCCTCGCCCTCGGCGCCGCAGGGGCGCTCATCGGCACTCGCTTCCAGGCCACGACCGAGGCCCTTGCCGATCCCTCGATCATCCAGGCGATCATCGAGGGAGATGGGGATCACACCGAGCGCAGCAACGTGCTGGATATCGCCCGAGGCTCCCGCTGGCCGTCCAAATACCCCGCCCGCACCCTGGGGCACCCGTTCCTTGACCAATGGCGCGGTCGGGAAGCCGAATTGGCCGCCGACCCGCAGGCCAGGCAGGCGTATCACGATGGCGTAGCACGAGGCGACCTACCCCCACTGCCGGTCTGGGCCGGCGAGGCCGTCGATCTCATCAACGACCTGCCATCCGCAGCCGATCTTGTCGGCGCTCTCGCTGCTCAGGCTGAGGATGCGCTGGCCCGTGCGGGAAGGCACTGAACGCAACGCCTGTCATGATTGTCACGATCGGCAGGCGGGGACCGGCTCCGCCGGCGTCCTGTCGCGGAGCGCGCGAACGCGGGCGAGAAGGTCCCGGGTCTGACGGTCCTCCCCCAACCAGGCATAGACCGGGGCGAACGCGGCGCGTAGCTCCTGTACCCACTCGGGTCCGGCGGTCACCAGTTCAATCGCCTCGCGGTGGCACAAGCCATTGATGGCCTCCTGTTCGAAGGACCTGATGAACTCGATGCCCTTCGGCACCGCCGCCGTGGCGGCCCTGCGCAGCAGGTCGCGCTGGGCCGGGGTGAGGGTGTTGCTGCTCGCGATGATCGTGAGCGGGCGCGGCGTCTCGAATGCTGGCCATAGTCAGCACCACCGGCTCCGCCTTCGCCGTGCCGCCCGCCTTGCCGGCCGTGCCCGCCGATCCGCACCCCGTCAGCGCGACAAGCACACATCCGAGGGCTACCGACTTCCTCCCCGGCATGACCGCTCTCCTTCCCGGCCTTCGAGTCCGGCGGCGACAACGCTAGGCAGCGGTCTCGAAGAGAAGGAGCGGCGCGAGTCCCATGCGCTGTTCCTCAACCGTGGCATCCCCTTGATCGCTCCCGCGATCGGCCAAACCGGCGCGCCCGTCCGGGGTCAGTGTCACCCACTGTCTGACAGGCACAGCGGGACCGGCTGGGCCCGATCTAGTGTTCCACCGCGCAGGTGAAGACCTTTTTGACCGGGCTCGGTGGCGTTTCGGGCAGGACGAACGCCTCGGCGGCCTCGAAGTCGACCTGATAGCCGAGATCCTGCAGGGCAGCGATGGTCAGCCGACTGAGCGGCGGATCGGCGTCCACATGCGGTGTCATCAGCTCGATGTCGAAGACGCTCTCCCGCCAGTGCGAGTTCCTGCTCCCGGGCTGCCCCACGTTGGCCAGCGGCACGGGCTCGGCCACCTCCGAGCCGCGCATCCGCCGATACTCCTCGACGGCCGTGCCCCCGGTGAAAACGGGATTGTCGGTACCGAAACCCTGGATGAGGTTCTTCAGCCGCCAGACGGTGGCGCCGAAACCGAGCGCGTGACCCATTTCGTGGGTGATGACGTGATGGAGCGAGCCGTTCGTCTCCATCCTCTCCAGGTCGTCGACATCGAAGTACATGAAGCTCAGCGCCGGGAGCAGCGCACTCGGCTGCGCTGAGGACGGACGCATCACCAGCGGTTTGGCAGCGCCGAGTGTCCCCCGGGGACCGTCGATGCGCATGCCCCACGCCATGATCCGGAGGTCGTCGATCGGCTTGAGGCCCGGCATCCGCATATCAGGCAGGTCGCCCACGATGACCCGCGCCCAGCGATCCGCGGCGTCTTTGAACGCCGCCTTCTGCGTCTCCGACAGCCCGCCTAAGAACTCGACCTCGATGAGGAAAGGCGAATCCGTATCTGCGAGTATCTTTGCCCGCTTCGCGTCGGCGATCGCCCTGTATGTCTCGTTGGTGGTCATGGGTTCGCTCCCTCGGTGGCTGCTCCGTTCAGCATGAGCCGACAACGACCCGCGCAACTGAGTAGCCCCATACTCAAATCGGCCCGCCCGGACACCGGCCGACAGATCGCGCACCGACTTCGCGAACCGACCATCCGAATACGCTTGTCCGCGTTCCGATCCGGCATTACCGTGCCGCAGTGGATCTCTTCTCACGCTCTTGGACGGCGTTGCGCACGGCGGTCGCCGACATCCCGGACGAGGACTTCGAGCGGCCGTCCGGCTGTACCGGCTGGCTAGTGCGGGACCTGGTGTGCCACCTGGTCATCGACGCCCAGGACGTCCTGATCACCCTGGTCACGCCCGCCGAAACCGAACCGACCGTGGACGCGGTCACCTACTGGGACGTCGCCGAAACGCCGCCGACCGGCGAGGACCCGCTCGACGCGCTGATCCCTCGGCTGGCCGCCGCATACGGCGAGCCGCGGCTGCTCAAGTTCCACCTCGACGACGTCGGTTCCGCCGCGGGCCGCGCCGCCGAACTCGCCGATCACGCCGCCCGCGTCAGCACCCGCGGCGAGGTGCTGACCGTCGGCGACTACCTGTCCGCGTACGTGCTCGAATGGACCTTGCACCACCTCGACCTGATCGCGCATCTGCCGTCGGCCCCCGAGCCACCCACCGAGACCCTCGCGGCGGCACGCGCGTCGCTGGAGAAGATCGCCGGGACCCCGTTTCCCGCCTCCTTCTCCGACAAGGACGCGCTGCTGATCGGCACCGGACGTCGCACGCCGACCGACGCAGAGAAGGCCGCACTGCGCGATTTCACCGCGAAGCTCCCCCTCATCCTCGGCTGAGCGGCCGCCATTGGTCTCGTTGTAGTAAGGACGGGTCTCGGGGACTTCGAGCGCTGGCCTGACGCGCCACGCTCACCATGATCTGAGCGCTGCCCGTCGAACTGCGAGAAACCCCTGGAACGACCCTCCTCACCAGGAACATCACCAGAATGGGCAGGCGGGACAATCTGACGGTGGAATGGAGCCGGCCTGGTGCGGGCGCGCTGAAACCGGCTCAGCCGGCGCGCAAGCCGTCCAAGGTGACCGCGACCAGGCGCTGGACGGCCGCCTCTGACGGCAGGGTGGCGGCTGCCTGCATGGCACTCAGACAGAACGTGGCCAGTTCGTCAGCGGCGACGTCGCTTCTAACCTGGCGGGCGCCGGCTGCGTCGGCCAGCGCGTCGCGGAGCATCTCGTGCAACTGTCGCTGGGCGTGGCCGACATCCTCGGAGCGGTGCATAAGAGCGACGAGGTCGGGACCGAAACCGTCGTGCCGGCCGTGCCGCGCCCGCTGCCGCTGTATGTGAGCGTACGTCTCGAGCATGACCTCGATCCGCCGCCCGGCGTCGCTTTCCTGCTCCCTGACCTGAGCGAGATGCTCCAGATGCCCGGCGATCTGCCGACTGTGCCAAGTCAGCAAGATCGCCTCAACGTCGGGGAAGTATTTGTAGAGCGTGGCCCGGCCGATGCCGGTCTTCTCGGCGATCTGCGACATCGTCACCGCGAGCAGCCCACGCTCGGCCACAAGCTCGACGGTGGTGTCCAGGATCGCGTCGTGCACGGTACGACGGTGCGCCTCGATCGTCTCGTTCCAGAGTTTCGGCACCCGTCCAGTATAGGAGCCGGGAATGATAAAAGACAGTTTGACGGGTACGATACATCATGTATTGACATGGGCTTCGTCACGAAGAGCCTCGCCGCGCACCCAGAAGGCCACCCGGACCTCGAGGACCTGCGCCACACCGACGCCAAGACCTTCGACGCCTCGGAACGCCTGGCCGCCGAGGGCGCAGCTTCAGTAGTAGTTCGCCCCGGCTTGGAGATTTACGAGGAGGCATCGTAGTAGCGGTGCCGACAAGGCTTGGGCAGACAGGCGGCCAAGAAGCCCTCCTACACCGACGACGAGATGGCCGCTTTCCGCACCGCCGCCGACCCGATACGGCTCTTCCGCCCGGCCGACCACCCTCCGCTGCGCGACACCAGCGGACATGTCAACCCCCTGCCGGTGAGAACTGCGGCATCGCAAGAGATGGCGCGCATCACGGCACTCCCATAGTTCGCATTTGCCGACAAAGAGGACAATCCACTCGCTTACCTGTAAGTCTCCTACTAATGAGGGCAGTAGGTCTTCCGGACTGCCCGCCTAATCCTTTATGTTCCCTTTATTTCGTCCTCTGCCACCACTGGAGGAGAACCCCCCGATGGGACACAAAGCCAGCCGCCTTGCGGCAGCCACGGTCATCGCCGTTGGCACCAGCCTGGCGGCTCTAGTGCCGTCCGCCGCCGCACATGACGGCGCGACCAGCTCTGACGGCGCGATAGACCACGCGAAGATCACGCACAACCACCACCAGCACGGCGGCGACCACGGCCACCTGCCCGCCTCAAGCGAAGACGTCGAACTCGTCAGCAAGCTCGCGCTGAAGAACGCCGAGCCGGAGAAGATCGCGGACGTCGGCGTCCACAAGGGCTACGCCTACCTGGCCGCATGGGGTGGCGCGACCTGCAAGTACAACGGCGTGCACGTCGTCGACATCAAGAACCCGGCCCAGCCGAAGGAAGTCTCGTTCATCGTCGCGAAGGAGGGCAGCGCGCCCGGCGAGGGCATCCAGGCCCTCAGCGTCGGCACACCCGCCTTCACCGGCGACCTCCTCGTCACGAACAACGAGGTCTGCAAAGGCCACACGGGGGTCGGCGGCCTGAACATCTACGACGTCACCGACGCCGCCCACCCCACTCCCCTCGCGGTGGGCATCGGCGACGAGACCGTGGCGGGCATGGGCAAGAAGGACGCGAACGAGATCCACAGCGTCTTCGCCTGGGACGCCGGCAACAAGGCCTACGCCGTCATCGTGGACAACGAGGAAGGCCCCGACGTCGACATCCTCGACATCACCAACCCGAAGAAGCCCAAGGTCATCGCAGAGTACGACATCGACGAGAAGTTCCCCGGCATCACGCAACCCGGCCTCGACGAGATCTTCCTGCACGACATGGTGGTGAAGGAGATCGGCGGCAGGCAGGTCATGCTGCTGTCGTACTGGGACGGCGGCTACGTCCAGATCGACGTCACCGACCCGCTGAACATCTCGCTCCTGGCCGACAGCACCTTCGCCGACCCCGATCCCGAGGCGGCCGAGAGCGGGCTGAGCGTCAGGCCGGAGGGCAACGCCCACCAGGCCGAGTTCACCCTCGACGACAGGTACGTCCTCGCCGCCGACGAGGACTTCTCACCGTACGCGTTGAAGACCTCCAACCTCACCGACGGAACGGCGATCAGCGCCGGCCAGGGCAGCGGCACCACCAAGCTCACCCCGGGACAGGCGCTGACGGGCGTGGCCAAGTTCGCCGGCCTCGCCTGCCCCGGCTCCGCCGCCGTCCCCGCGGGTGACCCGAACGCCGTGGACATCGCCGTGGTCGAGCGCGGCGTGTGCACGTTCACCGAGAAGGTCGCCGCGGTCATCGCCGCCGGCGGCTACGACGCGGTCCTCATTTTCAACCGCACCGGCACCGACGCCTGCGACGCCGCCCTCGGCATGGACGTCCAGGGAGACATCCCGACCTTCGGGGTCGCGCCCCGCGGCCAGGGCTTCGCCATCTTCAACCAGCCGTACAGCAACGCCGACTGCCTCGCCGGCACAGGCCCGGCGCAGCTCCCCGTGCCGGTCGGCACGGCCGGCGACACGCTGACCTTCTCGTCGTACTTCGACGGCTGGGGGTACGTGCACTTGTACGACCGGCAGACGATGAAGGAGCTCGACACCTACGCGGTGCCCGAGGCGCACGATCAAGCCTTCGCGGAAGGCTACGGTGACCTGTCGGTCCACGAGGTGGCGACCTCTGCCAAGCAGGCAGATCTCGCCTACTTCTCCTACTACTCCGCGGGCTTCCGTGTGACGCGGATCGTGGACGGCAAGATCCAGGAGGTGGGCCACTTCGTGGACGAGGGAGGCAACAACTTCTGGGGCGTGCAGGCGTTCGAGCACGACGGCCAGGAGTACGTCGCCGCCAGCGACCGCGACCACGGCCTCTACATCTTCCGCTACACAGGCAACTGACTCTCGGCACCCTCACCGCCGAGACAACGCGTAGCCGCCCCGACGCCATCGGGGCGGCTACGCTTGCTTGTTCTGCTTCGACGGACACCATCGGTGTAGCTCCTTCCGGTCACGGAGGACAGTCTCGACGACGTGCCGGGTGTCAACGTCCGGCTTCGGGGTGACGCAGCAGGACGACAAGGGTGATCGCCGCCGCCGGGATGACGAGCGCGAACCCGATCGCCATGCCCGCGGCGAGGCCGACCGACGACGCAGAAGCCTCTTTGCCGGATTAAGACCGGATATGTCAGGGTTCGGGGGATCCGGAAAAGGGGGAGCGGTGGACGACGTAGCGGACGACGATGTCGCCCAAGCCGTGTGACCGCCGCGCTCACGCGTACCCTGCAGAGCAGCCATCGCGCGCTGGACAGCCTGGTCGAGCAGCACGCCCGGACGGCGGCGCCGGCCCAGCGCTACCTTGACCTGCCTAAGCAGGCAGGCGGCGACGCGCACGCCGAGTTCTTCCCCCGGGCCGAACGCGCGCGCCTGAACCAGCGCATCGACGAGCTGGCCAGGCACGAGATCCTCGGATTGCAGCCGCCGGCCGACTGGACGCGCGAAGGGTTGGAGGCCGACCTGGCGCGTACTGCTGGATGACGGCCTCGGAGCCGGAGGAGGTGCCCGGTTCGCCGGACGGCTCCACACTCACCGAGCAGCAACGCGCGGTACTGCGGCTACTGGCCACCGGGGCCAAGGACGCGGCGATCGCCCGAAGTATGGGCGTCTCGACGCGTACGATCACCCGCCTGGTGAGCGAGCTGACAGCGGCGCTCGGGGCGAGCAGCCGGTTCCAGGCAGGGGTGCGGGCGGCAAGGCTCGGCTGGCTGGACTGACACGCCCCAAGCCGCCGGCGGCCGATCATCACGCGCGAGACCGCCACCGATGGGCGTGAGGTCGTCGTCCGCCCCGGTCATCCGCTCAGGGCGGCCGGGTTCAACAGCGCCTGGACGGCTACGAAGGCCGCCACGGCGAAGACGAGGGAGGCGAACCAGCGGCGCAACCGGCCTGGATCCAGGCGCCGGCCCAGGCGGGCGGCGGCCAGCGACCCGGCCACCGCTGCTGCGGTGAAGGACCCGACGATGGCGAAGTCCAGGGCGGCTTGCCCAGCGTGGGCGGCGAACCCGGCCACCGAGTTGACCACCACGATCAGCAGGGAGGTGCCGACGGCGGCCGTCATCGGCAGGCCCAGCCAGAGCACCAGGACCGGAATGACGACGAACCCGCCCCCCACCCCGAACAGACCGGTCAACACGCCCACCGCGGCGCCGGCGAGGGCGGCCTTGGGCAGGCAGCTGCGCCAGTCGGCCCCGCCACCGGGCAGTGCGCACGTCCCGCCCACGGCGGTCTGCTCAGCCAGCATCCGCCACCCGGCCACCACCATGAGTACGGCGAACCCGATCAGGACCACCTGGTCGGGCAACGCCTTGCCCATGGCTGCGCCTGCGAAGGCGGCCGCCGCACCGGATCCACCGAAGATTCCAGCGATGCGCCAGCGCACCTGCCCGTCGCGGATGCGGGGCAGGACGGCGGTGGCCGAGGAGATGCCCACCACCACCAGGGAAGCCGATACGGCTGAGGCCAGTGGCAGACCGGCCCCGTAGACCAGGGCCGGAACCGCCAGAATGGAGCCTCCACCGCCCAGCAGCCCGAGCAGGACACCGATGAGGGCGCCGAGGCCGACTACGGTCACCATTGCTGTCTCCGTTCGATCACGTGGAGCAGCCGGCCCGGACGTCCGGCTCGGGCGGGCGCCGGTTCCGAAAACACGTCAGGCGTGTACATCGGAGGCGTTCACCTGCCCGCGGCCAAGGCCTCAAGCACGGTGTCGAGGTCGGTGCGCGGCCCGCGGTTGTAGGGCAGTTTGGCCAGGGCCATGCCCATGGCGCAGGTGCCCGACAGGGCCGCGAAGGTCAGCCCGCCACCGATCGTTCCGGCGACCCACTTGGCTCGTGGGGTGACCGTACTGATCAGGATCGAACCGAGCACGATGGAGCCGGCGACCAGGCGGACCTGCCGTTCCAGGTCCCAGCGTGGACGGCCGACGGTGACCGGGGCGTCGGTGGCCTGCCAAGCGGTGATCCCGCCCTTGAGGACGCGCAGGCCGGGCAGGCCTGCGCCGGCAAGGTCCTGTTCGGCCTGGGCGGCACGCTGGCCGGAGCGGCAGATGAGAACCGCCCCCTCGTCCAGATGTGCACGCAGCCTGGCGCGGTGCTCGCGCAGCAGGTCCAGTGGCACGTTGCAGGAGCCGGGGACGTGGGCGGTCTCGAACTCACCGGGGGTGCGCACGTCGATCAGCTGGGGCGGGTTGCCGGAGTCCAGGAGGTGCCGGAGGGCGGCGACGTCCAGGGTGGCGGGGGTCGCCGGGGTGGCGGCGGTCATGCGGTCTCACTCTCGGGGGTCGTGATGGTCAGGCCGGCACCGGCGGCGTCGGCGTACGCGTCGTCGATGTGGACCACCCGGCGCCCGGCGCGCCGCAGCAGGCTGGTGGCCGCGGCGGCCCGGTATCCGGATCCGCAGTGCACCCACACCGTCCCATCGGGCACCTCGGCCAGACGGGCGGGCAGGTCGGGCAGGGGGATGTGGGCCGCGCCCTCGATGTGCCCCTCCTGCCACTCGCCTGTCATACGCACGTCCAGCACGACGTCGGGGGCGGGAAGCCCGGGTGGTGGGTGTCCGGCGCATGCGGCGGCCAGGTCGGCGAACGTGGCGACGGTCAGCCCGGCCAGCCGCGTCTCGTCGCCGCCGGCCCACTCTTCCGGGCCGCCGGTCGCGGCGGCGGCCGGCCGGTCGATGCCGACGCGCGCCAGCTCCCTCTGGGCGGCGGCCACCTGCTGTGGACTGTCGCCCAGCAGCGTGATAGGCGCGTCCCACGGCGCCAGCCAGGCCAGCCAGGTGGACATCGGCCCGTCCAGGCCGAAGCTCAACGTGCCCGCCAGGTGCCGCTGGGCGAACGCCTTACGCGAGCGCAGATCCACCACCCATTCGCCGGCGGCGATCCGCGCCCGCAACTGTCCAGCGTCGGCAACCTGCACCGGGGTCAGATCGATCAGGTCCGCGCCGGTGCTGTTGCGTGCGCCCATGTGGGCGTAGTAGGCGGGGAAGGCGTCCAGCCCGGCCAGCGTCTCGGCGACGAAGTCGTCGGCCTCCAGCCGCAGCGCGGCATTCACCTGCTTCTCGCGGCCGATGGTGGAGGCCGGGGCGTCGGACTGCGTCGCCGAGCAGAAGCTACCGAAGCCGTGCGTGGGCCAGATCTGCGCGCCGTCCGGCAGCAGGTCGGCCAGGCGGCGCACCGACGCGTGCTGGCGGTGGGCCAGGGTCCGGGCGTGCTGGGCGCCGAGCAGGTCGGTGCGACCCGTGGTGCCGAACAGCAGCGACCCTCCGGTGAAGACCCCTTCGGGCCCGCCGGCTCCGGACAGGACGTACGACAGGTGGTGGAAGGTGTGGCCCGGGGTGGCCACCGCACGGATGCGCATCGCCTCGGACAGGGCGAGCTCGTCGCCGTCGGCGACCGGCAGCCGGTCGAACGCGACGGCGTCGGCTGCGGCGACCAGGTACCTCGCGCCGGTCACCTTCGCCAGGGCCAGGCCTCCGGAGACGTAGTCGTTGTGCAAGTGGGTCTCGGCCACGTGCGTGATCCGCACGCCGAGCCGTCCGGCCAGGGTCAGGATCCGGTCGACGTCACGCTGCGGGTCCACCACCAGCGCGACCTGCCCGTCGTGGGCCAGGTAGCTGCGGTCGCCCAGTGAGGAGGTCTCCACCACCTCGACGTGGATCGTGGTCATCGTGCTGCCGCCTTCGCGTCGTCGTCATCACTACTTGAATGCCCGCAAAATACCCCGGGGGGTATCAGCTCGTCAAAAGAATGTGCAGGTCAAAGGCGCTCTTCAGGACAGGGCGAGGAACAACTTCTCCAGCCGCTCGGGGCTGATCGGCGGCGTCTCGCCCCGCTCGCGCGCCACCTGGCACTGCTGCAGGCCGGTCGATATGATCTTGAATCCAGCCCGGTCCAGGGCCTTGGACACCGCCGCCAGCTGGGTCAGCACCCGCTCGCAGTCGTCGCCGTTCTCGATCATCGCGATCACCCCGCCCAGCTGGCCCTGGGCCCGCTTGAGCCGGGTGAGCGCATCGGCCAGAACCGTCGCGTCCATCTGCACCTTCTCCACCTCCGCATCACAGAATACCCCCCAGGGTATCCCACCTTCAGCGTGAGGCGTGCCCCGCGCTCACACACATCCGGCTCGCGCACGCCGGACCCGTCCCGCACGAGCCCGAATGGCACAGCGATCAACAAAAGGATGCTACGTAGCTTCTCGTGTGGGGAGTCGATTTTCCCCGCGCGATGGATTCGGCCGCCTGTTAACCGACGCATTTTGCGGACTGCGGCCGCGCGCATCCAGAATCCTCTTTGCTGGAATGTTTGCTTTTGCTGGTCGCGTCCTGCCACGTGATGGGCATTATGGCCAGTGATGCTCGCGATCTCATCAGCCCACGCTTCTCGACTCGCCGCCTTCACAGCCGCCGGTCGGCTACTCGTGTGTGCGGGACTCACACTGGCGATACTCATCACCGTGGTGTTCGCCCATGGCGGCGCCTGCGCGGCGGTGGAACTGGCCGAGCAGGCCGCCCATGAGGTCGGCACCGCGCACATTGAACCGACCGCGGCGTCGCCGGCCTCGCACGACGAGACATGCCTGCATCGTGGCCTGCCGGCGGGTCATCAGCATGGCACCGAACCGGACTGCTCAGCCGCCCTCGGTCCGGCGAGCGGGCCATCTCCCGTGATCGCATCCATGGCCCTGCACCCTGCCCTGGCACAGTGCGTCAAGGAACCATCGACATCTTCGATGGACACGACGCCCCCGATCAGCGCCGAACAGGAAAATCTCTGCGTGCTGCGCATATAGGACATCGACGGTTTTCATCGTCGTCATTCCGCACGCTTCGCGGCCATTACGTCGTGCCGCGATATGCGCCATTCGCTTCGGGGATTTCATCAATGTCATCGCAAGTTACTTTCGCGCGCCCGCAGAACATGCTCACGACCGGATATTCGTCGCTTTCCCTCGCGGTCGGCAATACGCCGTTGGCGTTCGTTTCCGAACCGTTCGTACCGGGAGGAGGCGGATTCTGGGCCAAACTCGAAGGCTTCAACCCGGGCGGGATCAAGGACCGTCCAGCCCTGCACATGATCCGCCAGGCACGAATCAGAGGAGACCTCATGCCCGGCGCGACGATCGTCGAGTCGACCAGCGGCACCCTGCCTGACCGCAGCGGCCGTCTTCGCCGTGCTGGCCATCCTGCAGGGCCTCTGCCTCCCGTCCCGGCCAAGGGCGGCGGCCGGGACGGATCGACCCGTATCGGGAGACTGGCGCGAGGCGTTCGGGGATCGCGCCTTCATCTCCTTCGCCGCAGCGATGATCGCCTCCTACGCCCTGTCGTTCCAGATGTACCTCGCCCTGCCTTTGCAGGTGCAGCGGGTGGGAGGCGGCGAGGCGGGGGTGATGAGCCTGTACGTCACCCCCGCGCTGCTCGGCATCGCCGGCCAGGTACGCCTGACCGCCTGGTGCGCACGTCGCTGGAGCCGCGGCCAGGCGATCAGCCGCGGCCTGGCGCTGATGGGAATCGCTTTCCTGCCACCGGCCGCCGCAGCGCACCTGCTGCTACCCACGCTGTGGGCGATACTGCCCGTGATCGCCTGCACCATCCTGCTCACCACCGGCATGCTGATCGCCTTTCCCTTCGAAATGGCCACGATCGCCGACATGGCGGGAAACCGACTGATCGGCACCTACTACGGGATGTACAACCTGCTGTCCGGCATAGGCATCCTGGCCGGCAATCTCCTGGCCGGCGCCATGGTGGACCTCAGCCATATCTGGGACCTGGCGAGCCTGCCATGGCTGGTAATGGCCGTCGCCGGACTCGCCTCCGCAGCCGCTGTCGGACGCCTGGACCGTCGCGGCCGCCTCGTCCCCGCCCTGTCCGGCCAGCGGTGTCCTTCGTCTGATCAGTCCACCTGAGGGAAGGGCACCGGCTCGGGGACGCCGTTGTCCTTCAACGCGGTGATGGTCTCCTCCAAGGCGTGGACGTGCGACTCCAGGCTGACGGCCTCGGAGTTGCCCGGACGGGCCCGGAGGGCCAGCTCGACAACGTTCTGGTGATGGTGTCCCGACGCCGCAGGCCCCGTCCATGGAGGGTCGAAAGACCACGGAACCGGTCCGGTCACCCCGTTGGCCCGCATCCAGTCGTCGATGCGGGCGTCGACCCAGCCGTGCAGCTTCCAGAAGATCGGGTTGACGTGGCTGGAGTAGGGGTCGGCGAGCCAGTCATAGCTCGGCACGTCCCATCGCGGGTGGACGTCGAACGCCGAGCCGCCCGGCCGGTATCTGGGCAACTCGGCCGCCCAGCGCAGATGGAGCCTGTTGTGGATGAAGAACTCTATGAAGGCGCCCAGCCGCCCGAGCGTGATTCCCCCCAACACCGCTGGATCGGTGACCTGGGCTTCCCTCTCGCGCAGCCGGTCGAGCGCTTCCGCGCTCTTGGCCTGCCGTATGTTCTCGGCCAGGTTGTCGTTCCCGGGGACAGTGAACGGCGGCGGCACGGGAAAGTCTTCGTCGTCGGCGGCCGGGATGGCCGCCCATCCCACGATCCGAGGATGCTGCGGGTCCGACACGGCGAGGATCTCGTTCACGGTGCGGATCATCTCGCGGTGCATGTACAGGAAGTCCTCGCCAGATCCGTTGTTGAACTCGGGCTGCCCGCTCGCCGTCAGGGATGGGCGCGGCGGCTCCCACCCGCGATCACGATAGATCTTCCGCTCGGCTTCAGTGCGCGTTGCCCAGCCGTCGCGGGCGGCGTGCCAGAGGGCATGGTGCATGCGCACCGCTCGGGCGGCCATGGCTTCGATCAAGGGTTGGGGAAATGCAGCCATCTTATCCTCCTTCGTGCCTACCCGGAGGCTAAGGAGAGCCGGCCCAAAGGGGATGAGTATGCCCTACTCAATGGAGCGCGCCGATGACCGGAGCCTCACGACAGACGACCGGTGCACTTCGTGGACGTGCCCGACCCGACCTGCCCATCACGCCCGACAAGCTGATCTACGGCGATCGATAGTATCGATTGTTTCGGTCTTGTTACGGACGGTCGGCTCGCGACGCCCATGCGACTGATCCAGGGACGTATGGATCGGATATGAGCAGCTCAACGGCATGCTCGCCATCGCGGCCGAGCCGTGTCACCGAATTACGGAGTTTACATATTGGGCACTTGTATCTACGGAAAACCTCTATAGAGTCGCATGAAACACCGCTCCCTCCACAGGGGTGCGGTCTCGACCTCTTATACCCCCGGGAGGTTCCGTGTACCGGCAATCCAGAATGTTCATCGCGATCGCCGCCGCGCTCTGGTTAGCTCTGGCCGGATGCGGCGCAGGTACCGAACCTCCACGAAGCGGCCAGACCGCCGCGGCCGCCAAGAGCGTCACCATCGCCATCTCGTCTGACGAGGGCACTCTGACGCCGTTCACCAACCAGACCGGCTACCCGGGCAACAACCTGGTGAAGCTGATCTTCGACACGCTGGTCGTCGTCCAGGGCGACGGGGTCGTGCCGCTGCTGGCCAAGCAGATCCAGACCACCGACAACAAGGTCTTCACGATGCCGCTCAGGCCGGGCGTGACGTGGCACGACGGCAGGCCGCTAACCGCCGACGACGTGGTGTTCAGCGTCGAGTTCTACAAAAAGCACATGGAGGGCGACTCCTCGATCGACGTCCGGCCGGTAGAGAACGTGACGGCGAGCGGGGACACCGTGACCCTGACGCTGAAGGCACCGGATCCCGAGTTCCCACGGCGCATCCTGGCCGACATGGCGATCCTGCCCAAGCACGTGTGGTCGTCGGTGGAGAAGGTGAGCGAGGCCGGGACGGACAAGGCGATCGGCACCGGCCCGTACAAGCTGACGCAGTACGACAACGCCCGCGGCTACACGCTGACCGGCAACGCCTCCTACGCCATGGGCAAGCCGAAGGTCGAGACCGTCAAAGTGGTGGTCATACCGGAGGAATCCACGCAGTTCGCCGCCCTGCGCACGGGCGAGGTGCACCTGTCCACCCGCATCGTGCCGCCACAGCAGCTTCAAGCGCTGGAGAGGCAGCCGAACATCGGCGTCGTCAAGGGCACCGAGTTCGCCTCCACACTGCTCGCCTTCAACACCACCAGGGCGCCGTTCGACAAGCCCGAGGTCCGGCGGGCCCTGGCCAAGGCGATCGACGTGGCCGACCTGGTGAAGACCTCGCTGCTGGGTCAGGGCACGCCCGGCAATCCCGGCTTCATCCACACGGACTCCCCCATCGCGCCGGATCAGCTTGCCTCCGTCTACGACGCCGAGGCGGCCAAGCGCGAGCTCGACGCGCTGGGTGCCAAGCCGGGTGCCGACGGGATCCGGGTGCTGGACGGCAAGCCGATGTCGTACGAGCTGCTGGTCCAGAGCACCTCCACCGACCGGCTGCGTAGCGCCGAGCTGATCCGCGACATGCTCAAGGCGGTGGGCGTGGCCGTGAAGGTGAGCTCGCTCGATCCCGATTCGCTGGATGCGAAGGTGTGGCCCGACTACGACGTCAGTAAAGGCCGCAACTACGACATGTCCATGTGGGGCTGGTCAGCGCCGGTCATGCTGAGCAGCGGCACCATCGCCCAGCTCGTGGCCTCTGACCCGGAGGACGGGTCGCTGAACATCGTTGGGTTCAAGAACGACGAGGTGGACGCGACCGTCAAGACTCTGACCTCGGCCCCGACCATGGAAGCCAGGACCGCGGCGGCCAAGCAGCTCCAGACGCAGATCGCTGAGCAGATGCCGTTCCTGACGCTGTACTACCGCAACGGCGCCTACGCCTTCCGCAAGGACATCTACAGCGGCTGGACCTGGCAGAACGGCTCGGCCGTGCTCAACAAGTTCTCCCTCGTCGACTTCAAACTCCAATGAGCTGGCGATACGCGACGAGCCGGCTGGCCGAGTACGCCGCCGTGCTCGCGGTGGCGCTCACGCTGAACTTCGCGCTCCCCCGGGCCCTGCCCGGGGGCCCGCTGAAGCTGTTCGGCAGCCCGGAGGCGCTGGCCAGGCTCACCGCGGACGAGCGGGCCCAGATCGCTGCCCAGTACGGCTTCGGCAAGCCCTTGCCCGAGCAGTTCCTGGACTACCTCGGCGGGATCCTCACCCTCGACCTCGGCACGTCACTGTCCGACGGGCGGCCGGTCACCGAGGCGCTCGGCGAGGCGCTGCCCTGGACGCTGCTACTCGTCGGGACCAGCATCGTGGCCACCGCGCTGGCAGGGGTCACGCTCGGCGTGCTCGGCGCCCTGCGCCGTCGGCAGGGCAAGGGTTCGGGCCTGCTCGGCACGGCCATCGTGCTCGACTCGCTCCCGCAGTTCTGGCTGGGCATGCTGCTCATCGTTCTGTTCGGCGTGCAGCTCCAGGTGCTACCGACCTTCGGCGTCTCGGGCGTCGAGGGCGTGACGGTCTCCGGTGTGCTGGTGCACCTGATCCTTCCGGTGAGCACCATGACGGTGACCGGGATGGGCTACCTCTTCCTCTACACGCGTTCGTCGCTGCTGACGGTGCTGACCAGCGAGCCGGTCCAGCACGCGCACGCTCGCGGGGTGCCGTACGGGAGGCTGGTGCGCCGGCACGCCCTGCGGCCCGCGCTCCTGCCGGTTCACACGATCCTCATGATGGAGATCGGCTTCCTCGCGGCGGGCTCGATCGTGGTGGAGACCGTCTTCGCCTATCCCGGGCTGGGCCGCCTGACCTTCGACGCGATCGCGGCTCGCGACTATCCGCTGATGCAGGGCGCGTTCCTGGTGCTGACGCTGCTGGTGGTGCTGATGAACGCGGTGGCCGACGCCACGTACCCGCTGCTCGATCCCCGTGCCAGAACCGGAGGTGGCCGATGATGCTCCTGCGCGCGCCCCGCCGTGATCTCCTGGGCACCCAGGGCCTCGTCGGCGCCGGGATCCTCGCCGTCGTCGTCGGCGTCGCCCTGTACGGCATCGTGCTCCCTGACGACGCCGGTCGGGCCAGGGTCGCCGACCCCTATGCCCCTCCACGAGCGGGGCTGCCGCTGGGAGCCGACGATCTCGGCAGAAACCTGCTCGACCAGCTCATCGTCGGCGCCGGCACCTCGCTGAGCCTGGCCTTCATCGTCGCCGCGTGCACCACCCTGCTCGCCGCGCTGGTCGGGGGCGCCGCCGGGATCGGGCCTCGCTGGTTGTCGGCCACGTTGATGCGCGGCACCGACGTCATGCTGGTGCTGCCGGAGCTGATCCTCTACATCCTCGCGGCGGCCTTCCTCGGCCAGTCCTTCGGCATGCGCGTGGCAATCCTGGCGCTGATCCTGTGGCCTGTCCCGGCGCGGGTGCTGCGTGCCGGGGTCCTGACCGCGTGGTCACGCGGCCATCTGGAGGTGGCGCGGTCGATGGGGGCGCCGCGCTGGTGGCTGCTCCTGCGGCACGGCTCCTACCTGATCGGCCCCCTGCTCATCCCGGTCTTCGTCCGTACGGCGATGCGCGCTGTCCTCTACGACGCCACGCTGTCCTTCCTCGGGCTGGGCGACCCGACCGCGCCGAGCTGGGGCACCACGCTCTTCTGGGTCCAGACCAACGGCGTGTTCCTGTCGGAGGCGTGGCTCTGGTGGGCCCTCCCGCCGGGCGCCGCGATCACCCTCACCGTGCTCGCCCTCGCCCTCATCGGCATCGCCGTCGAGGAACGCCTCAACCCCGCGCTCAAGGAGGCCACCCGATGACGCTGTCGCTACGCGACCTCACGGTCGGCTATGGCGGCTCGCCCGCGGTGGACGGGATCAGCCTGGACGTCGGGGAGAGCGAGATCGTGGCGCTCGTGGGCGAGAGCGGCTGCGGCAAGACCTCGCTGGCCCGCGCACTGCTCGGGCTGCTCCCCCGCACCGCCACCGTCACCGGCTCCGCGATGCTGGAACAGGACGAGCTGGCCGGTCGTACCGACTGGAAGAACGTGCGCGGCCGCCGGATCGCGATCGTGCCGCAGGGAGCGATGACCGGCCTCAGCCCCGTGCACAGGGTCGGCGCGCAGCTCACCGAGATGCTCACCCTGCACGGCGGCCGGTCCGAGCCCGCCGAGCTGCTCGAACGCGTCGGACTCCAGCCAGGCATGCTGCGCTGTTTTCCCCACGAGCTGTCCGGCGGGCAACGCCAGCGCGTCGCGATCGCGCTGGCGCTGGCGGGTGAGCCCCGGCTGCTGGTCGCCGACGAGCCGACGACCGGGCTCGACGCGATCAGCCAGCGGCGGATCCTGGCGCTGCTCGCCGGTCTCGGCACCAGCATGCTCGTGGTCTCGCACGACCTCGCCGGGCTGATGCCGTACGCCGACCGGGTCGCGGTCATGTACGCCGGACGCCTCGCCGAGGTCCGTCCCGCCCGCGCGCTGGCCGCCGAGCACGCCCATCCGTACACCGCCGGCCTGCTCGGCGCCACGCCCGTCGCGGACCGGAAGGTGCCGTGGGGCAGCATCCCCGGCGCCGCGCCCGCGCTGGACCTGCTGCCGAGCGGATGCAGGTTCGCACCGCGGTGCCCGCTCGCCACTGACCTGTGCACGCAGGAAACACCACCGCTTCGCTCGTACGACGGGGTGCAGGTGGCCTGCCATCACCACGGCGAGCCGAAGTACCCGGTGGTGCCACGAGGCGATCATGCCCGAGGAGCTCCGACCGCACGTGTGTCCGGTGTCCGGCATGTCTACCGCGCCCGATCGAGGACCGTCGAAGCGCTGCGTGACGTGGACCTCGACATCCACGCCGGCGAGATCGTCGGGCTGGTCGGCGAGAGCGGCTCAGGAAAGAGCACCCTGGCAAGGATCATCCTCGGTCTGCTCCGCCCGGCGGCCGGGCGAGTCGAGATCTCCGGCCAGGAGCTCACCGCGCTGCGAGGCCGGAACCTGCGCCGCCTCCAGCGGCGGATCGGATTCATCCACCAGGACCCCTACGACGCACTCCATCCAGGCATGCGGGTCGCGGCCCTGGTCGCCGAACCCCTGACATTGGCCGGAACGCCCCGCAAGCAACGAGAAGACCGGGTACGCGAGGCGATGTCCGCGGCCGGCCTACCCGTGAGGCCCGAGTTCCTCCAGCGCTTCCCCGGTCAGCTGTCGGGCGGGCAGCGGCAACGCGTGTCCATCGCCCGGGCGCTCGCGGTCGATCCCCTGCTGCTGGTGGCGGACGAGGCCACCTCGATGCTGGACGTCTCCACCCGCGCCGGCATCGCCACCACGCTCCGTACCCTTGCCACCGACCGAGCCCTGGCCGTCCTGTTCGTCACCCACGACCTGGGCGAGGCGGTGCAGTCATGCGACAGGATCGTGGTCCTGCGCAATGGCACGGTCGTGGAGCACGGACCGTGCGCGGACATCGCCAGCGCTCCTGCCCACCCCTACACCGCCCAGCTACTCGAAGCAGCCCGAAGCTAGTCATGGATGTCGAGACGTCCGTTGCCCGGTTCCGCTACCACAGGCGGGAACTCGGACATACGAGCACCACGCAATCGGACGACCATGTTGCGCCTGGTCGTCCTCGTCTCCGGTTCGCCGACCGTCTTGCTACGGCCGAGACCCACGTCCTTCCTGACTGCGGGCACTCGTTGCACGACGACTGCCCCGATCAGACATACCGCTGGTTGATCCCCTTCCTACTAGGAGGACGGCAAGAGTGACAGACGTCTTCGAACGGCTGGAATCCTTCGGCGACCGTTTCAGGCTCCATCGCGGGCTCACCGCGGAAGGGGACTGGATCGCTTGCGAGCGGCTCCTGGATCCCTGCTCCGATGAGCTGGGTCAAGTACTCGACGCCGAGCGCCGGGCCAGCGGCCAGGTCTCCGACCACGCGACCGCGCTGACCGTGATCGCTGTGTACGCGGGCACCGTGACCGCGGCGGCCGTGCTCGCGTGGGCGGTGGAGGGCGTGGTGGTGGACATGCGCCCGGGAAATGTCGCCATCCGGCTCTCTCCGCATCATGGTTTCGAGGCCGTTGGTCTGCGCGATCCCAAGGTGTCGGACGCGCCCGTGGAGACCCTGGTCGAATGCGTTCTGGACAAGCATCTGCTGCCCCTCGCAGAGGCCATGCGCGTCCGCACGCGAGCCGGCCTCCGGCAGCTGTACGGCGGCGTGGCCCACGGCTGCGCCGCGGCTTTCTGCATCGCGAGCCGGCGCGGAGGAGACGTCGACCAGTTGCAGAAGTCCTACGAGACCTTCCTGGCCGCTGCCACCGGCGGTTTGGACCGCCTGGGCACCGTCGTCCGGCTCAAGGAGGGCGATCGGGAGGGACTGTTCTACCTGCGGAACACCTGCTGCCTCTACTACACCTCCGCCGAGCAGGTGAAGTGCTCGAGCTGCTGCCTGGACTCCGTCGAGGATCGCGTCACCAACTACCGGCGGGTGCTGGCCGACGGCGTCGTCCCGCACTGACGATCAAGATCCGCATACGCCGTCGTGTGGTCACCTGAGACATGAGACTGCCCGGGCGCTTGTCGCGCACAAGCGCCCGGGCAGGTCCTTGATCAGAGCCGGTCGAGGATCTTCTGCAGCTGCTCCACTTCAGCCTGCTGCGTGGTCTCGATGGTCTTGGCCAGCTCCTTGGCCTCCGGGTTGGAGCCGTCGGCCTGCTCGGTGCGGGCCATCTCGATCGCGCCCTTGTGATGGGCGATCATCTGCTCGACGAACAGCTTGTCGAACTCCTTGCCCTTGGCCGCCTCGAGCTTCTTCATCTGATCCGCGGACATCATGCCCGGCATGCCATGCCCCATGTGCCCTTCAGGGTCCGACTCGGGCTTGCCCCACGCGGTCAGCCAGCCCCTCATGGTCTGGATCTCCGGATCCTGCGCCGCCTTGATCTTGGCTGCGAGCTCCTTGACCTCCGGGTCGCTCGCGCGCGTCGCGGCCAGGTCGGCCATGTCGACCGCCTGCTCGTGATGCGGGATCATCATCTGCGCGAAGATGACGTCCGCGTCGTTGAAGGCAGCCGACGGCGAAGCGCTGGCGGTGGTGGCGGCAGGGGCGCTGCTGCTCATCTGCTGGTGCCCGGTCATGGATTCACCGTCGCCGCCACAGGCGGCGAGCAGGGCGAGCGCACCCGCGGCAATGGTGATGGACATCGTGCGGTTGATACGCATGGTTGCTTTGGTCTCTCGGTTCGTGTCGGAACTGTCGGCCTGGTCGCGGACAGCCTCGGAGCCCGTCCGCGTGATGGTCGGCCTATGTGCGCGACACCGAGAGACATGCCAGGCGCGAGGAGGTGGACCTGGGAGGGGGCCGGGCGACCCGCCGTAGAGGCGTCGGCGACCACCCCTGGTCAACGGTTCGACGCCATGTCCTGACCAAGGAGGCGAGCGCCAGAACGAGGATGAGTGAGGTCAGCACGGCCACGCATACGCTCGTCGGATCGAACCCGATCAGGGCGGGCGCGAAGACCAGAAGACCCCCAGAAGCCACCGGCTCCGGCGCCATGGTCATGGCGTGTGCGCTAGCCGGGGAGCCGCCGTGCCGGCCGTCGAGATGTCCCAGCGTGTGCATGCCGCACACACCCAAGGCGAGAACGACCAGCAGAACGCCGCGCACGACCCGCAACGCGAGACGTCGCCGCACCACTCCCACCGGCCCTCCCTTGATGATCGGAACTTCCCGGGATCCATCAGTTTACTAACGAACCTCGTAGCGCTCTGTCGTGTGGAGGTACGGCACGCGACAGACATCCGTTCACCAAGATGCAAAAACGCCATGACGGGCACTGCCCACCGCATCGCGACGAGCTACTACGGAAGCCCGGAGGCGGTTGTGGCCACCACCTCCGGGCCATCCTTGTTCAGACGGCGGCCACCTCGTAGCCAGCCTCTTCGACGGCGTCGCGAACAAGAGCCTCGTCGATGGGCTCATTGCCCGTCACCGTCACCTTGCCGGTGGCCAGGTCGACGTCGACATCCGTGACACCGGCTATCTTGCCGACCTCGGACTTCACGCTGCCGACGCAGTGGCCGCAGGTCATGCCCTTGACGGTGTAGGTGGCGCTGCTCATGACGGCTCCCTCTCGAATCCCAATACCCCTCATAGGTATACACCGCTTGGACCATACGCCAGAAATACCACCCATACAACCCGTACCCCCTAGGGGTATATGAGATTCATTCACCTCGAACATATACCCCCACTACGTATTGCCCTGCCCATGGTACTGAACGCAATCGCAGTCGTCGGAGCGTGGCTGGCAGGATTTCGCGCCGTGCAGGCACTGCGACGCGAAGGTTTCGACGGCCCGCATCCAGACCGCCGGGCTGCCGCACCTAGCCGACACCAGCCAGATCGTCGCTGGGTCGCCCGAGGAGAGCCGGTCGCCGGCGATCGCCTGAACGCCCTTCCGTGACCTCATGGCGCGCCTACGATCGCCGGTAGCATTGATGAGATCGCAGGCGGAAGGGGCTGTCAGATGGTGCGTGGCCTGGGAGAGCTCGAGTCCACGATCATGGACTACATGTGGGCGACCAAAGCGCCCGCCTCCGTGCGGGATGTCCTGGAGCATCTCCTCAAGGATCGGACTCTCGCCTACACGACCGTGATGACCGTGATGGACAAGCTCCACACCAAGGGCCTGCTCAGACGCCGGCCGGTCCGCCGGGCCTACATCTACGAGGCCGTCTCGTCGAAGGAGGCCTACACCGCCGACGTGATGCGGGCATCCCTGGCCAGCAGCGGCAACCAGGCGGCCACGCTCGTGCACTTCCTCGAACGCCTCACCCCCGACGAGGCGAGCGCCTTGGAGGCCGCTCTCCAGGTATATCCGCCGAAGGGACGCGCCTCATGACCGTGGCGGCTCTTCTGGCCCTGTACGCCGCTGTCGCGGCCCTGGTGCTGCCGAGGCGTCTGAAGCGTGCGGTGTGGACCGATCGGGCGCCCAGATTGGCGATCACCATATGGCAGGCGGCAAGCGCTTCGGTGGTCGTCTCGCTGCTGCTGGCGGTGTTCGCCATGGCGGTGCCCGCATCGGTGGTGGGGCACGGTCTGGCCTGGCTGTTCGAGGCGTGCGCTGTGCTCCTGACCGACGAAGCGTCTCTGAGCACGACAAGCACCCGGGTGAGCCTGGTCGTCGGCGGACTTGTCCTGGCGCGGCTGGCCTACACGGGAGGAGCGGTCCTGCTGGGCGCCCGGCGGGACCGGCGGCGCCATGCTGAAGCACTGGTCCTGCTCGGGCGGCGCGACGTCGACCTCGACGCTGTGGTGGTCGACTACGAGGAGCGAATGGCGTATTGCCTGCCAGGCAGGAACGGGCACGCCGTCATAACGAGCGGGGCGTTGCAGTCATTGGCTCCCGAGCAGGTCGCCGCGGTGCTCGCGCACGAGCAAGCGCACCTGCGCGGACGTCACCATCTGGTGCTCGCCGCCGCCGAGACGCTGAGTCGAGCGTTTCCGCGTGTTCCGCTGTTCGAACAGGCCAGGGTGGAGGTCGCGCGGCTGGTCGAGTTGCTGGCCGACGACGTGGCGGCCCGCCGCCACCCGCGCATCCACATCGCCGCCGCCCTCGTCCGGCTGGCTACGGGGCGGGTGCCCGCGTTCGCGCTGGGCGCCGGCGGTGAGACGGCGCTGACCCGCGTGCGCCGCATGCTACATCCCCAAGCACCGCTTGATCGGCGGGAACGCCTGACCGGATTCCTCGCGGTGACGGTGCTGTTGGCAGGCCCCGCGATCGTGGCCGCGGTCCCGGGTGTGAGCGCGTTCCTCGCCCACCACTGCCATTCCTTTCTCACACTCTGATCTTTCTACGATCAGCCATAGTAGCTCCCTGTAGACTTGCGCCCATGGAGCATGTGGACGGACGGCTGCGCGCAGCCGTCGTAGCAGCCGTGCTGGGGTCGGTCCTGACCGCCTGCGGGCAGGCCGCACCGCAGCATGACGGTGCAGGCGAGCCTGGCCTTGGTGTAGGTCATGTCCACGGCGTCGACATCGATCCGGCCGACGGTTCCCTCTATGTGGCGGGGCACTACGGCCTGTTCAAGGTCACTTCCCCGACGACCATCGCGCGCGTCGCCGACCGGGATCAGGACCACATGGGGTTCACGATCATCGGCCCCAGGACCTTCCTGGCCAGCGGGCACCCCTCCGCGGAAGACGTCTCACCACAGCTCCCGCCGCACCTGGGCCTCATCCGATCGACGGACTCGGGCGCCACCTGGACGACGGTCTCGGCGGGCGGCTCGGCCGACTTCCACTCCATCCAGCCCGCCGGTGACACCCTCTACGCCTTCGACAGCCAGACCTCGAAGATCTGGCGCAGCTTCGACGGCGGAGCCACCTGGACCCAGGGCACCGAAGAGAAGGTCATCGACCTGGGCGCGGCAGCCGACCTGCCGTCGCGGGTCTTCGCCACGACTCCGGACGGCCTCAAGGTCAGCGAAGACGGCGGGATGAACTTCACCGATGTGGCGAAGGCCCCGCTTCTCAGCCATGTCGACGTGTCGGCCGATTGGCTCCTCGTGGGCGCCGGAGCCGACGGCCAAATCCACGCCAGCCAGGACGGAGGCGAGACGTGGACCGCCACAGGCAAGCTGCCCGGCCAGGCCGTCACGTTCACGGCCGTGGACCCGCAACGGCTGCTGGCCGCCATGGAGGACGGGACGATCCTGGAATCCAAGGACGGCGGCAAGACCTTCACCACCGCCTACGCCGCCGGAACCGGCTAATCCGCTACGGTCCGATGCCTGCCGCTCGTCCTCCGATGCCGCCTGCCGCGGACCGTTGGGCTGATTGGCTCGCCCTCGCGCGCCTGACGATCAGCACCGCACCGAGCAGCGCGGCCATGGCGCACTGCCCACCCAGCCGCAGAAGAGCCGAAATGACGGATGGCTCCGAGCACGCTGCCCGGAGCCATCCGATGGTTGTCAATTGAATCGGCGTAGCCGGAGGCTGTTGCTCACCACGAACACGCTGGAGAACGCCATCGCCGCCCCCGCGATCATCGGGTTGAGCAGGCCGAGGGCGGCCAGCGGCAGGGCGGCCACGTTGTAGGCGAAGGCCCAGAACAGGTTGCCCTTGATCGTGGCCAGTGTCCTGCGCGACAGCCGGATGGCGTCGGCGGCCACCCGCAGGTCGCCTCTGACCAGGG
>NZ_JBQQBR010000071.1:0-39971 GCF_052245935.1 Nonomuraea sp. 3N208 | reverse complement strand
AGACCAGAGCGCGGACGGCCGGGTTGCCGGCCGCCGCCTGGGTGATCACCATGCCGCCGTAGGAGTGGCCGGCCAGGATGACCGGGCGGCCGAGGCCGGCGATCACGTCGCGCACGTACGCGGCGTCACCCTCCACGCTGCGCAGCGGGTTGGCCGCCGCGACGGCGGTCAGCTGGTTGCTGTGCAGGCGCTGGATGACGCGGTTCCAGCTGGCCGATTCGGCGAAGGCGCCGTGGACCAGGACGACGACGGGCTGCTCGCTCATGAGTGTGCCTTTCCGGTTGTTTGCCCCATTGGACCGGGCGGCCACCCGATCTGTGACACCGCCATGCTCGTCCCCCGGGGAGAGCCTCGGCGTGCGGCCGGTCATGCTCGGGCCACGCGTGGAAACGAGCTGTCACAACCCCGCGCGGTTGTCCGGTCTTAGGAGGATGAGCGGACCCTTCGCATCCCCGCAGCCGCCAGGCCGAGGCCACGATCGAACGCGAACCCATGAGGCCGCACCGCCGGCTGGAGAGACGGCCACGCAGCCAACGGAGGACGACAGCATGATCGAACCGGATCAAGTGCCGTGGCACGCGCTGCCGACCGGCGATGTCGCCGTCAGGCTCCAAGCGGCCCCGGACCAGGGCCTGTCGGCCGGCGAGGCGGCGCGACGGCTCGAGCGCTATGGTCCCAACCAACTGCGGGAGGCGGCCCGCGAACCGCGCTGGCGAGCGTTCCTGCGTCAGTTCCAGGACCTGATGATCGTGATCTTGCTGATCGCCGCCGTGGTGAGCCTGCTGATCTCGCGCGAGTGGGAGACGCCGCTCGCGATCGCCGTGGTCGTGCTGCTGAACGCCACCATCGGCTTCGTACAGGAATCCCGCGCCGAAGCCTCGCTGGAGGCGCTGCGGAAGATGACCTCCACCATGGCGACCGTCCGGCGAGACGGCCGGCTCGCCCGCCTGGACGCCAAGGAGCTGGTTCCCGGTGACATGGTGATCGTCGAAGCCGGAGACCGAGTGCCCGCGGACGGGCGGCTGCTGTCCGCGGCCTCCCTGGAGGTGCGGGAAGCGGAGCTGACCGGAGAGGCGCAGCCGGCCGCCAAGTCCGCCATCGGCCGCGTCGAGGAGGGGGCACCGCTGGCCGACCGTACGAATGCGTTGTTCATGAACACCTCGGTCACCCGCGGCCGGGGCGAAATGCTCGTCACCGCCACCGGCATGGCGACCGAGACCGGCCGGATCGCCGGCCTGCTCGCCACGGCCGAGCCTGCCCCGACCCCGCTCCAACGGCAGATCAACGCACTCAGCCGGACCCTGGCGCTCATCTCCGCCGTCGTGGTGGTCGTCGTGGTCGTGCTCGGGCTGGTACGCGGGCAGGAGTTCGGCGTGCTGTTCATCACCGCGGTCTCACTGGCCGTGGCCGCCATCCCCGAGGGGCTGCCGGCGGTGGTGGCGTTCACCCTGGCCATGGGCACCGACCGGCTCGCCCGCCGCGGAGCCATCGTCAAACGGCTGTCCTCAGTGGAGACCCTCGGCAGCACCTCACAGATCTGCACCGACAAGACCGGCACACTGACCCTGAACCAGATGACCGCCCGGGAGCTCATTTTCGCGGGGCGACGCTTCACCGTTTCCGGTCACGGCTACGCCACCGACGGGCGGATCCGCTCCACCGACGGCCGCCCGCCACCGGACGCCCTGGACCAGGCGTTGATCGCGATG
Source organism: Nonomuraea sp. 3N208 (assembly GCF_052245935.1). NCBI lineage: Bacteria > Bacillati > Actinomycetota > Actinomycetes > Streptosporangiales > Streptosporangiaceae > Nonomuraea > Nonomuraea sp. 3N208. The sequence continues at coordinate 38,262 of NZ_JBQQBR010000071.1, read as the reverse complement.
GCGCTGTGCACCGACGCCGTGCTCCGCGACGAGGAGGTGGTCGGTGACCCCACCGAGGCCGCTCTGGTCGTACTCGCGGAAAAGGGCGGGATCGACGTCGCGGCACTACGCCAACATCGCCCGCGCCTGGCGGAGATTCCGTTCGACGCGGACCACAAGTTCATGGCCACCTTTCACCGCTGGACCGACGATGATGGCCGGCCGATCGTGCGCTGCTTCATCAAGGGCGCGCCGGACGTCCTGGCCGCACGGGCCACCCACTACCTGGGCCCGGACGGCATCACCGAAACCGACCCGCGGGGCCGGCGACGCTACGAAGAAGCGAACGCGACCCTGGCCGAACAGGGCCGCCGGGTGCTGGCCGTGGCCCGCCAAGACTTCGCCGCCGATGGCTTCGACGCCGACGGTGATGCGAAGAAGCTGCTGGACCGAATGGTCCTGATCGCCCTGGTCGGCATCGTCGACCCGCCGAGGCCGGAGGCACGGCAGGCCATCGCGCAGTGCCACGACGCGGGCATCCGCGTCCGCATGATCACCGGCGATCACGCGGTGACGGCCGCGGCCATCGCCCGGGACCTCGACATCCCCGGCCAAGCCGTGACCGGTGCCGAACTCGACCAGATCCCCGACGACACCGAACTGGCCCGCCGCCTGGACGACATCGGCGTCATCGCCCGGGTCTCACCCGAGCACAAGCTCCGCATCGTCGGCGCCCTGCAGGCGCGCGGCGACGTGGTCTCAATGACCGGCGACGGCGTCAACGACGCCCCGGCACTACGCAAGGCGGACATCGGCGTCGCCATGGGCCTGACCGGGACGGAGGTGACCAAGGAAGCGGCGACCATGGTGCTCACCGACGACAACTTCGCCACCATCGTCGGAGCCGTACGCGAAGGGCGCGGCGTCTACGACAACATCGTCAAGTTCACCCGCTTCCAGGTCTCCACCGCGCTCGGCTTCGTGCTGACGTTCCTGATCACCTCGCTGACCGGCATCGCCGGCGGCGCCCCGTTCACCGCCCTGCAGATCCTCTTCGTCAACCTCGTCATGGACGGCCCGCCCGCGATGTCGCTCGGCGTCGACCCGGTCAGCCCGGACGCGATGAGCCGGCCACCCCGCCCCAAACGCGAACCCATCCTCACTCGGGAGCGCCTCATCCGCATCCTGCTGACCAGCGCCATCATGGCGACCGGCACCACTGCCGTCCTCGCCTGGGCACCGGGGCCTGCCCCTGCCATGGGTCAGGCCGGCGTCGCGGGCACGATGGCGCTCGTCACCTTCGTCTTCTTCCAGGCGTTCAACCTGCTCAACGTCCGCCACCCCACCCCCAGCCTGTTCCACCGCGAGACCCTGCACAACACCAACCCGCTGATCGCCACCCTCGTGGTCGTCGCCCTGCTGCTGCTCATCGTCGAACTGGACACCCTGCACGGCTTCTTCACCACCACCGATCTCACCTTCGGCCAGTGGCTGGCCTGCCTGGCCGTCGGCTCGACCATCCTGTGGGTCGGCGAACTCGTCAAAGCCCTGCTCCGCGTCCGCGACCGCCGTCAGAGCACCCACGGCGCGTGAGCCGTCCGACGGCGGCCTGTTCTTCACTCGACCGGGCCCTGCGCACCGGACGGCATGCGGGGCGGCACCAGCCGGCCGATCATGCAGCGTCAGGCCGTGGCCGCCGTGCCTTCGAGCAGCGTGGCGCGGATCTGTTTGCGCGACGCGATGCCGAGCTTCACGAAGACCTTGCGCAAGTGCCATTCGACGGTGTGCGGGCTGATGTAGAGCTGAGCGCCGATCTCGGGGTTCGTCAGCCCGTCACCGGCCAAGCGCGCTATCTGCGCCTCCTGGGCGGTGAGCGTGGCGGCCGGCGCTTCCGCGGGGCGCTTGCGTACCGTCTCGCCGGTGGCCTGCAGCTCGCGCCGGGCGCGTTCCGCGAACGCCTCGGCCCCCATCTGGCTGAGCATCTCGTAGGCGATGCCCAGTTGCTCGCGCGCGTCGACGCGGCGGTTCTCCCGACGCAGCCACTCGCCGTAAAGCAGCCGGGTGCGGGCGAGCATCATCCGGACCTCGGCACGGCCGAGCCGCTCGATCGCCTCACGGTACAGAGAGTCGGCGGCGAGGCCGCCGCTCACCTGGGCACGCACGCTTGCCGAGGTGCCGAGGGCCCAGTCCATGCCACTGACCTGCGCCATCTCGTCGAGCCGCCGGGCGACTTCGGCAGCGCGGGCCGACCTTCCGCTCCGGGCGGCGGCCTCGACGAACTCGATCATGGACCAGGTGGACAGTCCGAGCTCCTGTGGGTTCTCGGCGCCTCGCTCGGCCGCGACATACGCCTCCTCGTAGCGACCCAGGCCGTTGTAGAGCACCGAGCTCGCCCATTGGGTGGCGGTCAGCACCTTCCCTTCCCCTTGAAGAGCTGTGTCTCGCGTGATCGCTTCGATCACCTGACGTGTTGCGGCTTCCCGGCCCCTCCACGGCTCGGCCACCAGGGCTCCGTACTGGGCCATGAAGCGGCTGCCCGTCACCTCACCGATCGTCACCGCCTCGGCGACCAGCGCATCCGCGACGGCGAGCTCGCCGGCGAGGACCCGAGCCGACAGGAGCAGCAGGAGGGCCGACGGCAGCACCGACAGAGCCCCCGTCTCGCGGGCCAGGTTCACCAGCTTCTCCGAGAGCACCGAATAGCTGTCGAAGTCCCAGACGTTATGGGCCATGCGGCACGCGAGCGGGAGCCAGCCCAGGCCTTCTTCCCTGGAGATCCCTTCGGTGCGGAAGCCGTCCAGGGCCTGCAGCACCATCGGCATGCCCGCCGAGTAACCCTCGATGGTCGCCACCGCCGTGCCGTTCAGGAGCAGATCGTTGCGCTCCGGTGGCGGTCCCGGCGGTGCGGCGAGGGCCGCTTTGGCGACCTCTGCCATCTGAGCTCCGACCGCCAGCCGGCCGGCGGTGAGAGCCGCGTAGAGCGCGTCCCGGTAGGTCTCACGGGCCAGCCCTGCGTCCAGCGGCTCCAGGCGCTTGCCGGCTTTGAGCAGCAGCGGCAAGCCGGCGCCGGCACTTCTGGAGGCGAACATGATCCGACCGCGCAGCAGGTCGGACTGGGCCAGTTCGCGTTCGTCCAGGGGGCTGAGCTCCGCCGCGTCCAGCAGCTCGAGCGCGGCGTCGTACCCGCCGGCCTGATACTTAGCCCGTGCCGCCGCCAGCGCTCTGGTTCCGCGGCGTGCGGAATCGGGGGTCAGCTCGGCTGCTCGCTCCAGGAACGCGGCCGCCGCCGCGACGCCGCCGCGGGCCTGCGCCCGATCGGCGGAGCGTTCCAGCTCGGCGGCCACCGTCTTGTCGGGGCTGGCCGTCGCGTTGGCCAGATGCCACGCCCGGCGATCAGGATCCGCCTGAGGATCGGTCGCGTCGGCCAGCGCGCGGTGCACGTTCTGCCGGTTCTCCGGGGTCGCGACGCGGTAGGCCGCCGAGCGTACGAGGGGATGGCGGAAGCGCACGCGGGTCCCGATGGTGATCAGTCCCGCCGCCTCGGCCGGCGCTGCGGCAGCCGCTTCGATGCCCAGCAGCTCTGCCGCCTGATTCAACAAGGTCACATCGCCTACCGGCTCGGCCGCCGCGATGAGCAGCAGCTGCTGCGTCTGGCGCGGGAGCGACTGGACCCGCCGCAGGAAGCTCTGCTCGATCTGGCTGGCCAGCGGCCGCGCGTCGGGCCGCCCGAACCCGCCGGCCAGCTCCGCCGCCGTCAATCCCCTGGGCAGCTCGAGCAGGGCCAGCGGGTTTCCCTGCGTCTCGGCGACGATCCGATCCCGGACCCGCTCGTCGAGTCGCCCTGGCGTCACGGAGTCCAGCAGGGCGCGCGCGTCGCTGTCGCTCAACCGTCCCACTTCGAGCTGCGGCAGCCCCGTCAACTCTTGTTCGAGGTGGGGCTCACGCACCGCGAGCACCAGCCCGATCGGCTCGGCGAGCAGGCGCCGCGCGACGAAGGCGATGGTCTGCGCGGAGACTTGATCAAGCCATTGGGCGTCGTCGACGAGGCAGACCAGCGGCTCTTTCTCGGCCACGTCGGCGAGCAGGCTGAGCACCGCGAGCCCGACCAGGAAGCGGTCTGGTGGAGTGCCCGCGCTCAGGCCGAATGCCGTCTCGAGCGCGTCACGTTGTGGCTCCGGCAGGCGAGGGAGATGATCCAGGAACGAGGCGCACAGCTGATGCAAGCCACCGAAGGCCAGCTCCATCTCGGACTCGGCGCCCGCCGCTCTGGCGATCCGGCAGCCGGCCGCGCTGCCCCGCACGTACTCCAGCAACGCCGTCTTGCCGATGCCGGCCTCGCCACGCAGGACCAGGACCGAGCTGTGGCCGCCCTGCACCGTCGCCACGAGCTGGTCCAGCGTCTCGCACTCGATCTGCCGCCCACGAAGCTGGGACCCGGGCCCCCTGCTTGCCATGGGCACCGCCCCCCGCCGACCGTAAGCCCGTGGACCATCGACGCCGGATGTACGAGACGACTGGCGCTATGTCATACGTCAGCAGGCAGCCTATCGCTCTGATCCCGATCACGGCAACGAGCCGTTGACACCGGCCGCAGGGTCAGCCGACGAAGGACCACCAGGTCGTGGCGACTGACCGGGGAACGCCTGGCCGACGGTGTCACAGATGCGGGTGGCCGCCCGGTCCAAGTGGCGGACCCATCCGATTCGGGGTGAAGAGAGGTAGATCATGAGCGTTACCTGTCGCCGGAGACCGGCCTCATTGGCACGCGTTGGCTTCAGCGGGGGCGCCTCGGCGAGTCCCGCGGCCGTGGAGTTGGGCGGCGGGGCTGTGCTCGGAGCGGCGCATACCGCCCACGACGCGCCCGCTCCGCCGGCACCGTCCCCGATCGTCGACATCCCCATGAGGAGTTCGTGATGAGCCATGACATCGGAGCGCCGCGACAGACGGGCAGCGGCGCGCCGCCTCTGGACGCGCCCTCTTCAGTCTCGGCCGGGCCGCCGACGATCGGTGCGCCGACCGGGCCCGAGCCGGGTGGGCGCCGCTTCGGGCTCGGTACGGCGTCGGCGCTCGTGGTCGGCTCGGTCATCGGGACCGGGGTATTCGCTCTGCCATCCGCCTTGGCGGTGTTCGGTTCGATCTCGCTGGTGGCGTTCGTGCTCGTCACGATCGGTGCTGTCGCGCTGGCTCTGACATTCCGCGATCTCGCGGCGCGGCTGCCCGGCGCGGGTGGCCCCTACGTCTACGCTCGCGACGCGTTCGGCGAGTTCGCCGGATTCCTCATTGCCTGGAGCTACTGGATCACCGCGTGGGCCGGAAACGCGGCGATCGTCGTGGCGTGGGTCGGCTATGTCGAGGTGTTCTGGAACACCGGGCACGAGATCGGGTGGTCGATCGTCATCGCGCTGACCGGGCTGTTCCTGCCGGCGCTGGTCAACCTGTTGGGATTGCGCAGTTTCGCCGCGTTCCAGGTCGTCACGACCGTCTTGAAGTTCATCCCGCTGGTGTTCATGGCCACCATCGGCCTGCTGTTCATCAACACGGCGAACTTCGGCGACTTCAACGCCGCCGGGACCTCCTGGCTCGGCGCGATCAGCGCCGCGGGCGCCATCGCCCTGTTCAGCTACCTGGGCATCGAGACCGCATCGGTCGCCGCGGCCCGGGTCCGAAACCCGAAGCGGAACGTCGGCCGGGCCACCGTGCTGGGCACCCTGGCCTGCGCCGCCGTCTATATCCTCGGCACCGTCACCGTCTTCGGCACCGTGGCGCACGACGACCTCGTCAGCTCCACCGCACCCTTCACCGACGCGGCCAACGCCATCTTCGGTGGTCAATGGGCGGGGGCCACGGTCGCCGCCGCAGCCGTCGTGTCCGGCTTCGGGGCGCTGGTCGGCTGGACCCTGATCGTGGCCGAGATGCCGCGGGCAGCAGCGCAGGACGGGTTGTTCCCCACCGCCTTCGCCCGGCAGAACCGTGCTGGGGTTCCCGCGTTCGGGATCGTCATCTCCACCCTGTTGGCCGCGGGACTCACCGTCGTCAGCTACACCAGCTTCGAGCAGGTGTTCATCACCGTCGTGCTCTTGTCGGTGCTCACCTCGGTCGTCCCGTACCTGCTGTCCGCCGCAGCGCAGCTGTACTGGCTGCGCACCGACGGCAGGCGGCTGCGGGTCAGGCATCTGGCTCGCGACGTCGTCGTCTCGGCGCTCGCGCTGGCGTTCGGGTTCTGGGCTCTCGCCGGCAGTGGCTACGCGGCCGTCTACTACGGGACGTTCTGCCTGCTGCTCGGCGTGCCGGTATACGTGTGGGTCAAGGCCCGCCGCGGCACCTACGGCGAGACCCCGGCGGTGACGCGATGACTACAGACCAGGACGTCGCGTTGAAGGTCGGCATCCATTCCGAGATCGGCCGGCTGCGCGAGGTCATCGTGCACCGGCCCGGATCTGAACTGGACCGGCTGACCCCGGACAACGCCACCCAACTGCTGTTCGACGACGTGCTCTGGGCGGACCGCGCCCGCCGCGAACACGACGAGTTCGTCGAGGTGCTGAGGGCCCACGGCGTGCGGGTGCACCTGTTCGCCGATCTGCTGGCACAGGCGCTCGCGACGGACGCCGGCCGGAACTTCGCCGTGGGTCGCGCGTGTACCGATCAGCAGTTCGGACCGGCTCTGGCCCGGGAACTGCGGGCGCTGTTCATGGATGCCGACCCGGTCTTGCTGGCCGACTACCTGATCGGCGGGGTCCTGAAGTCGGACATCGACCTGCCCGGCGGGGCCAGCGTGGCGTGGCAGAGCCTCGGTGCCGACGACTTCGTGCTCACCCCGCTGCCCAACACGCTGTTCCAACGCGACAACGCGGCGTGGATCGGACGGGGCGTCGCGGTCAACCCGATGGCCAAGCCGGCCCGGAGCCGCGAGTCGATCAACACCCGCACCGTCTACCGGCACCATCCGCTGTTCGCCGACGCCGACTTCGTGACCGTCTACGGCGACGACGACCTCCACCACGCCCCGGCCACGCTGGAGGGCGGCGACATCCACGTCATCGCCGACGGCGTCGTCATGGTCGGGATGGGCGAGCGCACCACGCCGATGGGCATGGAGATGCTGGCCCGGCGGCTCTTCTCGGGTGGCCATGCCCGCCGCGTACTGGCCGTCGAGCTGCCCAAGAGCCGCTCGACGATGCACCTGGACACCGTGCTCACGATGGTCGACGTCGCCACCTTCGTGGCCTACCCCTACTTCGACCAGGCCGCGGCCCGGGTCTGGCTGCTCACCCCCGATGGGAACGTCCAGCACCGGACAGGACTGACCGCCGGCCTGCGCGAAGCGATCGAGGACGACGACGTCCGCGTCCTCGCTGCGGCGGGGGACCGACGCGAGGCCGAGCGGGAGCAGTGGAACGACGCCGACAACTTCCTGGCGATCTCTCCCGGAGTGGTACTCGGATACGAGCGCAACACCGCGACCAACGCCATGCTGCGCGACCACGGCCTAGAGGTCATTCCTCTGGCCGGTAGCGAACTCGGCCGTGGACGCGGCGGCGCACGGTGCATGACCTGCCCCGTCCTGCGTGACCCCGTGCCGTTCTCCTCGAAGGAGTCGTCATGACCCGCTCAGCCGCATCCCGCTCGTTGCTCACCGTGACCGACCTCGGCCGCGATGGTTTCCTCGAGATGCTCGACCGCGCCGCGGCGCTCAAGGAAGCCAAGAGGGCACGACGCGAACGACCCGCACTGGCCGGCCGCAACATCGCCCTGGTGTTCCAGAAGGACTCCACCCGCACCCGATGTGCGTTCGAGGTGGCCGCCTACGACCAGGGCGCCCACGTCACCTACCTCGGACCGTCAGGGTCGCACCTGGGCCGGGAGGAAAGCGTCGCGGACACCGCGAGGGTGCTGGGTGCGATGTTCGACGGGATCGAGTTCCGTGGGTTCGGCCAGGAGATCGTCGAGGAGCTGGCCAGGCACGCCGGCGTGCCGGTCTGGAACGGGCTCACCGACGAATGGCACCCGACCCAGATGCTCGCCGACGTCCTGACCATGCGCGAACACCAGCCCGGCCCGATCGAGGCGATCAGCTACTGCTTCGTCGGCGACGGGCGCGGCAACGTCGCCCGGTCGCTGCTCGTCACCGGAGCCATGCTCGGCATGGATGTACGAATCGCCGCACCCGACGAGCTGAGTCCTCCCGAACCGCTGGTGAAGGAGGCAGAGCGCATGGCGCAGGTCAGCGGCGCGCGGGTGATGGTCACCAGCGACCTGGCGACGGCGCTCGACGGCGCCGCCTTCGTCTACACCGACGTGTGGGTCAGCATGGGCGAGGCCGACGCCGAGTGGGACCGGCGCGTTCCACTGCTCACCCCCTATCGGGTCACGGCGGAGGTGATGGCCGCCACGGGCCGTACCGACACGCGGTTCCTCCATTGCCTGCCAGCCGTGCACGACACCACCACCGAGCTCGGCCGGCGGATCCACCAGCGCTACGGGCTCGCCGGGGCCGAGGTCACCGACGAGGTGTTCACGTCCGCCGCCTCCGTGGTCTTCCAGCAGGCGGAGAACCGGCTGCACACCATCAAGGCCGTGCTCGTCGCGTCGCTGGGAGAGTGACATGCTGCTTGTCGTCGCATTGGGCGGGAACGCCCTGCTCGAGCGAGGTGAACGCCCGGATGCGGGGGTGCAACGGCAGCACGTGCGCTCCGCCGCCCGTGCGCTGGCTCCGCTCGCCGCCGAGCACACGCTGGTTATCTGTCACGGCAACGGGCCGCAGATCGGGATGCTGGCCGTCGAGAGCGAGAACGACCCGGCTCTGACCCACCCGTTCCCGCTAGACACGCTCGGCGCCCAGACCCAGGGCATGATCGGATACTGGCTGACGCAGGAACTAGGCAACGCGGGCATGGCCCGGCCGGTCGTCACGATCGTCACGCAGACCGAGGTCGACGCGGACGATCCGGCATTCCGCACCCCCACGAAGTTCGTCGGCCAGGGCTACCCGGAGCCGGTGGCCCAAAGGTTCGCGCTGGAGCATGGGTGGACCATCGCCCGGGATGGCCGGGCCTGGCGTCGGGTCGTCGCGTCCCCGCCACCCCGCCGCATCATCGAACTCCCCACGATCCGGCAGCTGGTGGCCGGCGGCACGACCGTGATCTGCGGCGGCGGGGGCGGGGTGCCTGTCCTCGCCCGGGACGGCGGCCGGTTCGAGGGCGCGCAGGCAGTCGTCGACAAAGACCTCACGGCGGCGCTGCTGGCGGTCCAACTGGGAGCCGACCGTCTCGTGGTGCTCACCGACGTCGACGCCGTCCGGCGTGACTTCGGCACCCCTCAGGAGCAACCGCTGTCCACAGTGAACGTCGACGAGCTACGCACCATGCGGTTCCCAGCCGGATCGATGGCGCCGAAGGTCGACGCCTGTATCCAGTTCGTCACCGCGACCGGACGGCCGGCGGCGATCGGGGCGCTGCGGGACGCGTCCGCGGTGCTCGCCGCCATGGCCGGAACCACCATCACAGCGTCGACCGACTCAGCGGGTACGCCGACGAGAACAGGATGACCATGGGGGCGCGCTGAGCGCCCCCAGGTCGCCCGTGCGCTTATCAGCCGTTCGCCAGGAATTGGAGCAGAGTGCGGTTGAAACGCAGGGGGTGTGTGGCTTGGCAGCCGTGCGGCGCGCCCTCGATGATCTCCACGGCGCTGCCCCCGAGCTGTTCGCCGGTGGCCGGGAACGGGGTGATGTCGTTGTGCCGGCGACGCGCCCGCGCCCTGGGCACGGTAGTAGGCGCGGTGCAGGTCACTCAGCAGCACGCGCTCGAGAGTCCACGGGCCCTGTGGGTTGTCGTAGGAGCGGCACAGGTATGGCAGCGCCGCGCAGGCCGCGCGGCGGGTTGGCCGTGGCGAGCACCGGATAGCCATCGCTCCTGAGCCGGGCGATGACTCCGTTCCAGCTGGTTGCCGGTGGCGTCGATGGGCAGGATCCGGTCCTGGTCGCCCTGGACGACGAGCGTGGGCACGTCGAAGGCGGCCAGGTCCTTGCGGAAGTCGGTGGTCCAGGTGGGCACGCACATCAAGGTCGCCATGGCGATGGCCTGCATGATGCCGTCGAAGGTCGACTGCTTGACCGCCTTCTATCGCGAAACGGGGTCCGAAGGACGGTCGGGACACCACCGCCGTGGGCCCCCGCAACCGTGGACCAGGGTACCGACCACGGTCTCCCCAGGGCGCGACTGAGGGGTCGGAAAAGCGACCGTTATCGCAGTGGCATCGCCGGATGCTGCGTGCGAACGGAGCCGAGACCGTGACGATGAACCTTTTGGAAGCGCACAGAGACGACGCGGGACAGACCAGTCCGACGGTCTCCGCAGCTGATGACCGCTTGATCAGCGAGTTGGACGTGGCCGCTTCGGTGTTCGCCACCGCACGGCCCCGGCTCTTCGCGATCGCGCTCCGCGTCCTCGAAGACGTGGGCGAGGCCGAGGACGTGGTACAGGAGGCGTGGCTCCGGTGGGAACGTGCCGACCGCTCGGTCGTCATCAGTCCGCCCGCGTTTCTTGCGATGACCACCACCAGGCTCGCCATCAATGTCACCCAGTCCGCCCGGAGGCGTCGCGAGACGTCCGCCGGCCCCTCGTTTCCCGAAACGGTGGACCGCAGCGTCAGCCCTGAGACAGCGGCTGAACGACATGAGGCGGTCGATGTGGCGGTCCGGCTGCTGTTGGAGAAACTGACGCCCGCCGAACGGGCGGCCTATCTCCTCCGCAAAGCATTCGACTACCCCTACCGGCGAATCTCCGAAATCCTTCACCTGGGTGCAGACCATACGCGGCAACTCGTGCGGCGCGCCCACGAACACCTCGCCACCGAGCGACGTCACCCGGTGAACACCACCGCGCATCAGCGCCTCGTGCAGACGTTCCTCGCTGCGGCGCAGACCGGCAACCTCGCCGAATTGGAAGCACTTCTCGCTGCTGACGTGGCCCGCTATAGGTCCGACGACGGCGACTGGAGGATGAGGTCTACTATCTCGAGTTGCCACCATCGGACCGCTGACCGGTCACATCGTCGACGGATTCCCACGGAGCCGATGAGAGCTGAGCGAGCCGGAGCCCAGACGCCGGCCGTCAGCGCTGGGCTTCGGCCCGCTCTCGGATCCCCCGTAGCATTCGCCGCATCATCGGGTAGTCGGCGAGCTCCATCAGCATGACTGTGAGCGGCGTCAACGGTCGCCGCCACTCGTACACGGCATGCATTCGAGCGATCAACCGGGTCCGCTCATCGCTCTGCGGTATCAAGCGCCAGGCCCACGTGCGGTTCGGTGAGCGCCACAGGAGCCATGACGGCTGAGCGAAGCCGTCGACGACGAACGCTGTGCGGTCGGAGGGATTCGGGACCCATGCCAGCCGCTGACCGATCCGGAGATCCTGAAGCTCCGGGACGATCTCCCCGGACGCTGGGGCGAGCGAAGTTGTCCAGAAGGTCGTCGGCGTACCAGCCGGCGCGCCCGCACCCGACCTGGACCAGCCATGGCCACACCTGCTCGGGCGTCGCGTCGATGGTGATGGCGCGGGTGCAGCGGTACTGGGCTCGGGGCAGCAGGCTGTCGCCGGGCATCGGCGCGGCCACTTCCGCCGGGGTGGCCCCCCACCTCAGGTGTCGACTCCGCAGGAACGGAGCGATGAGGAAGCGGGGCAGGTCATCGACGACATCTCGCACTTGACTGGCCAGACCGGCCAGGGTCGCGCGAGGAGGTGACCACCGGGCGGGAGCGTCGGACAGGACGGCGGGGCCCGTACGTGACGGACCCTGGATTCGTTCACCTGCACATCCGGGCGCGCTCACCTCGACTCGCAGACGGTCGCGATCGCCCTTGAACGCCACTCCCGACTCGGCGATGATCCACCCATGACCCTCCAGCCAGCGCCCGGCGGCGCCGTGGAACCGACCGGTGAACTACGGACGCGCTCGGACTGGACGACGATCGTCATCGTCTACGTCGCCGGGGTCATCACGGCGATGAGCCTGGGCAAGTTCGCCTCGGTCGGACCGATGATGACGGCCCAGCTCGATCTCTCGTTGTCGCAGCTCGGCTGGGTGATCTCGGCGGTCGTCGGCGTGACGGCCATCGCCGGCCTGCCCGGTGGGTACGCGGTGCGCCGCCTCGGCGCGGCCAGGTCACTGGTCACCGGCCTGGTCCTCATGGCCGCGTCCGTCCCGGCGAGCCTGGCCGCGCCCGACTTCGCCTGGCTGCTGGCGCTCAGGTGCGTCGAGGGCGTCGGATACCTCCTGGTCATCGTCGCCGCCCCGGTGCTGGTCCTCCGTCTGGCCGGGGAGCGGGACCGGGGCGCGGCCCTCGCGATCTGGGCCACGTTCGTCCCGGTGGGCCTCGCGGTGAGCACGCTGGCTGGCGGGGTGCTCGGCTCCACGCTCGGCTGGCGTGGCTGGGTCGGACTGCTGGCCGGCCTGACGCTCGTGATGGCGCCGGCCGTCTGGCTCCGGCTGCCGCGCGGGTCCACACGGCAGCCCGAGGCGGGCGGCGTCCTTCGGCCCGGCGCGCTGGCCTGGCCAGGGGTGCTCGCCGCGGGTTTCTGCCTCATGGTGCTGGTGACCGTTCCCGCGGTCGTGCTCCTGCCCACGCTCCTCATCGAGCAGTACGGACGCCCGGCCGCCGCCGCGGGAGCCATCACGTCGGTGATCTCGCTGCTCAGCGCCCTCGGCGGAGTGGGCACGGGAATCCTCATACGGCGAGGCGCGCGGGTCAGCGTTCTGGCGCTGTCCGGGCTGCTGACCCTGCCCGCCGCCTGGCTCCTGTACGGCGGCGACGACTCCCTGGCCGCAGCGCTGACGGGGGCGGGAGTCATCTGGCTGGTCAACGGATTCTTCGGCGCCCTGGCCTTCGCCGCGCTCCCCCTGGTGCTGGCCCGCCTCGACGACGCCGACGTCGGCAACGGCCTGCTCGCCCAGCTCGGCAGCCTCGGATCGCTGCTCGGCCCGCCGCTGTTCGGCCTGGTGGCCGCCGGAGCCGACCTCCAGCCCCTCGTCCTCGTGGTCGCTGCCGGAATGCTCGCCGCCACCGGTTCCATGCTGCTGGTGGGCAGACGGGACTCGCCCCGTATCCGGTAGCGGTCGGCGGAGCCAAAGCACCTCTAGACCACGCTGGAGCTGGTGCACCTGCGGGTCAGCCAGGTAAACGGCTGCAACGCCCGCGTCGACGGCGGGGCGCCGTGATCGGTGCGACGAACCTGTTCAACCGGCTCAACGCCTCGACGCGGCAGATCGCCGGAGCCTGGGGCTGACCGATGACCGCTACCCTGATCACCGTGAACTCTCCCGCCCGCACCCTCGACCGGCGCATCCGCGACACCTTGGACCGGCTCGAGCGCGATGTCGACGCCTGGTTCGCCACCGCCGATCCGGCCGGCCTGCCCTACCTGATGCCGCTGTCGTTCCTGTGGGACGGCCAGACCCTGCTCATCTCCACGGCCAGGACCAACCCGACGGCCAGGTTCCTGGAGGCCACCGGCAAGATCAGGGTGGCGCTCGGCCCCACGCGCGACGTCGTCCTGATCGACGCCGAGCTGCGTGAGGTGATACCCGCCGCCGAGATCCCGGCCGAGGTCGGCGACGCTTTCGCCGCCAAGTCGGGCTTCGACCCGCGCAAGCAGCGCGGAGCCTACCCCTACTTCCGTCTCATCCCGCTCCAGGTGCAGGCCTGGCGCGAGGTGAACGAGCTCGCCGAGCGCGACCTCATGATCGACGGCAAGTGGCTCAGCGCTCCAGACACGGATCGCTGATCTCCCGCAGCCGCACCCAGCCTGACTCTCACCCGACCCGGTGATCGGTCCCATGCACAGCACTAGCTCATGGGGTCAGGTCCACCAGTCTCCGACGACCTCGACGCCCTCACTTTCGAGGGCGTTGTGCCACGCAGGGTCACGCAGCAGCCGCGCCTCCCAGATCCGTACGATGCCGTCCGGTCCCGAGACCGCGTCCTCGCGGGACGGGTGCAGGAACAACTCGCTCGTGCCCTCGGGGAGGGCTGCGAGCCGGCGGAGGTAGTCGTCCCGCAGTTGCTCGTAGGCACCGAGCTCGCGTGCGCTGCGCCGATTGGTCGCGATCGTCTGCGGGATGGACACACCGAGTGCGTCGGCGAGGGCGACGGCGCGCTCGTGCGCTGCCGCGAGCTGCGGCGGGAGCGGCCCGCCGAAGTATGGCTCCGGGTCACGGGGCAGCCGGAAGGCAAGGCCGTGGCGCGCACACCACTCAAGCGCCTCGGCGAGCCACGATCTGCCGTGCAGGCCATAGAGGGTGCCGGCGTGGGAGTCGGCCGCCTCGGGCATGGGGCCACGATCGCGCATCCAGTGCAGCTGTGCGTCCGCCTCCCGTATGACATCCTGGGCCTCGCCGCGGGCGCCGAGAGCCAACGGATCGTCACTGAGCGTTCCGTCAGGATCGACGAGGCTCGCCGCGCCGTTGAGTGGCCGCCAGCGCGGGAGCCCGCGCTCGCTCGTGAGCGTCACGTGCAGCCGCGGCACGACGCCCAGCTCCCAGACCTGGTTCGCGGCTTGCTCCGCGGCCGGCGAGACGCAGATGAGCGTCGTCGCGGTGGCATCTCCCTCGGCGAGCAGCGCGACGATGACGTCCGTCGTCCCGGGTTCCCGGCCGAGATCGTCGGCCGTGATCACGACGCGACGGGTCATCGGGGGCGCTCCACGGCGGACTCGTCCACGGGGCCGGGGGGCGGCGGCTCGACCGGCTCAGCCGCCTCAGGCGGCGTCTCGATCGGGACCGAGATGAGTCGCGCGGCGACCGCGCCGATCGTCGTCAGCACGAACGGATACACGCATAAGTACACCCGGAACGCAAGCCCGGGGTCGGCGCCGGGGTCGGCGCCCGAGTTGTAGCCGAAGAACACGCCCAGCGACGTGAGCGCGAGTCCGGTCACGATCCCGTTGAGCCGGCCGAAGAAGCCGAACGCGGACAGGAAGAGCCCTTCGCGGTGCTCCCCGTTGCGCGCGGCGTCGGCGTCCAGCACACGCGCGACGATGAGGTCGTTCGTCGCGAGCATTCCCGACCACCCGGCCCCGACGAGCACCCCCGCGGCGATCGCGGTGACGAGGTCGGTGGCGAAGAACAAGGCCGCGAAGCTGGCCGCGAGGAGCGCGAAGGCGAGCCGCCAGGTCCACAGGGCGCCGCGGCGTGCGACGACACGCGTCCACACCACGAGGCCGCCGGCCGAGACGAGGATGACGATGGCCTGAAGGTAGAACGCGTTCCCGATCGGGAGCCCGAGCGAGTAGCGGACGTACAGCTGGATGCCCGAGAGTACGAGCGCCATGGCTATCCCGTAACAGGCGCCGGTGAGCCCGACCGTCCAGAACATCCGGTTGCGCACGATCGACCACACGCTAGGCAGCAGCAGCGGCCGCTCGCGCGTCGAGTACCGGGGACGCTCGCGCGCGCCGAGCGCCATGAACACGATCACCACGAGCGCGACCGCGCCATAGATGATCGCTGTGATCTGGAAGCCTTGGGTGGATTCCTCGGTGCCGAACACCTGCGTTGTGAGCAACGGGGTGACCGCGAGCGAGATCACGAGCGCCACGAGCTGGAAGCCCTGGCGCAGACCGTTGGCCACGGCGCGGTCGCGCTCCTGCGGGTACAGCTCGGGGAGCAGCGCGCCGTAGTTGGCGTTGAGCATCGAGTCGAAGGCCTCGCACAGGATCGCGAACACCCCGAACCAGAGCACGAGCCCGATGCCCTGCAGAGAGGTCGGCGCGGAGAAGAATGCGATCATGCATGCCGCGAGCATCGGCGCGCCGACGAGCAGCCACGGCCGGCGCCGGCCGAACCGGCTTCGGGTGCGGTCGGAGAGATGGCCGAGCAGCGGGTTGTCGAGCGCGTCGATGACCGCGTAAATCACCATGACCACGCCGTAAGCGCGAACGTCGAGCCCGAGAATGTCGACGTAGAAGACGATCATCGATCCCTTGATCATGTTGATCGGGATGGAAGTGCCGAACATCCCGATGGCGTAGCGCCACGCGGGAGTCCGCCCCGGGGCGGAGGCCGTACCGGGCTGGGACACGCGATCACCTTCCTTGCCGATGCCGACGCTGTGCGCGGCGTTACCTTCGCACTCGAAGGAGAACAGCGGATGAAGCGGAGTCGTGCCGCGCCGGGCGACGCCTGCGGGTCCGATCCCAGTGATGTTGGTCTGCGATCCCGGGCACGTCAAGAACATGCCCGGCCGCAAAATGGACTACGCCGACGCCGACGACCGGCCGCACAGCACACACCTCATCGCCCAGCAGACATCCGGCTACGGTCAAGTGAGCGGCACACCGCTCCCCGCCCAGGCCTCCTTGCCGGTGGCAACCGGGCCGCCGCTCTTCACCGATTCTCCGATGGCCACGCTGATCAGGTGGTCCTGGCACGCCTCGGCGAGCGGGTACGGTGGCGGGCCCTCCTGTCGTGCCCAGGCGCCCGTGCGCTCGAGGATGTCCGCGACCGCGATGTCGTCGTCGGACAGAGACGCGCCCTCGAACGGGTTGCGGTAGACCACCTGCCCGTCGAAGCTGATGTGCTTGAGGTCGCGCAACTCCAGGTTGAGGTCGATACCGGTGTCCCGCCGGATCAACCGCGACTCCACCGGCGTGGTCGGGTCGACCAGCCGGATCACCCGGTCGTCGACCAGCTCTCCGATCGAGCCGCGCACCACGACGCGCCGCATGCGCAAGGGATTCCACCACTGGTTGTCGGTGAAGTCGTACAGGCCCATCCTGTCGCCGAAGTCGAGGGTGGCGATGGTCGTGGTCCGTCGTTGCGGCGTGTCGTCACCGGTCCACCCGTCGAACCCCAGCGGGTCGGCGAGCGGCGCCTCGAACGCACCGGCGCGTACCTCGGCGGCGTCGAACCCCATGCCCAGCAGGCCACGGATCAGGGACACCGCGTGGTACTGGTGGGTCGAGGAGACCTGGACCGAGGTCGGTTCGCCGATCACGCCCTCCCGGACGAGCGCCAGCCGGGCTGCGTGTCCGGGCATCAGCAGATACTGCTCGGCCACCTGGACCAGGCCGGTGCCGCCCACGTCCCGCCACAATGCTCGCAGCCCCGCCAGGTCCGGTGCGGGGGGCGTCTCTGCAAGGACCGGCATCCGGTGCCCGACCGTCTCGCGGATCGCATCCGGCATCGCGGCCCATGGCACCGCTGCGGCGATGTAGTCGGGCCGCCCGTGCCGAAGCAACTCGTCAACCGTGCGGAAGGCCGGTACGCCCCACTCGGCGGTGATCTCGCTGCCCCGATCCGCGCTGCGGGTCACGACGCCGCCGACTCGCAGCCGGTCCGGTATCGCCGCGGCCAGGCGCAGGAAGAACCGCGTCCGCCGCCCGCTGCCGATCGCGCCGAACGTCGTGGTCATGAAAGCCGGACCTCCTCGGGAGCCGGAGCGGTCTCGTACCAGAGCGAATCCGGAACAGCGTACCGGGCAGGCCCTATCGTCTGCTCGACCACTCGGGCCTGGTGCAGCGCCGTTCCCGGCGCCGGCCGGATGGCCAAGGACGGCCTGGAGCCGGAGATCGACCAGTTTGTCACCCACGTCGACTCCGACCAGCGTATCGAGATCGCCCGCATGCAGCAGCTCCTCGCCGGCCTCTGAAACAACCGTTGTGGCCTACGGAGCGCCGGCTCCACGCAGGTAGGCCACCACCATCTCCCCGACCATGGCCCGCAGCCGGGCCCGGTCATCCTCTGCGGCGATATCGCGTCCGAACAGCACTCCGAAGGTGTGCTGGTTGGCGATGCGAAAGAAGCAGAAGGCACTGATCATCATGTGGACATCGACGGCGTCCGCGTCCGTGACGAAGTCGCCCGAGGCCCGTCCCGCCTCCAGGATGCGGGAGATGATTCCGATCACCGGCGTGCCCAGCGTGGCCAGCACGGGCGACTTGCGGATGTGCTCGGCGTGATGGATGTTCTCGATGCTGACGAGCTTGATGAAGTCGCGGTGCGCGTCATGATGATCGAAGGTCAGCTCGGCCAAGGTGCGGATCGCCTCGACGGGAGCCAGATGTTCGACGTCGACGGTCCGCTCGACCGCCCGCACCTCCGTGTACGCGGCCTCGAGGACGGCGGTGTAAAGCTGCTCTTTGCTGCCGAAGTAGTAGTAGATCATCCGCTTGGTGGTGCGGGTCAAGGCGGCGATCTCGTCTACTCTGGCCCCGGCGTACCCCCGCCGCGCGAACTCACGCGTCGCGACCTCCAGGATCTCCGCCCTGGTCCGATCGGCGTCGCGCTGCCGCTCTCCTGCGGGCTGGGTTGCCGGGTGCATGGACCGCATCTTATGCGTACGGCCTGGCGTGCTGGACCGCGAGCCGGACCGGGCTGTTGACCATGCCGTAGCCCCTGTAGTCGCCGATGCGCTGGACCACCTCGAAGAAGACCCGGCCGAACGTCGCGGTATACAGGTGCAGGAACTCTCCACGGTCGTCCCGGTCGTACAGCAGGCCGAGTTCGCGCAGCGTCCGGAGCCGGTTCGCGCTCAGGTCGTGGCGGGCCTCCAGGTCGTCGTAGTAGTTGCCGGGGATCGGCAGGGTCAGGCCGTGCAGGCGGCGGGCCGTGGCCATGATGTCGCGACTGGCGAGGGCGACGTGCTGCCAGGATGTGTCCCCGGCGCTTACGCTGGCGATGTTGAGCACCATCCGGACGCCGTGGCCCGGCCCCGACATGGCCCGGCTGCGGACCAGCCCGTACGGATCGGCGAGCTCCACGCTCTGGTGCGGGTGCAGCCCGAGGACTCCCCGGTAGAACAGGGCCGCCTCATCGAAGTGGTGGCGCGGCTGTGCGAGGGCGACGTGGTCCAGGTGCGTGATGTCACCCCGGGGAACCCGCTCCGGGGTGAAGTCGGCCCGCCAGGAAGGCTCGGCCGTGCGGCAGAAGAACAGTTCGGTCCCGTCGGGGGCGGCCACCGCGTCGAGCTTGGCCTCACCGGGTCCGCGGTGCCGGGGCAAAACCGGCGCGAGCAGGCGCTCCGCACGTTCGACCACACCCGCCGGGTCGAGGGTCTCCAGGCCGAGCGCGGACAGGGAGGTGCCCTCGTGCGCCGAGTTGAGCAGGATCCTGGCCTGGTTCTGTTCCCACAACTCGACCGGCTTGGTGGCGTGTCGTCCGGTACGGGCGAAGCCCAGCGCCGCGAGCAGCCCGGCGAGCCGATCCGGCGAGGGTACGGCCAGCTCGGCGAAGGCGAATCCCGTCGGCCCTGCCGCTGAAGGGACGCCTCCCTCCAGGAGGAGCAGTGAACGCATCGCGTCGCGAGCGGTACGGTTCGCGGATGCCTGCCGGAAGATGTCGTTGAACACCTCCAGCGACAGCGGGCCGCCGTATCCGGCACGCAGAGCGTGCTCGGCCAGTCCCGCCACGTCGAAGTCACCCTGCCCTGGGAAGCAGCGGTAGTGACGACTCCACTGCAGGACGTCCATCGCCAGGCGGGGTGCGTCGGCGAGCTGCAGGTAGAAGATCTTCTCTCCAGGTATCGCCTCGATGCCGCCGGGGTCGGAGCCTCGCGACAGGATGTGGAAGCTGTCCAGGCAGACGCCCAGGTTGGGGTGGTCGGCCATGCGGACGATCCGCCAGGAGTGCAGGTATTCGTCGACGTGCCGTCCCCAGGCCAGGGCCTCGTAGGCGATCCTGATGCCGTGCTCGGCGGCTCGTGTCGCGAGCAGCCGCAGGTGCTCGGCGGCGAGTTCGTCGTCGTCGACGGTGTCCGGCGAGACGTTGGAGCAGACGAGCAGCATGGGCGCGCCGAGCCGTTCCATGAGGGCGAACTTGCGCTCGGCCCGGCGCAGGTTGTCCGCGAGCGCCTCGGCGGGGACGGCTTCGAAGTCACGAAAGGGCTGGTAGAGGTCGATGGTCAGGCCGAGATCCGCCACCCGGGTGCGCACCTCTTCGGGTGACAGCGGAGAGGAGATCAGGTCGTTCTCGAAGATCTCGACTCCGTCGAATCCGGCGGCGGCGATCGCATCCAGCTTCTCGGCCAGCGACCCGCTGACCGAGACCGTGGCGATGGACTTTCGCACAGCTGATCCCCTCAGAAGGCGATGATTTCGGTCAGATGGCCGAGCATGCGCTCGGCGTCCGGCTCCACCCCGGTGAAAAGGCGGAACGCGTGTGCGGCCTGGAACACCACCATGCCGCCGCCGTCCAGGGTCCGGCAGCCCCGTGCTCGTGCCGCGCGCAGCAGGTCGGTCTCCAGCGGGCGGTAGACGATGTCGGCCACCCACAGCTCCGGGTGCAGGAGGTCCGCGGGCAGTGGCAGCCCGGGATGGTGGGCCATGCCGGTCGGGGTCGCATGCACGAGGCCGTCGGCTTCGGCGAGCGATGCGGCCGCGCCGTCCATGTCCACGCCCCCTGCGCGGCCGGGGCCGAACCTGGCGGTCAGCTCGGCCGCGAGCGAGCGTGCCCTGACCGGGTCGGTGTCGGCGATGGTCAGCCGATCGGCGCCGAGTGTGAGCAGTGCGTGCGCGGTGGCGGCTCCCGCGCCACCGGCTCCCAACTGCACGATCCGGTGGGTGGCGGCATCGGGCAGGCCCCGCGCGAACGACTCGGCGAACCCGATCCAGTCGGTGTTGTGCCCGATGGCGCGGTCACCGTCGAACGTGACCGTGTTCACCGCCCCCAGGACGGCCGCGTCAGGAGAGAGCTCGTCGAGGTGTGGGATGACCGTCTGCTTGCACGGGTGGGTGATGTTGAGCCCGTCGAAGCCGAGCCGCCGCGCCGTACGGACCAGCTCGCCTGCCGCCTCCGGCGCGAGACCGGCTTCGGTGATGTCGAGCAATCGGTAGAGGTAGCGAAGGCCGTGGTGGCCGGCCTCGCGTTCGTGGAGTGCCGGGCTGAGGGACGGGCCGATGCCCGCTCCGATCAGTCCGATGAGGTAAGAGGACGTCATCCGCGCTTCCTGCGAAGGAGATGGGGCTCACTCGGCCTGGGCAGGTCGAGGCCGGGGCCGTTGGACACGGGTTGGTGCGTCAATTCGGATCAGCTCCTTGTAGGTCGTGATCACACCGCGGGCAGGTCCTCCCACAACAGCCGCCGTTCTCGTCCGGGGTCGTCGGCCAGTCTGGGCGGGTCTGCGATGATCCGGGTGGTCCGGCGATCCGGCTCGTACCGTGGCCAGTCCGGCAGACCTGTGCGGACGAAGGACAGCACGGCGTGGTAGTTCACGGTGACGACCACGACGTCCCCCAGCCGGGCGAGGTCGGCACCGTCGTAGAGGCTGCCGCTGCCGTGGAGGAACGCGCCGCCATGGATCCACACCAGGACGGGCCGGGATTCACCGGGGGTCGCCGGTGTCCAGACGTTCAGTGTGAGGCAGTCCTCCTCACCACCCGTCGGATGGGGCGTGAACTGGACCGCGGGGGGACCGTACCGGGTGGCGTCGCGCACGTCGGCCCAGGGCCGTACCGGAGGGGCCGGCTGGAACCGCTCCGGCGGCGCCGCGTACGGGATGCCCTTCCAGCAGGCCACCCCGGACTGAAGGCGCCCCCGGATCCTGCCCGACCCGATCGCGATCTCTGTGTTCATGCCTCGCCAGACGTCCACAATGAACCAACTAGTGAGTTAGTTATAGCGCTCACATGCTCACAAGGAAACCCCTCCACCACTATTGACATGCGCCAAGCCTCACTGCAGCATTACGACACCCGTGCGAATTAACTATCTGGTTCGTAACTATTGGAATCGCCTCCCCGCCGGGCAGACTGGCTGAGGGTGACCGGCCCGGCCGGGTATCGAAGGAGCGACACGTGACCGATCAGACACCCCCCGTCTCAGCGGATGCCCTGCCCGAGGGAAAGCCCGGCAAGGCGGCCGTCGCCGCGTGGATCGGGAGTGCGCTTGAGTACTACGACTTCTTCATCTATGGCAGCGCGGCCGCCCTGATCTTCTCCAAGGTCTTCTTCGACGCCTCGGACCCCGCAACCGCGACCCTCCAGTCGCTGGCCACCTTCGGTGTCGCCTACGCCGCCCGGCCGGTCGGCGCGTTCGTCCTCGGCCACTTCGGCGACAGGTTCGGCCGCCGCAACATCATGGTGTTCACGCTCATCCTGATGGGCGTGTCGACCTTCCTCATCGGCTGCCTGCCCACCCGCGACCAGATCGGCGGCCTCGCCCCCGTTCTGCTGGTTTTGATGCGGATCCTGCAGGGCCTGTCTGCGGCCGGCGAGCAGGCCAGCGCCAACTCCATGACCCTGGAGCACGCCCCGGCCAATCGGCGCGGCTACTACACCAGCTTCACCCTCAACGGCACCCAGTTCGGCCAGATCCTCGCCACCCTGGTCTTCATCCCGATCGCGGCCCTGCCCGAAGAGCAGCTGCTCACCTGGGGCTGGCGCGTGCCGTTCCTGCTCAGCGTGGTGGTGGCCGCCGTCGGATACGTCATCCGCCGCAAACTGGAGGAGACCCCGGCCTTCGAGCAGGAGGTCGCCGAGGGCACCGTCCCGCGCATGCCCCTGGCCCTGCTCCTGCGCGACCACTGGACCAGCGTCGTGCGCGTGGTCTGCGCCGCGCTCATCGCCACGGTCAGCACCATCTTCACCGTCTGGGCGCTCAACTACGCCACCTCCGACGAGATCGGCCTGAACAAGGCGGTCATGCTCTGGGTGAGCGTGACCGCCAACGCTGTCGCCCTGATCGCCCTGCCCCTGTGGGCCATCCTGTCGGACCGGATCGGCCGCAAACCCGTCTTCCTCATCGGAGCGATCGGCAGCCCGATCATGATCTTCATCTACCTGGCCGCGATCAACTCCAAGAACTACCCGCTGATCTTCCTCACCGGAATCCTGACCCTCGGCATCGTGTACGGGGCCGCCAACGGCATCTGGCCCTCCCTGTACGGCGAGATGTTCACCACCAAGGTCCGGCTCTCCGGCATGGCCATCGGCACCCAGATCGGCTTCGCCATCGCCGGGTTCGCCGTCGCCTCCGCGGCCGGGATCGTCTCCCCCGAGGGCTGGCTCGGGCTGCAGGGCTGGGTCGGCGTCGGAATCTTCACCGCCATCCTGTGCGCCATCAGCGCGATCGCCGTCGCCACAGCCCGCGAGACCTACCAGATCCCCACCGAACGGCTGGGACAGCCTGAGCAGCGCACCCCCGTCCACACCTGACCGGTCCGGCGAACCCGCCGGCATGACCTGGGCGCCTGCAGCGATCTCGGACGACGCGGCGGGCGCCTACCTCGTGCACCTCTGATCAGTACGAGTCACCCGAACCGTGCGCACGTCCCGCTGGTCAACGGCGACCCACAGTGCGCCGGTCACGCACCGCCCGGCTCGGCGGCCCGCTCCCACATCGACTTCATCTCGGCGAACCCCTGCTCCATGATCCCCACCATGGCCTCCCGGGCCCGCTCGCCGTCGCGTCGCTGGATCGCCTGGGCCACGTCGGTGTGCAGCTGCAACGCCTCCTCGTCCGGATAGTGAGGCATCAGGTGGTAATGGTGCCGACCGGCGAGCACCTCGGCGACGATCAACTGCAGTTTCGCGAACATCTCATTGCCTGAGGCGTCCAGCACCCGCCGATGGAAGTCGATGTCCAGGGTGAGGAAGCGCGCCTCGTCACCGGCCTTCCCGGCGGCCCACATCTTGGCCGCGAGCCCGACCAACTCGCTCGCCTCGTCGTCGTCGACCCGCTCGGCGGCCAACCAGGCGGCGTGCGGCTCGATCGCGGTCCGTAGCTCGGTGATCGAGCGCATCTGCGCCATCCGCCCGTCCGAGGCGAGCCGCCAGCGGATCACCTGCGGATCGAAGACGCTCCACACCTCGGCGCGCTGGATCATGATCCCGACCCGGCGCCGGGTCTCGATGAGTCCCATAGATGCGAGCACCCGCAGCACCTCGCGGATCACCGAGCGGGAGACCTGATAGCGGTCGACCAGGTCGTCGATGCTCAGCACGGAACCGGCGGCCACGTCACCGCTGCAGATGGCGGTGCCGAGGTGGTCGAGAACGCGTGCGTGCAGCCCAGCCTCGGCAGGGGCGTGCCGGGTGGGTGCGCCCCCTGGGGAGGACTGATTCACGCCACAGAGCATATCAGTTGAAGACCAACTCTTGAATAAGTCTGCTTTTTTGTCCTAGCATCCCGGCATTAAGCAGATGTTACGAGAGCGTGGCGCTCTTCCGGGGGGCGGCGGCCATGACAGAAAGGAGAGATGACGTGCGACGTCGATCGATATTCGGTATGTCTCTGGCCGTGGTGGTCGCCATGGGCCTGTCCGCCTGTGGGGGTGGCAGCGACGGCGGCGCGTCCAACACGGTGCGGGTCACCCTGGCCAACCACGTGTGGACCGAGAACATCAAGCAGGCCCTGCCCGAGTTCGAGAAGCAGACCGGGCTCAAGGCCGAGATCACCCAGCTCGGCGAGGACCAGCTCTCCGACCAGTACAACGTCAAGCTGAACGCCGGCTCGTCCGACATCGACGTGATGATGTACCGCCCTCTGCAGGAGGGGAGGCTCTTCGCCAAGAACAAGTACCTGGCCGACCTGTCGGACCAGGTGAAGGCCAACAAGGACTGGGACTTCAGCGACTTCCAGGCCGGCCCGGTGGAGGCCACCACACACGAGGGCAAGCCGGTCGGTGTCCCGATCATCACCGAGCAGGAGGTCCTCTACTACCGCAAGGACCTGCTCGCCAAGGCCGGCCTGAGCGCCCCGCCGAAGACCCTCGACGAGCTCAAGGCCGCCGCCGCCAAGATCAAGGCGGCGGAGCCGGACATCGCCGGCTTCGTCGCCCGTACCGGCAAATCACCGGCGGTCACCCAGTTCTCCAGCTTCCTCTACAGCTTCGGCGGCGACTTCGTCGACGGCGGCGGCAAGGCTGCGGTCAACAGCGACGCGGCCAAGCAGGCGTACGCCTACTACGGCGCGCTGATCAAGGACTCCGGCCCGGCGAACGTCAGCACCGACATGGGCTGGCCCGAGGCGATGGCCATCTTCACCCAGGGCAAGGCCGCCTTCTACACGGAGGCCAACTCGCTCTACAAGAACGCCACCGACCCGGCCAAATCCAAGATCTCGGACCAGGTCGGCTTCGCGCCGTTCCCGGCCGGCCCGTCCGGTTCGAAGCCGTACAACATCCCGTCGTGGGCACTGGGCATCAACTCCAGCTCGGAGAACCAGGGCAACGCCTGGAAGTTCATCGAGTGGGCCACCAGCAAGGCACAGACGCTCACCCAGCAGAAGTCCGGCGTCCCCGGCGCCCGTAGCTCCGTCTGGGCCAACCCGGAGGGCACGTCGACCTTCCCGAAGGACCTGGTGGAGGCCATCGCGGCCAGCACCAAGGCCGGGGTGGGCCATGACCGGCCGCTGGTCGTGAAGGTTGCCGAGGCCCGCGAGATCGTCGGCCAGCCGATCGTTGACGCGATCACCGGCAACGACGTCGCGGCGGCCGCTGACACGGCCAACACCGCGTTCCAGAAGTTCCTGGACGACGAGGCCAAGTAGGCGGCACACGCGGGTGGCCGGGCCGAGCGCCCGCCACCCGCGTACCCCGCACATCCCTGGAGATCTCATGGCAACGATCACCACCACCAAGGCGCCGCGCAGCGCCCCCACCGAACCCGATACGCCCGGCTGGGTGCGCTGGGCCAACGACCACCGCAAATGGCTCTTCGCCGCACCCGCGATGATCTTCGTGGCCGCGCTGCTCGTGTTCCCCCTGGCCTGGACCGGCTACCTCAGCCTGACCGACGCCGAGGGATCCGTCCGCGCGGAGAGCGAGTTCGTGGGCCTCCAGAACTACCTCGACGTCCTGTCGGACACCGAACGGTTCTGGCCCGCGGTCGGGCGGACCGCCACGTTCACCGTCGTGGCGCTGCTGTTCGAGGTGGTCCTCGGGATGGCGATCGCACTGCTGCTCTGGCGGCCGTTCAAAGGGCAGAAGTGGGTCCGGGTCGCCATCCTGATGCCGCTCGTCGCCACCCCGGTCGCGGTCGGCATGATGTGGCGGCTCATCTTCGACCCGAACATCGGCCTGGCCAACCAGGTCCTCGGCTGGGTCGGCATCGGGCCGCAGCCGTGGCTCGCCGGCCAGAATTCGGCCCTGCCCACCACGATCTTCATCGACGTGTGGCAGTGGACGCCGATGGTGGTGCTGATCCTGCTCGCCGGGCTCACCTCACTGTCGGACGAGCCGCAGGAGGCGGCACGGATCGACGGCGCCAGCACCTGGCAGCGGTTCCGGCACGTCACCCTGCCGCTGCTGATGCCCACGCTCACCGTGGCGATCCTGCTGCGCGGCATCGACGCGCTGAAGACCTTCGACATCCTCTACGCCACCAAGGGCCGCGGCGGCGGTTCGTTCCACGAGGTGGAGACGCTCAACGTGTACGCCTACGGCCTGAGCTTCGACTACAACGAGTACGGCATCTCCTCCACCGTCCTCATCCTCTTCTTCCTGATCATCATCGGGTCGATGTGGGCCCTGACCGCACGGCGCAAGGAGGCGCAGCGATGAAGCCCCGTCCCGCGTACCAGGCGTTCCGCGTGGTGGCGCTCACCCTCGTGGTGCTCTCGCTGCTCGCGCCGCTGCTCTGGATGATCGCCGCGTCGCTCAAGACCAACGTCGACATCTACGACACGGGCAAGGCGCTGGTCTTCTCCCCCACCCTGGACAACTACGCCAAGGTCCTCCAGCAGGCGAACTACGTCCAGTTCATCGGCAACAGCCTCTGGGTGGCGTTCGCCGCCACCGTGGCGTCGCTCATCCTCGGCGGGCCGGCGGCGTACTCGATGAGCCGGTTCAACATGAAGAAGTCCGCGCTGGTGGTGCTGATGGCGCGGGTCATCCCCGGCGTCTCGCTGCTGGTGCCCTGGTACTACGTCTTCTCCAACCTGAAGATGGTCGGGGGCTTCGGGGTGCTGATCATCAGCCACATGTTCGTCTCGCTGCCGCTGGTGGTCTACATCATGATGGGCTACTTCGACAGCCTGCCCGCGGAGTTGGAGGAGGCGGGGCTGGTCGACGGGCTGACCCATATCGGTGCGTTCCGCCGCATCATCCTGCCGCTGTCCGTGCCGGGCATCGCCACCGCTGGGATCCTGTCCTTCATCTTCTCCTGGAACAACTTCATGTTCGCGCTCGTGCTCTCCGACGCCGACACCAAGACCCTGCCAGTGGCGATCTTCGACTTCGTCGGCTACGCCAGCATCGACTGGGGCGGCCTGATGGCCGCGGCCACGGTAGTCACCGTACCCATCATGGTGATCGCCCTGTTCGTGCAGAAGTACGTGGTCTCCGGCCTCACCGCCGGCGCGACAAAGGGCTGACGGCATGACGACCATCGCGCGCATCGAGACCTTCCTTGTCGCCCCCCGCTGGCTCTTCGTCCGGGTGGAGACCGACTCCGGGATCGTCGGCTGGGGCGAGGCCACCTGCGAGGGGCGCTCCGAGACCGTCCGCGCCGCCGTCGACCAGCTCGCGGAGCTACTGATCGGCCGGGCCGCGCTGCGCATCGAGGACCACTGGCAGGTGCTGACCAAGGGCTCGTTCTACCGGGGCGGTCCGATCCTGGCGAGTGCCGTGGCGGGCCTCGACCAGGCTCTCTGGGACATCGCCGGCAAGCACTTCGGCGCCCCGGTGCATCAGCTGCTCGGCGGTCCGGTCCGGGACCGGATCCGGGTGTACGGCTGGGTCGGCGGCGACGAGCCCGGCGAGGTCCGCGACCACGTCGCCGCCCAGGTCGAGGCCGGGCTCACCGCGGTGAAGATGAACGCCTCCGGCAAGATGAGCCCGGTCGCCTCGGTCGCCGAGCTGAACGGTGTGGTCGCCCGGGTGGCTGCCGCCCGCGAGGTGCTCGGCGACGACCGCGACGTCGCCGTCGACTTCCACGGGCGGTTCACCCTGGCCAACGCTCGCCGGGTGGCGCCGCTGCTTGAGCCGTATCGGCCGATGTTCCTGGAGGAGCCGGTCGTCCCGGAGAACTCGCACCTCATCGGCGAGTTCGTCCGCTCGACGACCATCCCCGTGTCGACCGGTGAGCGGCTCTACAGCCGGCAGGAGTTCCTGCCCGTCTTCCAGGCCGGCATCGCGGTCGCCCAGCCGGACCTCTCGCACGCCGGCGGCATCACCGAGGTACGCAAGATCGCCACGCTCGCCGAGGTGTACGACGTGCAGCTCGCCCCGCACTGCCCGCTCGGCCCGATCGCCCTCGCGGCCTGCCTGCAGGTCGGCTTCGCCACGCCGAATTACCTGATCCAGGAACAGAGCATCGGCATCCACTACAACCTTGGCGCCGAGGTGCTCGACTACTGCCTCGACAAGACCCCGTTGACTTTCGTGGACGGACACGTCGAGCGGCTTACCGCACCCGGCCTGGGTATTGAGGTCGACGATCAGGCGGTCCGCTCCGCCGATAGAAGAGGACATGCCTGGCGCAGCCCCATCTGGCGACACCGGGACGGTTCCTACGCGGAATGGTGACCATGGCCCTCGACCTCGCCGCCACCCGGCTCCTGGCGGTCATCCGCGGCACCGACACCCGCCGGCCGGCGGGATCCGGTGGTGACCTGGACGCCCAGCGGGGCCGCCGCGACGAACTGTCCCTTCTGGAGAGCCTGCAGCCCGGAGACAATTTCGCCAGCACCTCCTGTGAGAAAGGCACTGCGTGAAGATCATCGCGACGGACGTCATCGTCACCAGCCCTGACCGCAACTTCGTCACTCTCAAGATCACGACGGATGAGGGGATCACCGGGCTGGGGGACGGCACCCTCAACGGGCGTGAGCTGGCAGTCGCGTCATACCTGGCCGACCACGTCGTCCCCCTGCTGATCGGGCGGGACCCGCATCGCATCGAGGACACCTGGCAGTTCCTCTACCGCTCGGCGTACTGGCGGCGCGGGCCCGTCACCATGGCCGCCATCGCGGCCGTGGACATGGCGCTGTGGGACATCAAGGCCAAGGCCGCCGGGATGCCGCTCTACCAGCTGCTCGGCGGAGCGTCCCGGAACGGGATCATGGCGTACGGGCACGCCTCGGGCCGGGACCTGCAGGAGCTGTTCGACTCGATCCGCCGGCATCTGGAGATGGGCTACCGGTCGATCCGGGTGCAGACCTCCGTACCAGGCATCAATGCCGTGTACGGCGTGGCCGCCCAGCCCAGCGTCGACGGCAAGCGGTACGACTACGAGCCGGCCCAGCGCACCGCGCTGCCCGCGGAAGAGGACTGGGACACCCGCGCCTACCTGCGCCACCTGCCCGGGGTCTTCGAGGCGGTGCGCAACGAGTTCGGCCCCGAGCTGCCGCTGCTGCACGACGGGCACCATCGGATGACCCCCATCCAGGCGGCCAAGCTCGGCAAGGCCCTCGAGCCGTACGACCTGTTCTGGCTGGAGGACTGCACCCCGGCGGAAAACCAGGAGGCGCTGCGCCTGGTCCGCCGGCACACCACCACCCCGCTGGCCATCGGTGAGGTCTTCAACACCGTGTGGGACTACCAGACCCTGATCCGCGAACAGCTCATCGACTACGTCCGGTCCGCCGTCACCCACACCGGGGGGATCACGGCCATGCGGAAGCTGCTCGACTACGCCGCCCAATACCAGATCAAGTCCGGCATCCACGGCCCGACCGATATCTCGCCGGTCGGCATGGCCGCCGCCCTGCACCTGGACCTGGCGATCCACAACTTCGGGATCCAGGAGTACATGCAGCACGGCGCGGCGACCAACGAAGTGTTCCGGCAGTCGTTCAGCTTCACCGACGGCTACCTGCACCCCGGTGAGCTGCCAGGGCTCGGCGTGGAGCTCGACGAGGAGGCCGCGGCGCGGTTCCCGTACCAACCGGCGTACCTGCCGTTCAACCGGCTCAAGGACGGCACCGTCCATGACTGGTGAGCGCCCGCCCACCCGCCACATCGTGGTCATGGGCGTGTCGGGCGCGGGCAAGACGACCGTGGCCCGCAGGATCAGCGAGCTGACCGGGCTGCGGTTCGCCGAGGCGGACGAGTTCCACCCAGAGGCGAACGTGGCGCGGATGCGCGCCGGCATCCCGCTGAACGACGCGGACCGCTGGCCGTGGCTGCGTGATCTGGCCGCCTGGATGGCCGCCCGGCACGCCGAGGGCGTCTCCACGGTGCTGGCCTGCTCGGCACTCAAGCGCTCCTACCGGGACGTGCTACGACAGGGCCCGCCGGACGTGGAGTTCGTCCACCTCGACGGGTCTGCGGAGCTGATCCGGGACCGGATGACCCGCCGCACCGACCACTACATGTCGGCCGGCCTGCTCGACTCGCAGCGGGCGATCCTGGAGCACCTCGACCCGGACGAGTCCGGGATAGTGCTGGAGGTGGCGCTGTCACCGGACGAGCTCGTGGCGGTGGTGGTGGCCCGGCTCGGCCTGCCGCCGGCCACGCCGGCGACCGGCCCGGCGACCGGCCCGGCCGGCGGGCGCGCCTAGTCCGGCCTTTTTGTCGGAGGGCAGGCTTGTAGCGGCGGGTGGATGACTCTGCAGGCCCTCTCCCCCGAGGAACTCGGCCCTCGTGGCCGGTGAGACCGATCACAGTCAGCTAGCCAAAAGCCATAACTATGGTTAGCCTTTCCTAACTGTTGAAGTTTTTCGGTGGCTCACCCAATACGAGAATGGAAGCTCCACCATGCGCGCATGGCGTCCGGTCCTGGTAGTCACCGCCTTGAGCGTTGTGCTCGCCGGTTGCGGCTCCGCGGAAACCGCCCGCACTACCACTGCAGCCTCCGGCGCACCCTCCGCCGCACCCGCCGGCCCCTGGTCGTTCACCGACGGGTCCGGCAAGGTCGTCAAAGCGGACAAGACCCCGTCACGGATCATCGCGCACGCGGGCGAGGCTGCCGCGTTGATGTCCTTCGGCATCAAGCCGGTCGGCATCTACGCCGACGAGTCGGTCAAGACCGACGCGAACCTGAAAGATCTCGACCTGACCGGCATCGAGATCCTGGGCCAGGAGTGGGGCAAGATCGACGTGGAGAAGGCCGCTGCCCTGCGGCCGGATCTGATCGTCGGCGACTGGTGGCCGGCGGAGAAGGCGCACAGCGGCCTGGAGGAAGGCGTCGACGAGAAGAGCAAGAAGCTCGCCGAGCTGGCCCCGGTGGTGGGTGTCTCCCAGGGCAAGTCGATCGTCGACCTGGCCAAGGGGTACGAGGACCTCGCCAAGAGCCTGGGCGCCGACGTCGACTCCCCGGACATCGCCGCGAACAAGAAGCGCTTCGAGGCGGCGGTCGCCACGTTCAAGGAGGCGGTCGCGGCCAAGCCGGACCTCACCGTGGCCGCGATGTCGCCCGCCGACGACAAGTTGTACTTCGCCAACCCCAAGTACGCGCCCGAACTGCTGGACTTCCAGAGCTGGGGCATGAAGGTGATCAACCCGGACAGCCCGGACCCCGGCTTCCCGTACTGGGAGAACCTGAGCTGGGAGAACGCCGACAAGTACCAGCCCGACCTGATCCTGTTCGACGGCCGGAGCTTCAAGCCCACCTCCAATGCCGATTGGGGTAAGAAGCAGCCCACGTGGTTCAAGATCAAGGCAGCCAAGGCGGGGGCGGTCGTGTCGTGGCCGGCGTACTGGCTGCACACGTACAGCCACTTCGCCACCGAGCTGGACAAGCTGACGGCGGCAGTGAAGTCCGCGGACCCGAACATCGGCAGCTGATCACCACTGATGAAGAGCTCGGCACATCTCGCACGCAGAGTCTCGGTCCTCGGGCCGGGGCTCGCCGTGCTGTGCGTGTTACTGGCCCTGGTCGCCTTTCTCAGCGTCACCTTGGGCTCGCGCTCGATCGGCCTGCCGGAGGTGCTGAGCGCCTTGGGCAGCCTGGACACCGACGGGTCGATCAACAGCACGGTGACGCTGGAACTGCGCGTGCCCCGCACGCTGCTCGGCATCCTGGTGGGCGCCGCCCTCGGCGTGGCCGGCGCCATCCTGCAGGGCGTCACCCGCAATCCGCTGGCCGATGCGGGGGTCATGGGCATCAACTCCGGCGCGGCCGCCTTCGTGGTCTTCGCCATCACGGTGCTCGGCGTGCGCGGTGCAGGCGTCTACGTCTGGTTCGCCTTCGCCGGGGCGATCGCGGCCCTCGTGCTGGTGTACGCGATCGCCTCGCTCGGCCGGGAGGGCGCCACGCCCGTCAAGCTGGCCCTGTCCGGCGTGGCCGTCACCGCAGGACTGGCTTCGGTGACCACCGGCATCGTGATGACCAACGTGGACGCGCTGAACGAGCTGCGGTTCTGGCAGGTGGGGTCGCTGGCCGGACGGTACGCCCCGATCCTGACCGGGGTCGCGCCGTTCCTCATCATCGCCCTGATCGCCTCGCTGGGTTTCGGGCGGGCGCTCAACGGGCTCGCGCTCGGCGAGGATATGGCCCGCGGCCTCGGCCAGCAGGTCACCCGCACCCGAGCGGCAGCGTTCGCCGTCGTCGCAGTGCTCGCCGGCGCCGCCACGGCCGCCTGCGGACCGATCGTCTTCGTCGGGCTGGTCGTACCGCACGTCGCGCGGTTCGTCTGCGGCCCGGACTACCGGTGGATCCTGCCGTACTCCATGCTGCTCGCCCCCATCGTGCTGCTGCTGGCCGACGTGCTCGGCCGGGTGGCGATCGCTCCCGACGAGCTGCAGGTCGGTGTGGTCCTCGGGGTGCTCGGGGCACCGGCGTTCGTTGGTATCGTCCGCTACGCCCGGCTGTCGGAGGTGTGACCATGACAGCGACCACACCTGTTGCGCCACCGGCCGCGACCGCCGGCGCGTTGCGAATCACCCGGCGTCGCCGGACCACCCGTTCCCTTGTGGTGACGTGCTCGCTGGCCGTAGCCGTCTGCGCGCTGTTCGTGCTGACCATGATGGTGGGCAGCTTCCAGCTCAGCGCGGGCGAGGTCATCGCCTCGGTGCTCCACTTGCGCGACGACCCCAGCGTCGACTTCGTCGTCCAGGGGTTGCGGCTGCCTACCGCGGCGTCCGCGCTGGCGGTCGGTCTCGCCCTCGGTGCCGCCGGGACGATCTTCCAGCAGCTGCTGCGCAACCCCCTCGCCTCCCCCGACTTCGTCGGCATCACCTCCGGCGCCGGCTTCGCCGCCATCAGCGGGATCGTGTTGTTGCAGATCAGCGGACTGGCCGTCAGCGGGCTCGCCCTCGGCGGGGCCGTCGTCGCCGCCCTGCTGATGTACGTGCTCGCCTGGCGCGACGGAGTCGCCGGCTACCGGTTCATCCTCATCGGCATCGGCGTCGCACTCTTCTTCGACGGCCTCATCGGCTACATGCTGTCCCGAGCCCAGCTGTCCGACGCCCGGCAGGCGATGCATTGGCTGACCGGCTCCGTCGGGCAGGCCGACGCCAGCGAGCTCCGGCTCCTCCTCGGCGCCCTGGTGCTCCTCCTGCCCACCGCGATCCTCCTGCAGCGGCAGCTGCGGGCGCTCGAACTCGGCGACGACACCGCTCGGGCACTGGGCACCCGTACCGAGCTCAGCCGCGCAGGCCTCCTCGCCACGGCAGTGGTGCTGACGGCCCTCGCCGTCGCCGTGGCCGGCCCCATCATCTTCGTCGCACTCGTCGCCGGACCGATCGCCAACCGGCTGCTCGGCCCCGCCACCGGCGGGATCATCCCAACCGCGCTGGTCGGCGCCGCGCTGCTGCTCACCGCCGACCTCATCGCCGTCCACCTGCTGCCGACGGCGCTGCCCACCGGCGTGGTGACCGGCGCGGTCGGCGCACCCTACCTGCTGTGGCTGCTGGCCACCACGAACCGGCAAGGAGCGGGCGGATGACCCGGCTACACGCCGAGGGCCTGACCCTCGGCTACGACGACCAGGCGATCGTGACCAACCTCGACGTCCAGGTCCTGGACGGCAAGATCACCATGATCGTGGGCGCCAACGCGTGCGGCAAGTCCACGCTGCTGCGCGGCCTCGCCCGGTTGCTCAAGCCCCGCCACGGCGCCGTGTACCTCGATGGCAAGGCGTTGACCGAGCTGAGCACCCACGAGGTGGCCAAGGTGCTCGGGCTGCTGCCGCAGACCCCCCTCGCGCCCGACGGCATCACCGTCGCCGACCTGGTCGCCCGCGGCCGCTACCCGCACCAGGGCTGGTTCCGCCGGTGGACCGATCGCGACGACGACGCGGTCGCCCGCGCCCTGGACGCCACCGGCACCGCCGACCTGGTCAACCGCCCGCTCCGGCAGCTCTCCGGCGGCCAGCGGCAGCGCGTCTGGGTGGCGATGGCACTCGCCCAGGACACCGACCTGCTGCTGCTCGACGAGCCCACGACCTACCTGGACATCAACCACCAGGTGGAGCTCCTGCGGCTGCTGCGCAAGCTGAACACGGAGTCCGGCAAGACCATCGTGGTCGTGCTGCACGACCTCAACCTCGCCTGCCGCTTCTCCGACCACGTCATCGCGATGGCAGAAGGCGCCATCGTCGCCGAAGGCGCCCCAACCGAGGTGGTCACCGCCGAGCTGGTCGAGAAGGTCTTCGGCCTCGCCTGCGTCGTGGTGCCCGATCCGGTCGCCGGCACACCGATGGTGGTGCCTTCCTGAGGGCGCTCTCTTCGATGTTCATGGATCCACGGAGATGCGTGCACTGGCCGGCGCTCGCGGCCCTGTGGGGGCCGGACCGCGCGGTGTTGGTCGGGGCATGAGCACCCCCGACACCCGCGTCGCCCCGGCCACCCTGCGCACGGCGACCGGACGCGAGGCCACCCGCTGGATCGCGGCGCACTGCCGCGAAGTGCCATGGCTGACGGTCGCCACCATGCTCACCACGGTGGCCGGGGCGGCGCTCGAGGTGCTGCCGGTGCTCCTGCTCGGCCGGGTGGTCGACGGGGTGATCGCAGGCGAACCGCAATCGATCCTGGTCACGGTCGGCGCGCTGATGGTGGCCGCCGCGCTGCTCGGCGCGGCGGCCAGAGGGGCGTCGACGTACCTGATCGGACGGCTGGGCGCGGGTCTGCTCGCGCAGCTGCGCGAGGGCGCCGTCCGGGCGGTGCTGGGAATGCCGAGTGCGCGGATCGAGCAGGTCGGCCGGGGGGACGTGCTGTCCAGGGTCGGCGACGACGTGGCCGTGCTGTCCAAGGGCATCCGCACGGCCGTCCCCACGGTGTTCTCGGCGGGAGTGCTGGTCGTCATCGCCACGGCCGGCATGTTCGGACTGGACTGGCGACTCGGCCTGGCGGGCGCCGGCGCGCTGCCCGCGTACGCGCTGGCTCTGCGCTGGTATCTCCCCCGGTCCGCCCCGCTCTACCGGAAGCAGCGGGCGGCCCAGGCCGACCGTGCGCAAGCGTTGATCAGCGGTCTGAACGGGATCGACACGGTCCGGGCGTACCGCCTTGAAGACGCCTTCCGCGAGAAGGTCACCGGTGAGTCGTGGCGGGTGCGCGATCTCGGCATCGAGGTGTTCCGGATCTTCGGCCGGTTCGTCGGCAGAGAGAACCGGGCCGAGTTCATCGGGCTGGTCCTGATCATCGTGGTGGGGTACACCCTGCTGGAGGCCGATGCCGCCACCCTGGGCGAGGTGTCGGCGGCCCCGCTGCTGTTCCACCGGCTGTTCAACCCGCTGGGCTCCATCATGTTCACCTTCGACGAGGCGCAGAAGTCGGGCGCGAGCCTGACCCGGCTGGTCGGGGTGCTGGGCGAGGCGGCGGAGGACCGGCTGGTGGGCAGTGCCGCCGCCGTGTCCGCGGGCGTCACGCCGTACCCGGTGACGATCGAGGGACTGACGTTCAGCTACCCCGATTCCGAGGAGCCGGTCCTCCGGGACGTCGACCTGACGATCCCGGCCGGCGGTTCGCTCGCGCTGGTGGGCGCGACGGGCGCGGGCAAGACCACCCTGGCCGCGCTGATCGCGGGCATCGGCACCCCCCAGGCCGGATCGGTGCGCATCGGGCCGACCGACCTCGCGGACCTGGACGAGGCCGGGGCGCGGGCCTTGGTGAGCATCCTGACGCAGGAGGCGCACGTGTTCTCCGGTCCGCTCGCCGACGACCTGCGGCTGGCCGCGCCGGAAGCGACCGACGCCGAGCTGATGGACGCGTTGCGCACGGCCGGCGCCGACGGGTGGGTCGACGCGCTGCCCGATGGGCTGACCACCATGGTCGGCGAGGGCGGCGAGCGCCTGGACGTCACCAAGGTCGCTCAGATCGCCTTGGCCCGGCTGGTGCTGGGCCGGTCGCCGGTGGTGGTGCTCGACGAGTCGACCGCGGAGGCGGGCAGCGAGGGCGCCGCCGAGCTGGAGCGGGCCGTGTTGGCCGCGTGCATGGGCCGGACCACGTTGTTCGTGGCGCACCGGCTGACCCAGGCGATGGCGGCGGACCGGATCGCCGTGCTGGACGCGGGGCGCGTTGTGGAGCGAGGAACGCACGAGGAGTTGGTGGCTCTGGGCGGCCGGTATGCGCGGCTGTGGCAGGCCTGGCGAGAAGGCAGTTAGGTAATCCCACCTCGATGACGAAACCTGACACGCAGCGGCCCCGCCCGGGGTCCGGCATCCTCTGGACCGCACTGCGTCGCAACATCGGCGCCATGACCTGGGGCACCGTCCTCATGGGCATGTACCAGGCGGGTGAGACCGCCTTCCCCATCGCGCTCGGCCTGATCGTCGAACACACGATGCGGGACCGCAGCCTCGGCTCGCTCGCCCTGTCGATCGCCGCGCTGGCCGTGATCATCACGACTGTGTCGCTGTCGTGGCGGTTCGGGATGCGCATCCTGCAGAAGGCCAACACGACCGAGGCGCACCGCTGGCGGGTGCGGGTCGCGGCCTGTGGACTCCAGCCGGTGGCCAGGGACGTCGACCTCAAGTCCGGCGAGGTGCTGACCATCGCCACCGAGGACGCCGACCAGACCGCCGACATCATCGAGGTGGTGCCGCTGCTGATCAGCTCGCTGGTCGCGGTGCTGATCACGGCGGTGGCGCTGGGCATGGCCAGCATCCAGCTCGGACTGCTGGTGATCGTCGGAACCGTCGCGATCCTGTCGATCCTGAGCGTGATGTCCAAGCGGATCGGCGTCAGCACCCGCGAACAGCAGGCGCGGGTGGCGCGGGCGGGCGCGAAGGTCGCCGACCTGATCATCGGCCTGCGCCCGCTGCACGGCTTCGGCGGCAACCACGCGGCGTTCCTGTCCTACCGGAAGGTCAGCACGGAGGCGAAGCAGCAGGCGATCGTCGTCGCCAGAGTGAACGGCGCGTACGCGGGCACCGTGCTGGCACTCAACGCGATCCTCGCCGCCGCCGTGACCCTGACGGCGGGGTGGCTCGCGTTCCAGGGCCAGATCACGATCGGGGAGCTCGTCATGGCCGTGGGGCTGGCGCAGTTCATCATCGAACCGCTCAAGCTGTTCTCAGAGATGCCGAAGTACGTGATGATGGCGCGCGCGTCGGCCGAGCGGATGGCCCTGGTGCTGGCCGCGCCGCCGGTGACGACCCCGGGGCGGGACCGCCCGGCCGCAGGCGGAGACCTCGAGGTCGACCGCGTCCAGTACGGGTCCCTGCGCAAGCTGACGTTCAAGGT
The DNA here is from genome assembly GCF_052245935.1 of Nonomuraea sp. 3N208. Classification (NCBI taxonomy): domain Bacteria; kingdom Bacillati; phylum Actinomycetota; class Actinomycetes; order Streptosporangiales; family Streptosporangiaceae; genus Nonomuraea; species Nonomuraea sp. 3N208. The sequence goes on along the minus strand of NZ_JBQQBR010000071.1, from coordinate 788 downwards.
GTCCGCCGGCGAGTTCGTGGCGATCGCCGCCTACCAGCCGCGCACGGCGGCCGACCTGGCATCGGTCCTGGCCGTCAGCGTCCCGCCCGGCGCGTATGAGGGTGTGGTGCGGGTCAGCGGGCAGGAGATCGCGGACCTGTCGATCGAAGCGGTCCGCGAGCACATGCTGGTGAACCCATACGACGGGGAGATCTTCGCGGGCACCCTCCGCACGAACATCGACCCGTCGGGTACCAGCCGGACGGTCCTCGAGGCCGTCCAGGCGTCCATGCTGACCGACGTCGTCGCACTCCACCGCGAAGGACTCGACTACGGCGTCCGCGACCGCGGCGCGAACCTTTCCGGAGGACAGCGCCAACGGCTGTCTCTGGCCCGCGCCCTCGCCACCGACGCCGACGTCCTCGTCCTGCACGACCCGACAACAGCCGTCGACACGGTCACCGAACAGCTCATCGCGCGCAACATCGCCGAGCTGCGCCGGGGCCGCACCACCATCGTGATCACCAGCAGCCCGGCCCTCCTGGACGCCGCCGACCGGGTCCTCGTCCTGGACGACGGCGTCATCACCGCGGAGGACACGCACCGGAACCTCCTCACCACCGACGGGGACTACCGCCTGGCCGTGGCCCGGTGACCTGGGCGCACGCCGCGGCCTGCTAATAGTCCCCCTCTCCCTTCCGGTGACGCCACACAGGCGTGAAAATGGGGGTGGGTTGCCCGCCGACGCCGGAGCTTCTTCTGGGCCGCATGAGCCCGTCTAACAGTCTGGCGCCGGGGCCCGACCCTGA